>JAVBVM010000092.1:0-6053 GCA_031554295.1 Desulfovibrionaceae bacterium | reverse complement strand
GGTGGAGTTTGATTCTTCCGGCGGAGACGATTTCAACAAGCGCCGTAAAGAGATGGATGTTGATGACGGCACCTGGTCGCGCGGCCGCAAAAAAGGCCGCAAAAACCGCGAGCAGGCGCGTCCTCTGTCTACGCAGCCCCTCAAGGCAGCCAAACGTAAAATTCGCGTGGATGAATTCATCCGCGTCTCGGACCTTGCCCACCAGATGGGCCTGAAGGCCACGGAAATCATCAAGGTCCTGTTCGGCCTGGGCGTGATGGCCACCATCAACAAAGCCCTGGACATTGAAACAGCCACCGTCGTGGCTTCGGAATTCGGCTATGAAGTGGAAAAGGTGGGTTTTGCCGAGGAGGATTATCTGATCCCCAAGGAAGCCGACGCGCCGGAAGCCCTCAAAACCCGGCCGCCCGTGGTTACCATTATGGGCCACGTCGACCACGGCAAGACCTCGCTGCTGGACGCTATCCGCAAATCCCACGTCACCGAGGGCGAAGCGGGCGGCATTACCCAGCATATCGGCGCCTACCACGTGGAAACTAAAAAGGGGTCGATTGTCTTCCTGGACACGCCCGGCCACGAAGCCTTCACGGCCATGCGCGCGCGCGGCGCCCAGGTTACCGACCTGGTGGTGCTGGTGGTGGCCGCGGACGACGGCGTCATGGAACAGACCCGCGAAGCCGTAAACCATTCGCGCGCCGCCGGCGTGCCGATCATGGTGGCGGTCAACAAAATTGACAAACCCGGCGTCAACCCGGACCGCGTTCTGCGCGAACTGGCGGAAATCGGCCTGGTGGCCGAAGCCTGGGGCGGCGACACCGTCGTTTCCATGGTGTCCGCGAAAACGCGCCAGGGCCTTGACGACTTGCTGGAAATTCTCGCCTTGCAAGCGGAAATACTGGAATTGAAGGCCAACCCGGACAAACCGGCGCGCGGCCGCATTGTTGAAGCGAAGCTCGATAAAGGGCGCGGCCCGGTGGCCACTGTGCTGATTCAGGAAGGCACGCTCCACCAGGGCGATACCTTTGTCTGTGGCGTGTTCAGCGGCCGCGTGCGCGCCCTGTTCGACGACCAGGGCAAAAAAGCGAACGAAGCCGGCCCGTCCATGCCTGTGGAAGTGCAGGGCTTTGAAGGCGTGCCTGAAGCGGGCGAGGAATTCGTTTCCGTGCCCGATGAAAAGCTGGCCCGCCGTATTGCCGGTTCCCGCGCCATTAAGCAACGCGAGAAAGAGCTGGCGCGCGAATCCAAAGTCACCCTGGAAACGTTCCTGGCCCGTCGCGCCGACGACAAGGAAGCCCTGGTGCTCAACCTGGTGGTGAAGGCGGACGTGCAAGGCTCGCTCGAAGCCATTCTCGAAGCCCTGCACAAGCTCAGCACGGAAAAGGTGCGCATCAACATCATCCATGGCGGCGCGGGCGCGATTTCCGAATCGGACATCCTGCTGGCTTCGGCCTCGGACGCCATCATTATTGGCTTCAATGTGCGGCCCACGGCCAAAGTCAAAGATGTGGCCGACCAGGAAAAGGTGGAAATCCGCTTCTACGACATCATCTACAAGCTGGTGGAGGAAGTGAAAAGCGCCATGGAAGGCATGCTGGCCCCGGTCAGCAAGGAAGTGTACCTTGGCCAGGCCGAGGTGCGCCAGACCTTCAGCGTGCCGAAAATCGGCACCATTGCGGGCAGCCATGTGGCTGACGGCAAAATCACCCGCAATGCCGGCGTGCGCCTGCTGCGCGACGGCGTGGTGGTCTACACCGGCAAGATCTCCTCGCTCAAACGCTTCAAGGATGACGCCCGGGAAGTGCTCAAGGGCTATGAATGCGGCATTGGCCTGGAAAACTTCAACGACGTGAAAAACGGCGACATTATCGAAGCATTTGAAATGGTTGAGGAAGCGGCGAAGCTGTAATCCGGAATATAAACCCTTATTGACGCCCCCGGCCTGTAAAAGTTCGGGGGCGTTTTTCGTCACATAAAAAACAACGTGGGAACTACCTTCACTATTCAAGACCATCCCGAGACAGACTTGCTTATCTCGGGATGGTCTGCGCCTGACGGTCGGCTATTCTGGAGTGCGCGATACGCGCATTTGCATGCAAAAAAATTACATTTCACAACCGGCTGGTGTTGCGCCTGGCGTTTCCCGTTTTTGTTTTTTACGTTTTAGCCATTGTTTTTTCCACGCAATATAATAACGTCTAAAAAGTGAAAATGATTATTAATCGCAAATTTGCCCTTCCCGTGAGGATCATATGCGCCTATTCAAGAAAATCTCGACCCGCCATGTCCTTGCCTTCGTTTTTTGCCTCGGTATTGCGCTTGCCGCGCTTCCCGCCGAGACTCAGGAGCGGCCTGAAGCATCGCCCAAATACTCGCCGTATTTTACCCGAATGGGCGAGGTAATACTGGACATCGCCCGGCAAGACCCCCAGGCCGGGGCGGAGATAATCGGCCAGTTTCTGGAACTGGCCGTACACGCGGAAAAGCGCCTGTTGATTGCCGCCGGCACGTACAAGCTAAAAAATGGAGACAGCCAGTACGATTTGATCATCAACAAGTACGCGGACGAGGCGGACACCACCCCGGCCCAGCGCCGTTTCTCGGGCACCTTTACGCCAGCGGTTCATGTAGATGACTAGGCAAGCGCTCCGCCTTTTTCCAGGAGAGCGGGCTTGGGCCGGTACCCCCCCCCATTTGGTGGTTGGCGGCCCCGGCCTTTTAGCGAACCTGAAGCAAGGAGCGCTCACTCATGATTGATGTGAGGATTGATTACCAGTTGTGCAGCAATTGCGGCAAATGCATCCCGGCATGTAAGCAAAAAATCTTTTACAGAAAGAATCCGTTGCATTTTGTCATGGTTGATCCCGCAAAGATCCAAACGTGTATGGTTTGCGGCGCCTGCGTAGGAACGTGCCCTTCTGGGTCAATGGCGTGCAAAAGTTCTAGGCCCGCAGGCATTTTGCCTGCCGCTTCCCTTTAAAAACACCACCTGTGGGGTAGCGAGGCGTCACCCTCGTTTAGTCATACTTGACCGAGCTGATCTTCATCAAGCGGCTCCAGTCGTGGTGCGCCTCAATGTAGCGCAGCGTGCCGGTCTTCCCCCGGATCACCAGCGAATGCGTGATCGCGCCGGTGCCCGTGTACTTCACGCCCTGTAGGAACGTGCCGCCGGAAATGCCGGTGGCCGCGAAAAATACGTCGTCATCCTTGATCAGGGTGTCGACGGAATGGATTTCCCGCAAATCAAGGCCCGCGTCGCGCAGAGCCTCTTTCTCCAGGTAGGACTGCGGGTTCAGGCGCGCCAGCATCTGGCCGCCCATGCCCTTGATGGCGCAAGCCGCCAGCACGCCTTCGGGCGTGCCGCCCGTGCCCATCATCACATCCACCTCGGAACGCGGGTCCACCACCATGAGCGCGCCGGCCACGTCACCGTCCGTATGCAGCTGGATACGCGCTCCGGCCGCGCGGATTTGCTGGATCAGCTCGCCATGGCGCGGTTTGTCGAGCACGAAAACGACCAGGTCGTCCACATCCTTTTCCAGCGCCTTGGCCACTCGGCGCAGGGTGTCGGGCACGGGGGCGTCGAGATCCACCACATCGCGCGCGGCTTGCGGCACCACCAGTTTCTGCATGTAGTAGCTCGGCCCCGGATCATACATGTTGCCGGAAGGAGCGACGCCGACCACGGAAATGGCGTTGGGACGGCCAAAGGCCAGAAGGCTCGTGCCTTCCACCGGGTCCACCGCCACATCATAGGACGGCCCCTTGCCGCTGCCCACTTCTTCGCCCCGGCGCAGCATGGGCGCGTTGTCTTTCTCGCCTTCGCCGATCAAGACGCGGCCCCGAATGGGCACGGAAGAAAAGCCCGTCCGCATGGCCTCGACGGCGGCGCCGTCGCCCACTTCCTTGTCGCCTTTGCCGAGCCAGCGGGCGGAGGCCAGAGCCGCCGCTTCCGTGACGCGCACAAAATCCAGTGCCAAATTTTTATCCGGTGCTTCGGTCATGTCCCCTCCGAAAAATGGATCAAAAAGCCAGTGGGCCGGCCTCGGTGATACTATAAACAGCTTACGCTTGATTGCGGCGGTCACACTTTAGCCCAGCCCGACCCGCGTTTCAAGTGCCGCCGGGAGGGGCAATGGTCCATTTTAGCCCGATCCCGCGTCAGGCTCGCCCCGCGCGAAGCTCATGTATGTCTTGGCACACTTCGCTCCGCCCGGATCTGGCCTTCCTTGGCTGACGCCGAACTGAATCACTGCCGTGGAAGACAAATTAGGAGAAAATGTTGCAATGAAGCACATGAACGAGTATAGACCTTATAACAATGTTGTTTTCTTGGTTTAGCGGTCCGTTTGCTTGGGGGTGAAGAAAGGCTTTCCCGCCTGCTTCCCATGAAATTTTAATAATATTGACCCGCCGCGGATCAGGTTTATCGTTCATCCGTTCCGGCGGCTTGTCGGCGCGGCTCCCTTTGGGACCACGGGCCAGCGTGTTTATCGCCACGTTCGCATTCGCAATAAGGATACCACCGTGTCTGAACAAATCCCTTCGCAGCCGGCGGCCGGCTCGCCCACTCCGGGCGCCGCCTCCTCGAATCTGCCGCCTGAACTGGCGGCCGCGCTCAAAAGCCAGGGCTTTTCCCCGGAACAAATGCAGCAGGGGGGGCAAGCCGCCGGCGCCCAGCAGGGGGAGCAGGCCCAGCAGCCCGCCGCCAACACATCTTCCATGGTCGCGGGGCTCGATCCTTCCGACGTGAACTATGTGCCGCCGCTGATCGAATGCCTGGCCACGTTGTTCCGCCTGAACGGCAAGCCGGTGTCCACGCGCTTCCTGATGTCCGGCATGCCTATTTCCGACGGCGTTTTGCACCCATCGGCGGCCCTGCGCGCCGCGCGCGCCGCCGGCATGCAGGCCAACGTCATGTCCCGCCAGACCCTTACGTCCATTTCGCCTCTCACCTTGCCCTGCATTCTTCTGCTGCGCCAGGAACGCGCCTGCGTACTGGTCGGCATGGACGCTGAAAGCGCCGACGTGATTTTCCCTGAAAACGGCATGAACTCCCGCCGGGTTCCGTTGGCTGAACTGGCCAAGGAATACACCGGCTATGCCATTTTCGCCAAACTCGAAGCCGCGCTGGATCGCCGCGCCACCAGCATCCGCCTGCTGAACACGAAAAAATGGTTCTGGGGCACCATTTCCCATTTTTGGCGCCTGTATGTGCATGTGATCAGCGCGAGCCTGGTCATCAACCTGCTGACCATCGCCAGCCCGCTGTTTTTCATGAACGTTTACGACCGGGTGGTGCCGAACAAAGCTATTGACACGCTCTGGGTGCTGGCCATCGGGGTAAGCCTGGCCTATCTTTTCGACTTTGTGCTGCGCAATCTGCGCAGCTACTTCACTGACGTGGCCGGCCGCAATGCCGACACCATCATCGCCAGCCATCTGATGCGCCAGCTCATGGCCCTGCGCATGGACGCGAAACCCGACTCCACCGGCTCGCTCGCCAATAACCTGCGGGAATTCGAATCACTGCGTGAATTTTTCAGCTCAAGCACCCTGCTGGCCTTTTTCGATTTGCCCTTCCTGTTCATCTTCATCGCCATCGTGTTCGTCATTGGCGGGCCCATCGGCTTCATTCCGCTGCTGGCCGTGCCGGTGGTGGTGATCATCTGTCTGGTGCTGCAACTGCCTTCCCAGCGCAGCGCCGAGGCGGGCTTTAAAGAAAACATGCAAAAAAACGCGCTGCTGGTGGAAATTATCAACGGCCTGGAAACGGTCAAGACCACCATGTCCGAAGGCCGCCTGCTCCACGCCTGGGAAAAGGTCGTGGCCATGAGCGGCTCTTCCAGCGCACGCAGCAAGGCTATTTCCAGCCTTTCGGTCACGGCCGCCATTTACGCCACCCAGACGGTGAGCGTTCTGGTGATCATCACCGGCGTGTACCGCGTTTCCGAAGGATTGATGAGCATGGGCGCGCTCATCGCCGCCAACATGCTGGCCTCACGCGCCATGGCCCCCTTAAGCCAGGTGGCTTCACTGCTCACGCGCTTCCAGCA
>JAVBVM010000184.1:0-28529 GCA_031554295.1 Desulfovibrionaceae bacterium | reverse complement strand
GGTGGATGACACACCGACCTGACCCGGCGCTTCTTCCGGATCGGCAACTCCGGCCGCTGGGGCAACGAACGCCTCGGGCTGGCATGAAGCTGAACCGGGCGCCGCGCATGGGCGACGATCGCCCGTCCGGTGCGGGCGGCTTCCGGGCGTTGGGCGACCGGAACATTTTCATGCCCTTTGCCGAGGAAGGAGCGGAAGCCGGCGACAACCCGCCGCACCCGGGCCTGAACGCCCGGATATGGCTAGACGCCGACAAGACGGCCAGCGGAAGCGTGGCGATGGGCGCCTGTTCGGTTCCGAGGAACAGAGCAATGTGTTCAACCTCACCTGCGCGACTCCGACAGCTCCATGACCGGAAGTGGCTGTGCAAGCGAAGGCCCCGGATTCCGTTCGGAATCCGGGGCCTCTTCATTGGCTTGAGTTCGCGAGGCTTAGCGGATTTCCTTGGCGTCAGACCCGGTATTCAGCGGATAAACAAGCAGCATGCTCTTGTTGCCGCTGACGCCAAGCGCGCCCGCATATGTATTGATGTTGAGCACCAAATCAAGATTGCCGTCGCCGTCCAGATCGAGGAGGGCCTGGTCCACCACCGAGCCTTTGATGCGCCGGGTCTTCCATTGCAGCGACAACCCCACGCCATCCCAGTACAGGGCCTCGATTTCGCCTTGCGGATAGTTGCGGTAGCGCTGGAAAATCTGCGCGGCCGTGGACACCGGGTGGTTGATCAGCAGCGTGTAGACGCCGTCCCGCTCCAGGTCGGCCACAATCATGTGCATGGGCACATAATACATAGAGCCTGTGGCCAAACGGTCCTGGCCCATGCCGGGCATTTCCGAGCCTTCCATAATGCCGGAGGACGTGCCGGAATACGACTCGTCGGTCTCGGAAAGGCGCGTGCCCCGGTCAGTGTACACCTGCAGGCGTTCCTGGACGCCGCTCAGACGGACGAGCTTGTCGCCGTCCTTGGAATCGGGGTTGGCGGGCAGGTAGACGAAGTTGAAAACATTGGTGCCATCAGGCAGCACCAGTTTCCCGGCGTGCGTCAGCTTTCCTCCCCGGGTGGTCATTTCATAAACGCCGGGGCGGAACACACGGGTGGATTCGCCCTGCTGTCCGATCAGCATGGGATTATACGAAGGCGGCAGCTTGACCACGTTCAGAAAATAGGGAATGCGCTGCTCCAGCATGGTCAGGCGGCCTTCGCGCCAGCTCAGAATAAAGGAGGCGGGCATTTTGTCAGTGTAATCATGGCCGTTGACGATGATTTCCTTGGCGCCGTCGTTATTCACATCATACGAGACAACCTTAACGCAACGCAGGTAGGTAGGCGCCTTCATTTCGGCGAGCGGCAGCAGGCGCCCCTCTTTCCAGTGGAACACGTACACGTTGGTGTCATCGAGCATGACTATTTCGTTCACACCGTCATTATCCAGATCGGCCACTTCCATGCCGTTCGAGGAGAAGGAAAGCGTCTGACTCTGCTGGCGGCTGGCCATGTCGGAAGTATAGCTTTCAATGCGCATGTTTGGGTTCATAGGCGATGTACCGTCGCCCGTCTCGTTGACCATCAGGTCCGGGTTCAGCGGAGGCGGCGCCTGGGTGGTGCGCGTCTGAGCCGTGGCCTGCTGCACCGGGCGCTTGAAAATCTCGGCGCTGATGCTGTCGGAAACGATTTGGAGCGACGGAATCAAGCCGCTGATGGTGGTGGTCATGGCATGCGGCCAGACGTGACCGGAAGCGTCGCGCACCATGACGTCAATGCTGCAATCCTCGCCCAGAATGGTGGCGGTGCCCCAAATGGCGTAATCCGCACCGACGGCAGCCTGGGAGGCGGCGGCGGCCGCCTCGTCCTTCGCGGCGGCTACCCCGGCCGTGGCGGCAATCTGCTGGAAATTGTCCTTCCAGTAAAGGCGCGAACCGAGCATCTGCGGAATGGCCTGATCGAGATATGCATACTTTGCCGGCCCATTGACGACAAAGGGCAGGGTCACATATGTTTTGGGCGCGGAAAACGCCGGCCCCGCCGCAAAAAGCAGCAAAAGACCGACAAAAAAGCCGCTGAACAGCGTCGCTGTTATTCTGTGCATTGAAAAATCTCCTCAAAAGGTTTCACGCGGATAAGGCCCGTGCTGGAGCTGGAGCCTCATGCCCCGGATTCAGTTCCAGGAAAAAATGATTTATAGCCTCCCTTTCCGGGGGCGGTCAATCTCTTTTGTAGGCGCGCCCGATACAATTTTTCTTATGCCAGAGCGCATAGAAAGGATTTTTATGTCTCAACAGATTCGACGTTCCTTCCGTCTGGTCTGCCGCCCGCATGATATTCAACGGGTCGAAGATCTGCTTTCCGTACAAGGATATGTTTTTGAGCCGGAACCTTTCTCGCCCTGGTGCCGCCGCCTGATCAGCGAGCCGAAACCGATCGGCTCCAGCCTGGCGGCCTTTTTCGGGTATATTTACATCCAGGATCGCTCCTCCATGTTACCGCCTCTTGCTCTGAACCCGGAGCCTGGAAGTCGCGTCCTTGACATGTGCGCAAGCCCCGGCAGTAAAACCGGCTTTCTGGCGCAACTTGTCGGGCCGAGCGGGCTGGTGCTGGCCAACGAACCGGCCCGGGCGCGACTTGGCACTTTGCGCCAGAACCTGAACACCATGAATCTGGTGCAAACCGTGACCACGGGCCTGCCCGCCGAAACGCTCCCGCTGCCTGAGGGTTGCTGTTCCCACATCCTGCTGGATCCGCCCTGCTCCGGCTGGGGCACGGAAGAGCGCAATCCCAATGTGCGCGCGCTCTGGAGCGGCGCAAAAATAAAACCGCTGATCGGCCTGCAACGCCTGCTGTTGAAACGCGCCGCCGCGCTGCTCGCGCCGGGCGGGCGCCTTACCTACTCCACCTGCACCACCAACGCGGAGGAGAACGAACACCAGGCGCGCTATGCCGTGGAGGAGCTTGGTCTTCTCTTACGACCGCTGGAGCCATTCCCCGGCTTTTCCCCTGAGGCGCCGGCCCTGCCGGAAATGGACGGGGTTCTGCGCATCGATCAAAACACCTCGGACGGGCAAGGTTTTTTCATCGCCTCTTTCGAGAAACCCGGCCAACTTACGCCGCCAGCGCCTCTTCCGACGGCCGAACGGGTTCTCATCACCCCGCCGCCCATGAACTGGGGCGGGCCCGGCACCGATGCGAGCGGCTTACCGGAAGGCAGCCTGGCCAAATTTGGTGACTCCGTCTACTTCGTGCCCCGGCCGGCGCTGGAGCATTTTCCGGCAAGCCTGGGGTGGCGGGCTTTTGTCCTGGGCAAGGCGGGGAACGCCGCCGGGGCCTCCCCGCGCATGCGCTGCCTGATGCCGCCCGTGGAGACGCCCCCGATCGAAGACAGCGTAATCACCCTCAATCTGGAGGAAACATCCGTTCTGAACGCCCTGCTCAGTGGCCGCAGCCTGGGCGTTCCGCCGGCGGTTTCCACGGCGTTACTGTACTGGCGCGATCTGCCCCTTGGACGCCTTAAGGCGCGTGGCGGACGCGCCCTGTGGGCGCTATAAAAAACGCCCCCCGCTTTTCCATACGAAAAGCGGGGGTACTCGAAAAGCGCTGCCGAGGAACTGGGGACTGTTGACACTACGGTCGACTTTGGCCTCCGCCAAGGAAGGAAAACTTTTTATTGATGGAGCGCACTCTTTGGCGCTCGACCGAAATAGAAAGCTTTTCCGACGCGGGCAAAGGCCAAAAGGGCCGTAGTGCCAACAAACCTAAATGGAAAGATCCACCGCCGTTCCCTTGCCCATGTACGCGGCGCCCAAAACCGAGGTCTGCATCTCGAAATTCGAGTCCAGACGCGGCGCCATGACGGTGCCCGCGGTTTCATGCATCTTGTGCAAGGTTTTGTCGATAAGCTGCGCGCCCATGGCCTGCTGGTGCAGGCTGGAGGCCATCACGCCGCTCGCCATACTGGCATTAACACTCATATCACTCATAACGCACTCCTTTGCTGAATAGTGATATTAAAGAATTGGTCCTTCCACCTTATCGGATTATAATAATAAAACTTTAGGGCAATTATGGTCCCACACATGCCTCCGCATATCCCCCCCCCAGATAAAAGCCCTTGACTGCCGAAAGCGCGTCTTTATTATTGATTTTGCGCGAAGGCTCGCGTATAGGGAGGGGGATGTCCGCACTAGGCGTTTTGCCCCCGCCCCCTGTTTCCCCCGACAGTCCCCCCGCGCCCGACACCTGGCTGGTCTATCTGCTGGAGTGCGTGGACATGACCCTGTATTGCGGAGTAACCAATAACCTGACCCGTCGCCTTGCCCTGCATAACAGCGGGCGGGCCAGCAAATGCACGGCCGCGCGCCTGCCCGTGCGCCTGCTGCGGGCCGCCGCTTTTCCGGACAAACGCTCGGCCATGCGCGCGGAATACCGCGTGAAACGGGCCGCGCGGGAACGAAAACAAGAAATGTTGCTGCGCCTGAGCGCCGACGCCAACACCGTTTTTAAGGATACTTAATTCATGGATACATTACGTTTTGAAGATTTGCAGATTTCCAAGGAATTGCTCAAGGCCATAGAGGATATGGGATTCGAGGAAGCCACGCCCATTCAGTCACTGGCCATCCCGCCGATCATGGCCGGAAAGGATGTAATCGGGCAGGCCCAGACCGGTACGGGCAAAACAGCCGCCTTCGGCATCCCCTTGCTTGAACGGATTGACCCGCGCGCCAAGGCCGTGCAGGCTATCGTCCTGTGCCCGACGCGCGAGTTGGCCATCCAGGTGGCCGAGGAACTTTCCGCCCTGGCCGCGCACAAACGCGGCGTGGCCATTCTGCCGGTTTACGGCGGCCAGCCCATTGAACGCCAGTTGACCGCGCTGCGCAAAGGCGTACAGGTGATCGTGGGCACGCCCGGCCGCGTCATGGACCATATGGAACGCGGCACTTTGAAGCTGAACGCCATTGCCATGGCCGTGCTGGACGAAGCCGACGAAATGCTCGATATGGGCTTCCGCGAGGACATTGAGCACATTCTGGCGGACACGCCCGACAACGTGCAGACCGTATTTTTTTCCGCCACCATGCCGCCGGCCATTCTTGAGATGGCGCAGCAATTCCTGAATAATCCGGAGTTTCTGAAAGTAACCCAGAAAATGCTCACTGTGCCGAGCATTGAGCAGATTTATTATGAAGTCCGGCCCTTCCAGAAACTCGATGCCCTGTGCCGGGTGATCGACGTCTACAACCCGAAACGAGCCATTGTCTTCTGCTCCACCAAGCGGGGCGTGGACGAGCTGACCAGCCACCTGCAAAGCCGGGGTTACCAGGCCGACGGCCTGCACGGCAATCTGAGCCAGTCCCAGCGCGACCGGGTTATGAACCGCTTCCGCAATACCGGCAAGGCCGGCCTTGAAATTCTGGTGGCCACGGACGTGGCCGCGCGCGGCCTGGATGTGGACGATGTGGAGGCTGTGATCAACTACGACATCCCCAACGCGGTCGAACACTACGTGCACCGCATCGGCCGCACCGGCCGCGCGGGCAAAAGCGGCCGGGCCTTCACCTTTGTCTCGGGCCGCGACTTCTACAAGCTGCGCGACATCAAGCGCTTCACCAAGGCCCAGATTGTTCAGCAGCAGCTCCCCTCTTTTGACGATGTGGCCGCCATGCGCACCAGTCAGCTGCTGGCCGAGGTACGCCGACTGCTCAGCGAAGGCGGCCTTGATCCTTACGTGGATATGGTGGAATCCTTCCTGGATGCGGAGATCACCACGGTGGACGTTGCCGCCGGCCTGCTCAAGCTTCTTATGCACCGCGAATTGGGCGACGCTGTTCCCACGACGACCGCCAAGGGCAAACCCGCCCCAAAAGGGAACGACCCGCTCGTCGCTCCCACGAAAAACTCCGGTTGGGCGCGCCTGTTTCTCAGCCTGGGCCGGAAGCAGCGCATCACTCCGCGTGACATTGTGGGCGCCATCGCCAATGAGACCGGCATTCCCGGTCGTCTGATCGGGGCCATCGAGATCCTCGACAAAGTCTCGTTTGTCGAAGTGCCCGCCGAATACGCCGAGGAAATCATCAGCGTCATGCACGGCAACCAGTTGCGCGGCTTGCGCCTTGCCGTGGAACGCGCCCAGCCGAAGCAGCAGCAGTAAATAAAGAGCCTGCGGGCTCTTTTTCATTTTCTCAGCCTGCCGGCGGAACGCCCCCATTCGAGGGCCGCGCGCTTGCGGCCCGCCGACCGCTCAAGTATAGTGCGTTGCAATGGAACCTGTCGTGAAGAAAGGTATTTTGCTTGCCGCTTTCGGCCCGGGCACGCCGCAAGGGCAGCGTGCTCTGGCCTTGTTCGGGGCCGAAGCCGAACGGCGTTTCCCCGGCGTTCCCGTACGCTGGGCCTTCACCTCGGCCCTGCTGCGCTCCCGCCTTGCCAGGGAACGGAAAAAAGCCGACTCCGGCCGCAAGGCTCTGGAAAAAATGCTCCATGAGGGCTTCAGCCATATCGCTGTCCAGTCGCTGCACGCCATCCCGGGCGAAGAATGGGAGGAGCTGCGAGCGGAAATCCAACAGGCCAGGCAGGCCAAGCCTGAAGCGCGCGTGGAAATCGGCGCCCCCCTGCTCGCCTCTGATTTCGATATTACCGCCGCGGCTCAGGCCGTGATCCGCCATTTGCCGGAAAGGCGGCTGCCTGGCGAGCCCTGCGTTCTTATGGGGCACGGCGCCCGACATGTGGCGGAAAGCGCTTATACGGCGCTGGCGGAGCGGGTGGCGGTTGCGGATCCGAATGTTCACATCGCGGTCATGAAAGGAAGCCGTACTTTAGAAGAAATTCTGCCCCTGCTCTCCAAGTCGGCGCCACGCCAAGTCTGGTTGTTGCCCTTTCTGGCGCTTGTGGGCACGCATACGCTGCGCGACATGGCCGGCCCCCAGCCGGATTCCTGGAAATCGCGCATTGAGGCCCAGGGTCTGTCTTGCATGCCCGTTCTCAAGGGTCTTGTTGAATACAACGGCTTCAACGCAGTGTGGTTTTCCCACCTGAGCAGCGCCTATGAACGGCTGTGAAACGCACCCGTACGATATTTCTTCAGTCGATGCCTTTTTCTCAGATTGACCGAAAAAAGCCGGCAGGGTAGATTACGTAGTCCCTGTCGCGGGTGAAGAGGAATCATCAATGAAAAAAGCGAAACAGGCCGAGGCTGTTCCGCCCAAGGCGCTGATTTTGGGCGGCCAGACAGGTCTTCTAGGCCAGGAACTGGTCAAGGTGCTGACCGACGCTGGCTGGCGGGTCTCCACGGCTGGGCGCTCCGAACTGGATTTGCTGAATATGGATGCGCTGGAAGCTTTTATCAGCGAGGACGCGCCCGATATCATCTTTAACGCCGCCGCCTGGACACAGGTAGATCTGGCCGAAGATCAGGAAGAAGCCGCCTTTGCGCTCAATCGCTTGCTTCCAGCGCAACTCGGCCGAATTGTCCGACAACGCGCCATCTACCTTATGCACTACAGCACGGATTTCGTCTTCAACGGCAAAAAAGGCACGCCCTATGTCGAAACGGACGAGCCCGACCCTCAGAGCGTCTACGGCAAAAGCAAACTGGCCGGCGAGCAGGCCCTGATGCAGTACTGCCCGGAACACTGCTGCATTGTGCGCACCTCCTGGCTCTTCGGGCCGGGCCGGAAAAACTTCATCTCCATCATCCTTAATCGCTGCGCAACCGCTGGCAGCGTAAAGGTGGTGCATGATCAAACCGGCTCGCCCACTTACGCGCCGGATCTGGCCAACGCCAGCCTGCGCCTGGCGGCGTTGCGCGCCACAGGCATAGTCCACGTGGCCAACAGCGGCCAGGCCAGCTGGTGTGAATTCGCCTCAAAGGCCGTAACTCTGGCCGGCCTGCACTGCCCGGTACAGGCGATCACCTCGGCCGACTACCCGCTGAAGGCCATCCGCCCGGCCTACTCCGTGCTTTCCACCGCCCATTATACTGAACTGACCGGCCACCATATGCGGCCCTGGCCCCAGGCGCTGCGCGACTACATATTCCAGGCTTTTTCCCCTGTAGATTCCGATATCTGATCCCCCTTTCCACACTATCGAAACAGCGAATCGCGCATGATCACCACACAAGCTGACTCCCCTTTGGATGGCGCCGCCACCCCTGCCTTGCCTGTTGCGGAAACGCCCGTTTCCCGAACGGGCGTGTCCGCCCCGCCTTCCGGCTCCAGCCTGCGACGCATGGCCGGCCGGGGCGAAATCAGCGCCGACGCATTCGAAGCCGCTCTGCGCTTTTTAAACATCCGACCCGGAGCCGGGGAATGGGCAATTTTTTTCCGGCACATCCTGTCGCTTTTCGGCGCCCTGCTGCTGGCCAGCGGCATTATCTTTTTTTTCGCCTGGAATTGGATGGACATGCGCCATTTCACCAAGTTCGGGCTGCTGTTCCTGTGCATTTTCGCGGCCGTGGCGCTGGCCCTGTTTAAGGGGCTGGATTCTCCGGCCGGCAAGGTGGCGCTTCTGTTCGCCGGCCTGATGGTTGGCCCGTTGCTGGCCGTTTACGGCCAGTCGTACCAGACCGGCGCGGAAGGCTGGGAACTGTTTCGAATCTGGGCTCTGCTGCTAATTCCGCTGGCGCTCGCTTCCCGGCAAACCGCCCTATGGTGCATGTTTTGGCTTGTCGCCATGTTCGGAGGCGGCCTGTATTACAGCCGTGATAGCATTTGGATCCTTTTCTGGCTGCTCGGCTGGTGGAAATTCGTTCTGCCCCAATTCATTTTCCTCGCTTTGTGGGAGGCGGCGGCCTGGCGCTGGGAAAAAACGCAACCCTGGCTGGTCGCGCGCTGGCTGCCGCGCCTGGTTTTCTTTTTTGCCCTAGCCTGCCTGACCACGGATATTTTCCGCCGCATCCTCTTTGCTTACGGGCACTATATGTGGGATTTCAATACCTCAGACCTGCCCTGGGTGAGCATTCCGCCGCCCCAGATCATTCTTTACCTAGCCGTGCTGATCGGCACCTGGTTCTGGTTCCGTAAAAAGCGGCCGGATCTGTTCATGCTGGGCTGCGGCATACTGAGCCTGTGCACCCTGCTGATCTGCCTGCTAATCCGGGCGCGCTTCCTCATGTCCGAAGGCATCTACAGCGTACTGGCCTGGGGCATTCTGATCGCCGCCATCACGGCCGGCGCCGGAAAAATTCTCCATATCTGGCATCAAGGCATTGAGCGGGAGCAGTCGGAACACGGGCCGGCGCAGGCTGAGCGCACGGGTTTTTTCGTCGCCGACCGTACTCCCGTCACCTGGGATGGCATCTGGGCACATCTGCGCTCCCAGGGACTTCTGGCCGCCGAAGCAAGCCCCGTTCCTCCAAGCGCTTCGGAAGTACCATGGTACGTGCTGGGCATTCAGGCCCTGGGCGGCTGGGTCGCCTCGGTGCTGTTGCTGATTTTCCTCGGCCTGTTTGTCGTCGTTACCTTGGATATCGACCATAATATTGAAGCTGTTCTCCTGGGCTGTGGCGTGGTGGTGCTTATTGTCGGCATGGCGGCCTCGCGCGCGCGCGGCATTGTAGGACATCAGTTTGGCCTGGCCTGCTCGCTGGCCGGAGCCGGAGCGCTCAGCGTCGGTCTGGCGATGTTGTGCGCCGATACGCCCTGGTGGCCCCTGGCGGCGGCCTGTGGCGCGGCGGCGGCTTATCCGCTGGTAAAAGAGAGAACCTTCCGGCTGATCGCGGCCACAGCCGGCTTCGCCTTGATCCATATCGGCATTTTCCTCCAGCTCTGGGGGGAAAACGGCTGGCTCCTTTACGCTTTTGACCCCCACGAATTCGCGCAGACCAGCTTCACCCGGGCGCACATCTACCTGGGCTGCTGGTGGCTGATTCTCTGCATGGGCCTGGCCTGGGCCTGGTTGAAGGAAAAGGACTGGATCCCCCTGCGGGATCCGGCCGCCCTGATCCCGCCCGCACTGCACGGGCTGTATATTAGCCTGCCCGCCGCCCTGATCTGCCTGATTCTGCTCTCCATGCCGGAATTTGCAGGCATGCCGCTGGCAGCGCGCGCGGCAAGCGCCCTGGGCGTAGCGGCCGGTTGCGGCATCGGGCTGTTCGCCTGGTTTTTCGGCCTTGGCGCCCCAATCGCCGTTCGCTTCGCCTGGCTGGTCACGGCGGCCCTGATCGCCGTTGCCGGCTGGTTTATGCCAGGCATGTCCGTAGCCTTGCTGGGCCTGGCCACCGGCCGCCATATCGGGAACAAACTCTATCTCGGCGGCGCGGGCTTTTTACTGTTCTGCTACCTGATTTATTACTACTACGACCTGAACGGCACTCTGCTCGACAAATCCATCAACCTGATGATCTCGGGCGCCGTTATCCTGTTCCTGGGCATTTTCATGCCCAAACTCCTTGCCGTTCTCAAGGCGCAGCAACCCGCCGACGGAGGCCGCCATGCTTAGAACCCGCCTGCGCCCTGCCCTGGCGCTGCTGTTCTGCGTCATTCTGCTTGTGGGCTTTGGCTGGTCCTCGTTCCGCATGGAGCGCCTGCGCGACAATGGCGAAATCGTGCTGCTTGAGCTTGCGCCCGTAGACCCGCTGGCCCTGCTGCTCGGCTATTACATGGAACTGGATTACGAAGTGGACCGCGACATTGCCTACGCCCTGGACAGGGACGACCTCTCCCGGATGTACAGCGGACTGGCCGTGGTCCGCCTGGACGAGCACCGGGTGGCCGAATTCGTGCGCCTGGACGACGGCAGCCCGCTCGCTTCGGGTGAAATGAAGCTATTTTTCCGCCTGCGCGGCGGCCAGGCATACACGGGCGCGTCTTCCTACTTTTTCCAAGAAGGTCTTGCCGAGGCGTATGAAGAGGCCGAATATGGCGAATACCGGGTTTCCGCCGACGGAAAAATGCTGTTGACCTATCTGGTCGACTCCCAGTTCCAGCGCATTGAGCCGGAATCCGGAAGCGCCGACGCACCGACACGGCCCGAATGAACGAAAGGCCCGGATCCTGTATCGGAATACGGGCCTTTTTTCATGCTTCCTTTCCGTCCAATAAGCCGCTGACGGCCATGGCCTGATGCAAAATCACGCCCGCCGCCGTCGACATATTGATGCTGCGCACCTGGCCAAAGATGGGAATGCGCACGGCCGCGTCGCACTGCGCCAGAACACCCTGGGGCAAACCCTTGGTTTCCGAGCCGAACAAGAGGTCGTCACTTTCCTGAAAGGCAAAGCGATGGGCCAATTCGCCCTTGCGGGCGCTGGTGGCGACAAGCCGGCAGCCAGTCGGTCGGGTTGTCAAAAAAGCCTCCCAGTCAGGCCAGACGGTCAGCCGCACATGCGGCCAGTAGTCAAGCCCGGCCCGCTTCAAGTAGCGATCTTCAAGGCTGAAGCCCAAGGGCGCAATGAGGTGGAGCGGCACGTCCAGAGCCGCGCACAGCCGCGCCACATTGCCGGTATTCGGCGGAATTTCCGGATTATAAAGAACGACGCGCATTATCAGGAACGTAAAGTTTGGAGCAGGCCGGGCTGAATCTGGGCGTGTACCCGCAAAATGCGGCCCAAACGGCGTGAACCTTCAATCATGTTGAAGGAGGACGCTTCTGTGATGGCGATGTCATTTCCGGCCGCGCCCACGCCCAGGTCAACACAGGCGGCGGCAAGGGCCGCGCGCGCGTCGGCCTTGGCCTGATCCAGGGAATACTCCTGGCCGATGCTCTTCCGGATATCCAGCGTGGGAATGGTCAGCAGGCGTTTTGCGGTATCCGCGTACAACTCAAGCTCCGCCGTGGTACGGGCAAGCGCGGCCCCCACCGCGTTGGCCACCGCATAGTGTTCGGGCACATGCACGGAAATGCCCGTCGCCGCCTCAAGCAACGAGGCCAAGGCGGCGGCCGGCCCTCCGGCCAGGCAAAGGCGGGCGGGCGCCACAGGCCGATCTTCAAGCAGCTCTTTCAGCGTATACACGGGCAAGGCGTTAATTGCCTGAACCAGATCCGCCAGCGCGCCGGCAATGCGTTGTACGGCGTCATCCACGGCTGCGGCGGCCACGGCCGCGGCAGCCACGCCCCAGTCGGCGGCCAGGACGGCCAAGCCGGAGGCCGAAGCGGCAATCTTCCCGGCCCGCGCCCGGCCGAGCACGTTCAAAGCGTCCGTAAGCGTGGCTTCCCGGCCGCCAAAGGCCAGAGAAAAGCCGACCCGGGCCCCCAGGCGGACCACCCCGTTTTCCCGGTAAATCCGCGAGTCGCCGCCCACGCCGATGGAGCGCGTATGAATGGCCCGCACCAGACTCAGACGGCCGCCGATGGCGATGCCGTCGCGCTCGATCACGGGCGAGCCGTTGGCGAACAGGGCAATGTCCGTGGTCGAGCCGCCAATGTCCAGCACGGCAAAATCACTTTGCTCGGCTCCGGGTACGCCGCTTGCCTGGGTCATCAGGGCCATAACGCCCATGACGCTGGCCGAGGGGCCGGAAAGAATGGTCTCCACGGGCATTTCACGCGACAAAGCCAGCGGCATGGTGCCGCCATCGGCTTTGAGGATGTGAACGGGCGCGCGCACCCCCGCTTCCCCCAGCGCGCTGGAAACGGCTGCGGCGAAGGCATTATGCGTTTTTCTGACCGCAGCGTTATAGTAGGCCGTGACAATGCGCCGTGGAAAGTTCAGCTGGCCGGACAATTTGTGCCCGTAGGAGACCGCCCCGCCGCCCTGCCCGCAGGCCGCGCCCAGACGTTGCTCCTGTGCCGGGTTACGACTGGAAAATTTGCCCACCACAGCGTAGGCGTCCAGCCCCTTTTCCCGGCATTCGCCCACAGCGGCGCCTAGACGCGCATTGTCCAAAGCCTCAATCTCCACGCCCCGAAAATCGATCGCGCCGGGAACCACATAAAAATGCCGGCCGATGCGGAACATGCCCGGATCAATTCCCGGCCCGCCGCACACCAGCACCCCGACATCCTCAAGCCTGTCGTTGACCACAGCATTCGTAGCCAAGGTCGTGCTCAGATTCACCCGAATGATTTCGGCTGGATTGAGCTTAAGACCGGCCAAAGCGCCACGCACTGAATGCAGGAGATTGTCAGGGTCCGTGCGCTCCTTGACCTGGGCGATCACCCGGCCGTCGCGCGCGGCCACGGCATCGGTGTGCGTGCCGCCCACGTCGATGCCTACAAGAACGCCCATTTTGGCGGAAGAGGAATGAGGCTGCGTCGGCATGCTTATTCCGGCATAAAGGCCACGCCCGCCAGGGGCGGCAGGGTTATCTCGATGAAATGACCACCCGGGCGCTCATGCGCGGGATGCAGGCCCGGATTGCCCACATCGCTTCCGCCGTAATAGCGGCTGTCCGTATTCAGGACTTCGCGCCAGCAACCGCCGTGCGGTATGGGTACGCAATAGCGCTGGCGCACTACGGGCGTGAAATTGAAGACCCAGGCAAGACAGGGCGCATCTTTCGCCCGACGCACGAAACTGATCACCGAGGAGCCGTAATCGGAAAAGTCGAGCCAGGAAAATCCCGTCCAGTCATGATCATGCCGGTGCATGGCCGGTTCGCGTCTGTACAGGCCGTTTAAATCCCGCAACAGCCCGGTCAAGGCGCTGTGCGCGGGAAAATCATAGAGCATCCAATCCAGCTCGCCCTTCTCCGACCACTCGTTCCACTGACCGAACTCGCCGCCCATGAACAGGAGCTTCTTACCCGGATGCGCCCACTGGTAAGCGTAGAGCAAGCGCAGATTAGCCTGCTTCTGCCAGACGTCGCCCGGCATCTTTGACAGCAGCGCGCCTTTGCCGTGCACCACTTCATCATGTGAAAAGGGCAGCACAAAATTTTCATTGAACGCGTAAAGCAGGGAGAAGGTCAGAGCATTGTGGCTGTAAGCGCGGTAGACCGGGTCCAGGCGCATGTAATCAAGCATGTCGTGCATCCAGCCCATGTTCCACTTGAAGGTGAAGCCGAGCCCGCCCGCATAGACCGGCCGGGACACGCCCGGCCAGGCCGTGGATTCCTCCGCTATGGTCAGGGCGCCGGGAAACTCTCCATGCACCACCACGTTCAGATCGCGCAAAAAACTGACGGCATCCAGATCTTCCCGGCCGCCGTGCTCGTTCGGCACCCATTCTCCCGGCTTGCGCGAATAGTCGAGATAGAGCATGGAAGCCACGGCATCCATGCGCAGGCCGTCGATATGGAATTCGCGCAGCCAGTACAGGGCGTTGGCCAACAGAAAATTGCGCACTTCATGCCGGCCGTAATTAAACACATACGTGCCCCAGTCCGGGTGCTCGCCCCGGCGCGGGTCCGCATGCTCGTATAGGGCCGTGCCGTCAAATCGGGCCAGGCCCCAGGCGTCCTTGGGAAAATGCGCGGGCACCCAATCCAGCAGCACCCCGATGCCGGCGTTATGGCAGGCGTCCACAAATGCCTTGAACTGCTCGGGCGTGCCATAGCGCGAGGAAGGCGCGTAGTAGTGGCCGGTCTGGTAGCCCCAGGACTCATCCAGCGGGTGCTCGGCAATGGGCAGCAATTCGATATGCGTAAAACCCAGATTCTTCATGTGCGCGAGCACGCGCGGCGTCAGCTCGGGCCAGGACAAGAAGGGATGGCCCGCCTCCTGCCGGCGCTGCCAGGAGCCGACGTGCATCTCATAGATGGACATGGGCGAGGCGAGTGGCTGCAAATCCGCCTTGCCACGCATCCATGCCTCGTCCGTCCACTGATAATTGTCCAGATCCCAAGCCACAGCGGCCGTGCCGGGCCGCAACTCGGCAAACAGGGCATAGGGATCGGTTTTGTAAACGATGGCGCCGTCCTGCCCGCGCACCCCATATTTATACAGGGCCCCGCGCTGTACGCCGGGCACAAACCCCGCCCAGACGCCCGAACTCCCCACAGGGTACAACGGCAACTCGCCGTAGCGCCAGTCGTTGAAGTCGCCGGCCACCTGCACTTCCCGCGCGTTGGGCGCCCAGACCGCGAAGCGGTAGCCCGGGTAACCCGCATCCGTGAACGGGTGCGCGCCAAGAATACGGTAAATGTCCCAATGCTGGCCCATGCCGAACAGATGCAGATCAAAAGGCTCAATACGGACGGACCGCGAAGTATAGCTGGCCACACTCATCAGAAAAACTCCCTCCGCTTACGCGTGGTCAAAAAGAATTTTGCGCGGAACGCCCCTCTCGGACGGATCCGCCCGCAGTTCGCCCGTGTCACAGCCCAGGCGGCGGTAACACTCGCGGTAGCGCCGGGCGGAGATGTCCCAGGAAAAATCCTCCCGCATGCAGCGCTGGATCAAGTCCCGCCAGTCCTCCGGCCGGTCCTCCCACACCTGAATCGCCCCCAGTATGGCCCGTAGAAAGGCGTCCGGTTCGGGCCGGCCAAAGGTGAAGCCCGTGGATTCCAGAGCCGGCCAGGGCAGGATGGTGTCGCGCAGGCCGCCCACAGCCGTGGCCACCGGCGGCGAGCCATAGCGCAGAGCGTAAATCTGCGTAAGACCGCAGGGCTCGTAACGCGAGGGCATAAGGAAAATATCGCTGCCGGCCTGAATGCGGTGCGCCAAATCCTCGGTATAGCTGACCACGGAGCAGACCCTACCCTGGTAATTTTCCATAAATTCGTAGGCATTGGCCTCATATTCCGGGCTGCCTTCGCCCAGAATCACCACGCCCACATCAAATTTCATCAAGGCAGGCAGGATGGAAAAGAGCAGGTCAATGCCCTTCTGCTCGCGCAGACGGCCGATGAAGCCGAGCAGAGGCCGCGACATCAGGCCCTTGTCCATGCCGAGTTCGTCCAGCAGCGCCTCCTTGCAGGCGCGCTTGCCAGAGGGATCGTCAGCCGAGTAGGAGTGGGGAAGGAATTTGTCGGTCGCCGGATCCCAAATCTCGTAGTCCGCACCGTTCAGGATGCCGGAGAGTACATCCCGGCGCGTGCGCAGCATGGCCTCGAGGCCGTAGCCCTGGTCCGGGCCGAGGATCTCACGGCTGTAGCTGGGGCTGACCGTGGTGATCAAGTCCGCATAGGCGATGCCCGCCTTCAACAGGTTGAAGTCCCCCCAATATTCCACGCCGTTCATACTCCACGCTTCAAGCGGCAGGCCGCAATTGTCGAACAGGCGCGAGGCGAAACGTCCCTGGAAAGCCAGGTTGTGGATGGTCATGATGGTGCGCGTGTCCGCCCACCAGGGGTCGCTACGCCGCAAAAAGTTGACATAGGCGGGCACCAGGGCGGTTTGCCAGTCATGCGCGTGCATGATGGCGGGTGGCATGTTCAGGTGGCGCATCAGGCCGATCACGGCGCGGCAGAAAAAAATGAAGCGTTCGCAGTTGTCGAAATAATCGCCCTTATGATCATTATAGTAATAACGGCGGTCGAAATACTCGCCCCGGCTGATGAAATACACCTTCACGCCGTGGTAGTCGGCCTCAAAGACCTCGCAGGTGATGGGAGCCCAGGGGTAGCCCACGTGGCAGTCGGAAATGGTCAAATGAATGCCGAACTCAGAAGTCCGCAGGCGGCCGTAAAACGGCGTGACCACGGACACAGGCACGCCCTGAAAGTGCAGAGCGAGCGGCAGAGCGCCCAGCACGTCGCCAAGCCCGCCGCTTTTGGAAAAAGGATAGATTTCCGAAGTGACGAAAACCACAGGACGCGCCATGGCATCCCTCCACGTTGCTGTGAAAAAGCGCGCCACGCGCAAGAACGAAACAGCGCGCGAAGTAAAGAACTGAGCCAACGCCTATATATACTGAATGATAGTATAGAGAGAAGGTCCGCCGCTGGCAAACTCTTTTTCGCGCGCTAGACCTTGCTGAAGGCTGATCCACGAAGGACGCTGTCCTCAAACCGGCTTGATACCATGCGATATGTATAGAATATCAGGAGGCATCCGCCGAAAAACGACGGCTGCGGACAATAAAGTCCTCTATAATCTCGCGGTGATCAAAAGCGATCTGTGCGGGCAGCTCGCCCAACGGCCAGAATGCGGCCATGGCCGCGTCGTCTCCCGCTTTCAACTTTTCCGGTTCCAGGGCCTCGGCGATATAAACCACAGTCAGCGTATGGTGCCGTGGGTCGCGCCCGGGCTTGGAGTAGACGCCCAAAAGCCCGATAAGCCGGACATCAAGGCCGGTTTCCTCTTTGGCCTCGCGCACGGCGGCATCCTCGGCGCTTTCGCCGTAGTCGATGAAGCCGCCGGGCAAGGCCCAACCGTGCGGCGGATTGGCCCGCTCGATCAACGCCACGCCCCGGCCAGGCACGTGGATCAGCACGTCCGCCGTGGGAATCGGGTTACGATAGGCGGTCACCTCTTCGCCGCAGTGCGGACAAGTAATGCCATATTCCATAGATTCTCCATCCCTTCAGGACTTTTCCCGGCTGAACGAAAAAGCGGCTTGGCACCCCTGCCAAGCCGCTTTTTACAAAAGAAGGAAGGTATTTTAGTCTTAGCAATAAGCGATCCATAATGAGCAATTTTGAGAAAAAACAAACAACTAATTAATATTATTTATTATTTTTATTTACCCGGCGGCCTGGACAGTCGGTTTTTAGTTCAAATTTTTTGCCTTGGCCTTTTTCCTTTACCCGCCGCCGGCTCTCTGCTGTCTGCCGCCGCTCTTTTTGTTCCGGCTCGGGAGACTCCGCACCCTCCTTCTTTTTCTCCTTTAAATATGGAGACTTCCAGGAAACTTGTTCCTGCCCGGAGGTATGGGCGATCCAGGCGCCGCTTTTCACGTCCCGCTCAGCATCAGCGGGCCATTCCAACGGCGTCAGCACGCCCATGAACAGTTTCGCGGCGCCACGCACCAAGGCTAACCCTCTGGAAGTACATGCATAGCGCCCCGGAGCCTGACCGGGCAAAACAATTGGTTCAGACAAAATTCGCCCGCAACGGCTAGATTCTAATGGGTGCAAATTTTTGTCTTGCCTGGTTAAATGTAAAAAACTCAAGCTGGCCGTACGTTTTTGTAGATCAGCCGCCTTGGTGAGACGCTCAAGCCAAACTGGTGTGCCGGATTCCCGCCCCAACATAAAACTGAAATGGCACCAGGAAGTGACGCGCGGGGCCAACATGGGACAATCTTCCTGATGCGGGCACGGGCTGACCGCGCAAAAGCCGCATTCCAAGGCTGAAGCGCGCAGCAGCGATATGCAGCGCCCGCCAAGGCGCGTACCCGGCTCGACAAACAGCGCCTGGCCATCATCCGCCAGCAGGCGGTCCGCCAGTTCAATCAGCTCCGCAAAACGCCGCTCCAACGGTTCATTGCGCCGGGCTTCCAACTCGTTCAAAATATTTGCCCCGGCCAGAAGCCCAATGGGGGCGCGCGCTTCGCGCAAAGCTCCAGGCAAAGGAGAACGGATTGTATGCACCTGCCAGGCGCATTCCGCCCCAGCCACCGCCTGGAACAGCCTCTTACCCGCCGCCAAGGGCTGCAAGGCGCTGTCCGTAGCCAGCACGGTCAGGGGCACATCCCGCAAATCCGGCCGGGCCAACCACAGGGCCAGCGGCATAGTCAGCGGCCCGCTACCGATATCAACCAGCAGAGGCGCTTTCTTCAGTCCTTCTTTATCCAATGCGATTCCCGGCAACAGCCTGCCCAGACGGATCAGGTTCCAGGGCAGAAAATAACGCAGATAGGCCGAGAACAGACGCGGGTCAGCCCAATAAGGCCGCCCCATCTCCGCCCGCCCGACAGTGAGCAGTTCCGAAAGATCCCGCACCGCGTAGGGCAATTCCCGACGATGCGCCGCCTTCAGAGGAGCGACTTCTTCCAGAGCCGCCTCCAGGCGTTCCAGAGCGGCGCCAAATTCCAGCGAAGGACGACAAAAAAGTTGTACCGGCATGACAGGCTTATGGACAATATTCATAGGTCCCGACAATCAACCCAAAAGAAATGAAAAGCAAGTCCCTTGACTGCACCCTCTCAGCCCACCCAATACGATACCACCTTATCCGGTTTGGCCGTACAAAGCTTCCTGTTTGCCGATTCCACCGACCTTACCAGGGGGACGATGCGGCCCCAAGGACGCGCCGTCGGCTCAAGTGGCGGCGCGCGGCCGCGCAGAGAGACGCGCGTTGGCGTCTTCCGGAGCCCCGGAGCGGATCGCCCGGCGGAGGCTTTGCGTAGCCGGGTAGCTGCGGAAAACTCTTGGGCCGGCGCGCGGCGGCGGGTTGCGCGGGCGACGAGACGCGCTGTCCAACTCCCCACCCTCATCACAAAGCGTCATTTAAGGCCCGGTTCCTCCTGGCGCGCGGCGTGTTCAGAGGGGGGTGCCGCGAAGCACGCTCTCCACCCGCCGGAGGCTGGGCAAAATGAAGAAAAAGGCGAAAAGTATCCGTCGCAAAAGTGCGACCAAAAAAACAAAAAGGGGCCGTCCCAGCCAGGGTACCCTAAACCCGAAAAAAAGCATGGTTCCCGGCTTTCGCCGGGATGACGAATCGTGCCGGCCGAAAGATCCAGACGTTCTGGCGCACACGCACATTCCGCCACACAGCACAAACACAAAGCGATACAAATTAAAAAGAAAAAAATCCCCCCTCCCCTCCGGCAACGGAACACGCTCCATCACCAGAAAGAAGGGGGGGCTCAGGGGGCTTCGCCCCTATTTCTTTTCCACTTGCGCCTGAATGGCTGTGATAGCCACGGTGTTGACGATGTCCGGCACGGTGCAGCCGCGCGAGAGGTCGTTCACCGGCTTGTTCAGGCCCTGAAGCACAGGGCCGATGGCGATGGCGTCGGCGGCGCGCTGCACGGCCTTATAGGTATTGTTGCCTGTGTTCAGATCCGGGAAGATGAACACGGTGGCCTGGCCGGCCACCGGCGAATCGGGCATTTTGGTGCGGGCCACGCTTGGATCAATGGCCGCATCGTACTGGATCGGGCCCTCGATCAGCAGTTCGGGGGCGCGCTCCTTGGCAATGCGCGTGGCTTCGCGCACGCGGTCCACATCCTCGCCCTTGCCGGAAGTGCCGGTGGAATAGGAAAGCATGGCTACACGCGGCTCGATGCCGAACAGGGCGGCGGTTTGCGCGCCGTTGACGGCGATTTCCGCGAGCTGCTCCGCAGTCGGGTTGGGGTTGACGGCGCAGTCGCCGAAAGCGAGCACGCGATCTTTCAGGCACATGAAAAAGACGCTGGAGACAATGCTGAAGCCCGGCTTGGTCTTGATGAATTCAAAGGCCGGCCGGAGGGTGTGCGCCGTGGTGTTGATGGAGCCTGAGACCATGCCGTCGGCGTCGCCCATCTTGACCATCATGGTGCCGAAATAGGTGTTGTCGGTCAGGGTGTCGCGCGCCTGCTCCAGGCTCACGCCCTTGGCCTTGCGGAATTCGTAGTAGGCGTTCGCGTACTGTTCGTACTTGGGATAAAGGTTCGGCTGGACAACCGTGGCGCCGCCGATATCCACGCCGAGCTTGCTGACTTTTTCCGAGATGCGTTTCGGGTCACCGAGCAGGATGATGTCAGCCACCTCGCGCCTCAGCAGGATGTCCGTGGCCAGGAGGATGCGCTCTTCCTCGCCCTCGGGCAGAACAATGCGCATTTTGTCGCGTTTGGCCTGCTCGATGAGCATGAATTCGAACATCATGGGAGTGACTTTGCTCGATTTACGGTTGATCAGCCGGCCGGCCAGTTCGGCGCCGTCCACATGGCGTTCGAACAAGCCCAAGGCCGTGTTGATCTTGCGGTCATTGTCCGGATCAATCCGGCCGACCAGGGAGTTCAGGGTCTGCACGGTTTTGTACGTGTGATCCTTCACCGAAAGGATGGGCAGCGGCGTGCCGGACCAGCCTTCGATCAGCCGCCTGATGGTGCCGGGGGGCCTAATGCCGCCGGTCAGCAGCAGGCCGGATAGATCCGGATAGCTGGTGGAAGTGCGGGCGGCCAGACTGGAAAGAATGATATCAGAACGGTCGCCCGGCGTGATGATCAACGCGCCCTGCGTGTAGTAGGCCAGGAAATTGTCAATCTGCATGGCGGCGATCAGGGTTTCACTGACCAGGGCGTCCATGCGGCTGTGGCCGTAAAGCACTTCGGCGTTCAGCCACTTGCGCACATCTTCCATGGTCGGCTGAGCCAGGATCGGCTCTTCCGGGATCACCGAGGTGGTGCGCACCTGACAGGCATCGCGCTTGCAGTGCAGGGCCTTTGTCAGCTCGGCGCGCTGGGCGTCGGTCACCGTGGCTCGATTGATGATCGTGGAAATAATGTCCAGACCGCGGCTTTCAAAGCTATCCAACACAATCTGGGTGGAGGCGAGGATTTCTTCCACGCTCTTCCCCTTGCCGTTGGCCACCAGCATGATTGGGCACCCCAGATTGGCCGCGATCTCGGCATTCAGATCCTGCTCGAAAGCGGCGTCTTTGCTGATAGAGTCGGTGCCTTCGCAAAGCACGAAGTCATAGCGGCTTTCAAGGCCCTTGTATTTGGCCAGGATGCTTTCCAGAAGCTCATTCTGGCGGCCGTCGTTGATCAGCTCACGCGCCTCGGAAAAGGTGTAGGCGTAAGTATCCGCGTAATCCATATCCAGATTGAAGTGCGACAGGATCAGATTGATATCATGATCGCGGCCGGACGGGGCCACGCCCGCGCCGGAAATGACCGGGCGGAAAAACGCCACTTTTCGGATATCGCGCAACAGAAGATGCATCACGCCCAAGGCAATGGCGGATTTGCCGCTTTTGGCCTCGGTTGCTGTGATATATAGATTTCTTGCCATCAGTTCCCCTTCTCCTTCCTTTTCGTTTTTTATCAACACCAAGCCGCCATGCGGCACAGATTCAGCAATGAAGAAGCCCCCGGCGGCCCCTGCACGGGGTCCCAAGGGGGGTCAGAACCCCTTGGCCGCCGGAGGCGATAGATTCTCCTACTTCTTTTTCTTCCCGCGCCCGTCATCGCATGGTTCGCCGTTGCCAGGCCGCGCCTGTTCGCCGGTATCCGTCTGCGTGCAGGCTTCGCCCGACGCCTTGCCGGCAACCGGGGCATGCGCGTCAGGCACCACTATGGCGGGTGCGTCCGCCATCTGCTTCAGAAGAAGGTAACGCTCCATATAGAGCCTTTCCAAGGCGGCGCGCAATGCCTTGGATTCTTCCGGGATGGCCTTTTCCAGAGCCGCGTAACGGGTTTCGCCCGAAAGGAACTGCTGAATAGTGCCGTCCGGCGCCTTGGATTCAAGCACCAGCGGATTCTTCCCCTCGGCCGTCAAGGCCGGATTGTAGCGGTACAGCGGCCAGTAACCGGAATCAACGGCCAGCTTGGATTCCTCCATGCTCCGGCCCATACCCTTGCGGATGCCCTGATTGATGCAGGGCGCGTAAGCGATGACCAGCGAGGGCCCTTTGTGCGCTTCCGCTTCCTGGAAGGCTTTCAGAACCTGCTGCTTGTTCGCCCCCATGGCAATAGAGGCGACGTACACATGGCCGTAGGTCATAGCCAGGCGGCCCAGGTCTTTCTTGTTGGTGCGCTTGCCGGAAGAGGCGAACTTGGCCATGGAGCCGAGCGGCGTGGCCTTGGAGGACTGGCCGCCGGTATTGGAATACACTTCGGTATCCAGCACCAGGATATTGATGTCCTCGTCCGAAGCGATCACGTGATCCAGGCCGCCGTAGCCGATATCATAGGCCCAGCCGTCGCCGCCCAGAACCCAGACCGACTTCTTGGTCAGCAGGTCATTCATGCCCCAGATCGGGTCAAGCAACGGATGGTCCACGGCGCTGATGGCGGCGATCAGATCCTCGCCCGCCTTTTTCGAAGCTGTGCCGTCGTCTTTGGCGGCCAGCCATGCGCTCAGGGGCTCTTTCACCGAGGCGTCGAGATCCTTTGCGGCGGCCGCGGCGCGCACCGCGTCTTCCAGGCTGGCCCGGCGCTGATTATAAGCCATGACCATACCAAAGCCGTATTCGGCCGCGTCTTCAAAGAGCGAGTTGCCCCAAGCCGGGCCGTGCCCTTCGTGATTCGTGGTATACGGCGTGGACGGCGCGGAGGCGCCCCAGATAGAGGTGCAGCCCGTGGCATTGGCAATGACCATACGGTCGCCGAAAAGCTGCGTGAGTACCTTGACGTACGGCGTTTCGCCGCAACCGGCGCAGGCGCCGGAGAACTCCAGCAGCGGCTGCTGAAACTGCGAGCCCTTCAACGACTCGCGCGCCATCAGTCCTGGCTTGGGCGAGATGTGTTCCAGGGCAAAGGCCAGATTCGGCACTTGCTCGGGCAGTTGGGTTTCGATGGGCTTCATTTCCAGGGCCTTAACCTTGGCCGGGCAAGTCTGGAAGCACGAGCCGCAGCCCATGCAGTCCTGCGCGAAAACCTGGATGCGGTATTTCAGGCCCTTCAGCTCCTTGCCTTGGGCGTCCAGGGTAACGAAACTTTTGGGCGCGCCTTCCAATTCCTCGGATTGGGCCAGGAAGGGCCGGATGGCCGCATGCGGGCACACGAACGAACACTGGTTGCACTGGATGCAGTTTTCCGGCAGCCAGTGCGGCACATCAATGGCCACGCCGCGCTTTTCAAAGGCCGAGGTGCCGCAAGGGAACAGCCCGTCCGGCTCGAAGGCCGAAACCGGCAACTTGTCGCCCTGCTGGGCCAGCATGGGCCGCACCACGTTGGTGATGAATTCCGGCTCGTCGCGCGGCGTTTCCGGCGCATCGGGCATATCCGCCCACTTGGCCGGATACTTGATTTCGACCAGGGCCGCCGCCGCTTTTTCCACACCGGCGATGTTCATGGCGACCACCTTGTCGCCCTTGGTGCCATACGTTTTCTTAATGGAGTCCTTCAACAATTCCACAGCCTGCTCAAAGGGAATGACCTTGGCCAGCTTGAAAAAGGCCGTCTGCATGATCATGTTGATCAAGCCGCCCAAACCGGCTTCCGCCGCCACCTTCACCGCGTCCACATTGAAGAATTTGATCTTCTTGCGGGCAATGGTGCGCAGCATGCGCGCGGGCAGTTCGCGTTCCATGTCCTTGGCCGTGGCCCAGGGCGAATTCAGCACAAAAGTGCCGTCTTCCTTGATGCCTTCCAGCACGTCGTACTGGTGCACATAGGCGGACTTGTGGCAGGCGATGTAGTCGGCCCGGTTTACCAAATAAGTGGACTGGATGTGCTTTTTGCCGAAACGCAGGTGCGACACGGTGAAGCCGCCGGACGTCTTGGAGTCGTAGGAAAAAGAGCCCTGCGCATAGAGATCGGTGTTGTCGCCGATAATCTTGATGGCCTGCTTGTTGGCGCCCACGGTGCCGTCCGCGCCCAGACCGAAAAACTTGCACTGCACGGTGCCGTCGGGCACGGTGTCGATATCTTCGCCCACTTCAATGGAGGTATCGCTCACATCGTCCATGATGCCCACGGTAAAGTGGTTCTTAGGACCGGCCGAAAGCATGTTGTCGAACACCGCCTTGGCCATGGCCGGAGTAAAGTCCTTGGACCCCAGGCCGTAGCGGCCACCGCACACGTCCACCGAGTAGTTGTGCTCGGCAAAGGCCGTCTGCACGTCCTGGTACAGCGGCTCGCCCAGAGCGCCGGTTTCCTTGGTGCGGTCAAGCACACAGATCGACGAAGCCGAAGCCGGCAGCGCCTTCATCAGATGTTCGGCCGAGAAGGGCCGGTACAGGCGCACCTTGATCAGGCCGGTACTTTGCCCGCGGTCGTTCAGGTAATGCACCACTTCTTCCAGGGTCTCGCAGGCCGAACCCATGGCGATGACCACACGGTCGGCCTCGGGGTCGCCCACATAGTCGAACAGCTTGTAGGGCCTGCCGGTCAGGGCCGCGACCCTTTTCATTTGAGCCGTGACAATGCCGGGAACCGCGTCGTAGAAGGGATTCGAGGCTTCGCGCACCTGGAAGTAGATGTCCGGATTCTGCGCCGTGCCGCGGATATGCGGGTGTTCCGGGTTCATGGCGTTCTGGCGGAAGGCTTCGATTTTCTCCCAGTTCACCAGCTTTTTGATGTCCTCGTAGTCGATGACTTCAATCTTCTGGATTTCATGCGAGGTGCGGAAGCCGTCAAAGAAGTGGCAGAACGGCACGCTGGACTCAATGGCCGCCAGGTGCGCCACCAGGGCCAGGTCCATGGTTTCCTGCACCGAGGAGGAGGCCAGGAAGGCGAAGCCGGTCTGGCGGGCGGCCATAACGTCCTGATGATCGCCGAAAATGGACAGGGCGTGCGAGGCCAGCGCGCGCGCAGATACGTGGAACACGCCGGGCAGCAGTTCTCCCGCGATTTTGTACATGTTCGGGATCATCAGCAGCAGACCCTGCGAAGCCGTGAAGGTGGTGGTTAGCGCCCCGGCAGCCAGAGAGCCGTGCACCGCGCCAGCCGCGCCGGCTTCAGACTGCATCTGCCTGATTTGCAGCACCTGCCCGAAAATATTTTTGCGCCCTTCCGTGGCCCAGTCATCCGCCACTTCGCCCATGGTCGATGAGGGCGTGATCGGGTAAATGGCGCTGGTGTCGCTCAGCGCATAGGCAATATGCGTGGTCGACGTATTGCCGTCCATGGTCTTCATACTTTTGGCCATATCTGCTCCTTTTCCCGCATCCCGGAATCGCCCCGGGCGTCGTAGTGTTTCATAGCTGGGTAATGCGGCCGCAGCGCGGCGGCAGACCGTTCGAATGCCGGGGCCGCAAAAGCGGTCTCGCGTATCTGGGTAATATACCGTCTTCTATCTGATGGGGCAAGTTTTAGATACGGCGGAACCCGCATTTTTCCTGTCCGGAAAAGAAACGCCAGGCGTCATTTTCCACCAGCGCAGCCGTGTCGGCGAACGGCGCTGAGAAGACACGCGCGATCTACGGGCTTAGTGAGCACTTCATCCATGCCGGCCGCGAGAAAAGCCTCCTGATCGTCGGTCATGGCGTAGGCTGTCAGGCCAATAATGGGAATATTGCGATACGAAGCGCCGGAAGCGCGGATGGCCTTGGTGGCTTCGAGGCCGCCCATCGGACGCATCTGCACATCCATAAGCACCAAATCAAACCCTCCGGTTGTGCCCGTTTCGCTTTGCTCCATGAACCCCAGGGCCTCCCTTCCGTCGGAAGCGCAGATTACGATGTGCCCCTGGTCCTCAAGGAACAATGTGAGAAATTCCTGGATCAACTCGTTGTCTTCGGCCAGCAGAATCCGCAGGCGAAGCGGCGCTTCCTCCATCTGCGACTTGGGAAGCGGCGGCGGAGCGTTTTCAGCCGAGGCATCGATCAAAGGCAGGGTAAACCAGAAAAGACTGCCGCGACCAGGCTCGCTTTTCACACCGATCTGGCCGTGCCAGAGCTGTACCAGTTGGCGTGAAATGGCAAGCCCCAGACCGCTGCCCGGCTGCTTGTGCGCATCGGCGCCGTCGCCCTGGATAAAGGTCTTAAAAATCAATTCATGCGCTTCTTTGCGGATGCCGGGACCAGAGTCCTCCACATGGAAAATAAGCGCGTCCAGACGTTTTTCCCGATTGCCTTCAATAACAGCGACAGACGCCGGCAGCAGGCCCACCCGAACGCGCACCCAGCCCTTTTCCGTGAACTTCACGGCATTACCGGCCAAATTGAGCAAGACCTGACTCAAACGCGTCGAGTCCGCATAGATCGTTTCCGGCAGGCCAGGTTCAATTTCCGTGGTCAGTTCAAGACCCTTTTTCTGGGCGATTACATACAAGGGCTCCAGCGCGTTCTTGATCAGGGGTTGCAACACGCATGGTTCATTCTGCAATAAAAGCCGGCCGGCTTCCATTCGCGAAAGATCAAGCAGGTCATTGATAAGGCTTGAAAGCGTTTTTGATACGGTGCTGATTTTTTCCAGATATTCCCGTTGGCCTTTAGGAGCGGGGCGGGAAAGCGCGGCATCCACAATACCAAGTATGCCCGTGATGGGCGTGCGTATTTCATGGCTGATGCTGGCAATGAAGCGACTTTTTTGGCGGTTCGCTTCTTCAGCGGCGTCGCGCGCCTGCAAAAGCGCCTCCTCAAATTTTTTGCGACCGGAAATATCGCGCGCCACCAATAATGCCTGGGTAATCACGCCCTGCTCGTCAACCAACGGCTCAATGCCCACCTCGAAAATAAGATCGTTCACCGGCAGTTCAATGCTGGTGGTGTGCCCCTCAAAGGCGGCGTCACACAAGGGCAGAAGCTGAATGGCCAGACCCTTCGGCAAAATATCGGCCAAAGGCGCGTTTTCCGCCACAGGCAGCGTTACGCCGAAATCTTCCAGGCTCTGGCCGTCCGCGAGCAGCAGATGCAGACGGGAATCGAACAGGAAGGCCAATCCGGCCGGTATGTTCCTGGCCAGTATGCGGTAACGGGCCTCGCTGCGGCGCAACGCCTGCTCGGCCTCGCGCCTCTGGGTGTTATCCTGAAACGTGCCTTTGACGCGCACGATCTGTCCCTTCTCATCGCGCTCAACCCGGCCGCGCAGCAAAGCCCAGGCCGGAGCCCCCCCAGGGGCGCTGAAAAAAAATTCCTGCTGAAATTCTTCCATACCGCCCTCTTCCAGCGAGTGCAGCAATTCAGCAGGCCAGGTGACATGCGGAGTAAAAATGCGGCGCAACGCTTCTCCCACCGAAGAGCCCTTTTCCAGAACCAAATCCGAAATGCCCAGCAGTTCACGCATGTTGGGAGAAAGCGTCGCCAAACCGGAAGCCAGATCCAGGCTGAAGCTGCCAAGACGCGCGATCCGTTGGGCCTCCAGCAGGCGGACCTCGCTTTCGCGCAGCGCCTGCCGCGACTGCTCCCGCTGCGTTATGTCATTGAGCACCACAACGCAATTTTTCACTGTACCGAGTTGCCCCGCATAACCGTTTTCCCATGTGGGCATGAGAAGTGCCTCATAAACCCGACCATTCAACGGCAGAGTGAAAGAAACCCGCGCCCCGTCCAATGCCTTTCGCAAGTGCCGCTCCATCTCTTGCGCTTTTTCCGTAGCCATTCTCTCGGAAGGAATACGTCCTTCCAGATCCTCCCGCCGCAGCCCGAGGCCAGCCAGCCCCAGGCCATCAGCCAGCAGGCAACACATTGAGGAATCCACCAGCATGATGACGCCGGTGGGAAAATTCCGCACCAGTTCGCGGTAGCGTTCCTGGTTAAGCTTAAAGGCGGCCAGCCGCTCTTTATAAAGAGCGTAGCCGCGGAAAAACCAAACGGTCAGCACAGCCCCGACCAGAAACATGATAACGGCGAAAAACGCGATCTGTCGCATATCGCGGCGCCAGGCGGCGTACAAAGCGTCATTGTCACTCGAGCAGACGAGGAAGAATTGAAAAAATCGGACATCGCTCACTGTCACCAGGCAATCATTAATCATTTCAACATATTGCCACGGGCTAACACTTTCGCGCGCGGTCGGCGCCGCGGTCATGCTCGGGGGAATCGCGGACGCGGTCTCAACCAGCTTGAGATATTCCGGGCTTTGATTGGGTGGCCAGGACACCACAAGCAGGCTATCTTCGTCGAACAGGCTGGTGGCGAGACCATCGGCGAACAACAGGGCGGGCGGTTGGGGCTTGAGTTTCGCCGCCGCGAAAACAGCCGCTGCCATATAGCGAATATCCGGCCGCGGGCTGGGCATCAG
>JAVBVM010000177.1:0-22715 GCA_031554295.1 Desulfovibrionaceae bacterium | reverse complement strand
GTATGTTCATGAGAATTGGCGCCATATGGCCCGATAGACCAAAGATAGCCGCCAGCGGACAAGACTGCTTATGCCAACCAAGCTCGAATTCTATCTGGGGCCTGATGTAAGCCGGTAAGCTGCCAAATCAGACCATCGGGTGAATACGCAATTTTTCACCCTTGCCGATAAGCAGGGAATCAAAGGAAGCCAGAGGGCCGATGCGCCCGGCCAACACCCGGCTGCCCCGCATAATCCAGCCCTCGGGCGGCGCGAGCAGCATGAGAGAGCGCAGGCGCTTCAGTTCAGCCTGATCTCCGGCGGCCTGACTCAGGGCAAGGGTCATGGTGCGCACCTGTTCGGCCAGGCGATCGTTTTCCGCCCGCACATCCTGCAAGTAAACATAATGCGTCCAGAAATCGGTGATTCCATCCTCGGCCCAAAGGCCCGGCTTGAGCACGAGTCCGACGAACTCAAGCCCTGTATGCTCGGCCAGGCGGTCGATGGTCCCCGTCCGGCTGTTCCAGGCGTAGAGGCCCAGATAGACGAAGAGGAACACGCCCGCGAACAGAACAATACGCTTGAACGACATATCACTCGGGTTCTGGATGAGAATTAGGCGACAGCGCCGCGCCGGACGATCCGGCCTCCGAAACGCCAATGGCGGAAAACGGACGATCTTCGGCCGGCCACGCGGCGCGCGGGAATCTCCCGGCAATCCGCCGATACGATCGGGGGATTGCTACCGGCCGGCTCAATCGATGCAGACCTCTTTCAGAATATCCAAATTATCCAGCGCCCGGCCCGTGCCGATAACCACTGTGGAAAGCGGATCCTCCACCACCGTGATCGGCAGTGAGGTTTCCTCGCGCAGCAGCTGATCCAGGCCGCGCAGCAGGGCACCGCCGCCGGTCAGCACAATGCCCCGGTCCACGATGTCGGCGGCCAGTTCGGGCGGCGTCTGCTCCAAGGCGTTGCGCACGGCCTGAACAATGCTCTCCACCTGCTCGGAAATGGCCTTGCGCACTTCCTCGGAGGTGATGATCACGTTCTGCGGGATGCCGGTCACCAGGTCGCGTCCCTTGACCTCAAGTTGCTGCTCCGGCTCCATGGGATAGGCCGAGGCCACCTTGATCTTGATTTCTTCGGCTGAGGATTCGCCAATCAGCATATTATATTTGCGCTTGACGTGCGCCATGATCGCCTCGTCCATTTTGTCGCCGCCCACGCGCACCGAGCGCGAATACACGATGCCGGAAAGCGAGATGACGGCTACTTCCGTGGTGCCGCCGCCAATATCCACCACCATGTTCGAGGTCGGCTCCTGGATGGGCAGGTTGGCGCCAATGGCCGCGGCCATGGGTTCCTCGATCAAATAGACCTCACGCGCGCCCGCGCTCTGGGCCGATTCCTTGACCGCCCGTTTTTCCACCTGGGTGATGCCCGTAGGCACGCAGATCATGATCCGGGGCCGCACCATCTGGCGGGCGTGGTGCACTTTAGAGATAAAATGCCGCAGCATGGCTTCGGTGATTTCAAAATCGGCAATCACGCCGTCCTTCATCGGGCGGATGGCCTGGATATTGCCGGGCGTTCTGCCCAGCATGCGCTTGGCGTCGGAACCCACGGCCAGCACCACGTTATTGCCGCGCGTGTTCTTTTTCACCGCCACAACCGAGGGCTCACGCAGCACAATGCCCTTGCCTTTCACGTATACGCAGGTATTGGCCGTGCCCAGGTCGATAGCCAAATCGCTCGAAAACATCCCGAGCAGGAAATTCAAAATCTTTGCCATATATGCCACTTGCCCCTGTTTTGTGAAACGCGTAGGCTGCGTCCCGTACGGATTCATTCAAAATGAATTCCTTTGGAATCCACCTAAACCGCAGTGGTTGTCAACCGAAAAAACTCATCATTTAAAAAATGCCGCCTGAAAAAAAACCACGTTATTTTACGCTGAACGCCCACTTTACCCGGATTTTCGGCCGCCGCATCCAAAAAATACCGCTCGACGCGGGCTTTGGCTGCCCAAACCGCGACGGCAGCCTTTCCACCGGAGGGTGCAGCTTCTGCAACGAACATGGCGCGGGCTCGGGCCTTTCGCGCACCGGACTCGCCTTGACCGAACAGTGGGATCTGTGGCGAGGCCGCTACGCGCAAAGCCGCGCGGCCACCGCGGCCTATATAGCTTACTTGCAATCTTTTTCCAACACGTACGGCCCGGCGGAAAAACTGGCCGCCGTGCTGGAAAGTCTTGTTGTCCTGCCTGAGATTGTCGGCATCAGTATCGGCACCCGGCCGGACTGCCTGGACGAAAAAAAAATCGCCCTGCTCGCGGCCGTACCGCTGCCGGAGCGCTGGGTGGAGTTGGGCGTGCAATCCGCCCACGACAAGACGTTGCGGAGCATTAACCGGGGCCACAGCGCGGCCTGCTCGGAACGCGCCATTATGGACTGCGCCGCCGCCGGCTTGAACGTCTGCGCCCACCTGATCCTCGGCCTGCCGGGCGAAAGTCGCGAGCAGATGCTGGATAGCGTAGCCTGGTTGAACAGCTTGCCTGTCAGCGGCGTCAAGCTGCACAATCTGTTCGTCTGCGAGGGAACCCCATTGGCCGAGCTCTGGCGAACCGGCGGCTATACCCCGCTGGAGGAGCACGAATACCTTGAGCTGGTGTTGGAATGCCTGGCGCATTTGCGACCGGACATAGTCATTCAACGGCTGGTTTCCGACACCAGCTCGGAACGCTTGGCAGCCCCGGCCTGGGCGGCCATGCACTACCGGATGCTCCAACGCATCAATTCTACGTTGACCCGGCGGGACCTGTGGCAGGGCAAGGCCCTGGAGTAAGGCCGTGGTATCGACAGGCCCTGAACGGCCGCCCTACTTTACCCCGATTTGCTCCGCAATGGGCGTCAGCGCGGCCACGCCCAGATCCAGAAAGTCACCCAGATCCAGGCCAAGCTGTTCGCATTCGCGGATGCGCTCGCGGCTGACGCTGGCGGCAAATGCCCTGTCTTTCATTTTCTTTTTCAGGCTCTGGGCGGCCATGCCTTCAAAACGCGTGGGCCGGACAAGCGCGGCGGTAATCAAAAGGCCGGTGACCGATTCCGCGCAACGCAAGGCGCGGGCCATGCGCGAATCGACCGACGTTCCGTTCCACTCGCTGGCATGCGCCGCAATGGCGTTCATGGCCGCGGGCGGAAGACCGGCATTCGCCTGCTCCAACAACTTAACGCTATGCAGGCCGTGCTGTCTTTCCTGGGTTTTCGTGTGGGGGAAGTCGAGATCGTGCAGCAGTCCGGCCAGGCCCCAGACATCGGCGGGTTCGGCAAAACGCGTCGCCAAAGCGCGCATAATCGCCTCCGAGGCCAGGGCATGCTGGATGAGGTGCTGTTCCGGGTTCTGGGCGGCAAGCAAGTCCAAGGCATGTTCACGGGAAAGCATGAACGCCTCCTTAAGCAGAGGGGGGAGTGTTGGGATTTTTGTCTTTTGATCCAGCAGTCTCGTCTGGCTCATCAGGCCGATCGGGAAGGCCAGGCGAGGAAAGCGCCGGCTTTCTGGAGAGAAGACCCAGTTTCTTAAGTTTGTACTGTAGGGTGCGCCGGCTTATGCCAAGGGCCTCGGCCGTGTGCTCGCGGTGGTTATTGTTGGCCTCCAGGGCGACTTTCAGGGCAAGCCGCTCGGCGCTTTCCAAAGAAAGCGGCAAGGAAGGCGGGCCGTTGCCCGTCAATGCGCCCGGGTTTACCGGCGCCGGGGTTGCCGCGGCCGCTTCCGCCTGCTGCAGGATATGGGGCGGCAGGGTTTCCGGCGTCAGGATATCCGACTGGCACAGAACCAGCGCGCGCTCAAGCACGTTTTCCAGCTCGCGCACGTTGCCCGGCCAGGAATAGCGCATGAGAACATCAAGAAATTGAGAACTCACGCCTTTCACTTCGCGCCGGTTTTTCCGCGAAAGCTTTTCCAGCAGCCGGCTGATCAGAACAGGCAGATCCTCCATACGCTCGCGCAGGGGCGGTGGTACAATCTCCAACACGTTCAGGCGGAAATAAAGATCCTCGCGGAAGGCGCCGGCTTCCACCGCCTTGCGCAGGTCATGGTTTGTGGCGGCGATGATGCGCACATCAATGGACACGGGCTTGAGCGCGCCCAAGGGTTCGATGACCCGCTCCTGCAGAGTGCGCAGCAGCTTGGCCTGCAATTCCACCGGCATGTCGCCGATTTCATCCAGAAAAATCGACCCGCCGTAGGCCATTTGGAAGCGGCCGGGTTTATCGCGCAAGGCGCCGGTAAATGCGCCCTTCTGGTAGCCGAACAGCTCGCTTTCCAGCAGTTGGCTGGGCAGTGCGGCGCAATTGATGCGGATCAAAGGCTTCGCTCGGCGCGAACTGACCGCGTGCAGGGCCTGGGCGATCAACTCCTTCCCCGTGCCCGACTCGCCTATAATCAGCACCGTGGCCTCGCTTGGGCCAGCCTGGAGGATAAAATCACGCACGCGCTGCATGGCCGGACTTATGCCGGCAATGGCGGTCACCGGATCTTCCTCGCCGTCCAGGCGGCGGCGCAGGTTCTTATTTTCCTCAATAAGCTGGGAAAAGTGCAGGGCCTTCTCCATGACCGCGATCAGCTGATCGTTGTCCGCCGGCTTGGTGAGAAAATCGAACGCGCCGCGCTTCATGGCCTGGACGGCCGAACCGACCGTGCCAAAAGCGGTGAGCATGACGACGGGCAGATCCGGCCAGCGGAGCTGGATTTGCTGCAGCGCGCTCAGGCCGTCCATACCGGGCATGCGCATGTCCAGAATTATGCCCTGGTAAACGGCATGCTCCAGCGCGGGAAAAGCCTCCAGGGGATTTTCCGCCTCGTCGACCTCCCAGCCAGCGCTTTCCAGAACAGCGCGCAGCATGAGCCGGTGGCCGGAATCATCGTCAACAACAAGAACTCGTTTCATGCGTTTGGCAATCCTTTTTCAACGGCAAGACGGGGGAAAAAGAGCGCCACTGTGGTGCCTTGCCCCGGCGAGGATTCAATATCTATTTTTCCGCCGTGGTCCTGCATGGTCTTGCGGACAAGCAGCAGGCCCAGCCCCGTTCCGCCTTCCTTGCCGCTGCGGAACGGTTCAAACAGATGCAGGCGTTGAGCTTCGCTCATGCCCGAGCCGTTATCCTCCACCTCGATCAACACGCCGCCGTCCACCGGGCGTGAGCGCACCACCAGCGTTTTGTCCGGCCGGCCGGAACCCTTGAGCGCCTCAAGGCTGTTCAACACCAGGTTCAAAAGCGCCCGTTCCAGGGCATCGGCCCCGGCGGAAACGGTCTCCGCCCGCAGGTCGGCTGTAAGGGCAATGCCCGCCTTTTTCAGTTCAAAATCCAGAAGCTTCCGGATATCGCCGACCAGGGAGCTCAAATGCACATCAATCGGCGAAAACTCCTGCGGCTTTGCCAGGTAGAGCAAATCGCCCACCACCCGGCTCAGCCGATCCGCTTCGTGCATCATGATGGCCGCGTAGGCTTCATCCGGCTGGCTGCCGGCGAATTTTTTCTGAAAATACTGCGCAAAGCCGCGCATGGCGGAAAGCGGATTGCGTATCTCGTGCGCAAGCCCCGCGGCCAAAGTGCCGGCGGCGGCCAACTGTTCCGCTTCCATCAGGTTTTTTTCGAGTTTTTTCAGTTCAGTGCGATCCCGCACAATCATCAGCCATTCGGCCTGCCCCTCCTCGCAGTTCCCCTGGCCCGGCATGGGCAGGGTCAGCACTTCAAGCTCGGAGCCGTTCGCCTTGCATTGCACCCAGTTATGGGCGAAATCCGGCCCGCAATCCGGGTTCTGGACACCGGGCGGGTACAAGGGCAACTTTCCGGGTAGACTTTCGATATTCGAGTTGACCAGCGTTTCCGGTTCCTTATTGAAGATTCGTCCCGCAGCCGGATTGGCCGCCTGAATGGTGCCGTCAGGCGAGATGATCAAAAGACCTTCGGGGAGGTTGTCCAGCAAAACGGACTGGAAGCGCTCAAGCGCAGCCACCCGATGCATTTGCCGCCTGCGTTTGATAAAGAGCAGAATAGCGATCCAGCACAAAAGGCTGGCCACGATCAGGTAGAGCACCCGGTTCAGTACGACCGCCCGAAAATTCTTATCAATGGTGTTGTGCTGGGCTGTATCCAGCCCGACAAGCAGAAACGCGGTCACCTGAAGGGATGAATCCCCGCCGGCTGACAAAGGGACTTTAAGGCGCTTGCCCGCAGCGTAGATTTTCTGATTGCCGCAGTCCGCCGGGCCGCTCCATTCGCCGACTTCCAACAGGGTGTCCCGGGCCAGGGGCGGAATGACCAGCGTGTCATCCGGGCAAACCGCGCTGTGGCTCAAAAGCACTCGTCCGCTTTCCAGGTCAAGCAGGCCGGTGAAGCACAGATCATTGGACTGTTCGAAATCGCGGAGTATTTCCAGACAGTGATCGTTGAAGGTCAAAGCGCCGTCTTTTTCCACAAGCTGGCCCCGGCCCAGCACGCTTTCCACATTCTGGAGCACTGACTGCGAAAGCAGGCGCATATGCTCGGAAACCGAAGTCTGGTGCTGATTCAGGATCTGTAGGGCTCCCAGCGCCAGAATACCGCAAAAAAGGACCAGCGAAAGCGCCATGGCCCATGCAAAAGAATGATCCGTCCGTGTTCCGGCAACATCCATAACTCACGCCTTACCGCAAAAAAATACCCACCTGCCATACTCACAATTACCTATTCTCGGAGTTGGGATCAAGCGGGCTAGAGTCGCGCACGTCGGGCGGCGGCAGGTTGGGATCGCGTATGGCTTCAAGCGCGCGCAACGGCAAGCTGAAAATGCCGCCGATAATGCCGAACGCGCCGGAGCCTATATTGCCCAGGGTGCGCGTCACCATGCGGCCGGCCTGAATCTGGGAGGTCGGGCTGTCCAGGTTCCCGGTCAGGCGCACGGGCACGGTCGGCACGCCGACAATGGTCACCTCCACATAATAGTCGAGGGTTTTCCGCACCAAATCGACCCAGCCGCTGCCTTTCATCACGGTGCCCTTGCCGTCGACATGCAGATCGTCGTTGTGCACCACGCCACTCTGTAAAATGCCCGAAGCCGCGGCGTTGGTGAACGACGTCATGCCGGCCCCAGGCGTCGCCGGATCCTCAGGGTTCAGGGCGGTGCAGTAGAAGCCGTCAAGCAACTGCATGGACCAGGATCCAGATATCGCCGACGGGATGTCCGCGCCGGAACGCACCGTGCCCGCAAGGTCGAAATGACCGGAAGCCATTCCGCCTATATAGGCCCCGCCCGCGAGCTTCAGCGATGCCTGTCCGATATCCACGTTTTTCAGGTCTGAAACGATATTCAGCAGCAGACCGCCGTTCACTGTGAAGCGCAGAGTTGAGGTGCTTGTTCCGCCCGCGATGGTCGAACTGGCTCCGCTTGAGACGAATTCCCCGTCCGTAAGACGCAAGGGAAAAGAAACATTTTCCAGAAGCACTTTATGGAATTCCACGCGGTCAGCCCGGATACGGCCCAGGGCGTCTATGCGCCGCAACCAGTCCAGCGGCCAGGGGGGCGCGGCTTCCCCAGGCTTCGCGGGCTTCTGGAGCCAGCGGTCCAAATCCATGGAATCGACCTGCAAATCCATTTCCCAGAGAGGGCGCTCTTTCAACGTGCGCTTCACCCGCCCGGTGATCGCCGATCCGGCCCAGTCCAGCCGCATTTGCTCAAATGACGCCTCCGGGCCGTTCACCACAAGCCGGGCGCTTATGGAAGCCGGCTCAAGCACCGCCGGATCTTCCGGCTCCCAGAGCGGGATATCCAGTTGCGGCAGAAGCAGGCGCGGAGAAAAACGGGGGGCCGCCATCCGCCCTTCCGCCTTTATGGTCGAACTCAAGCCGCTCCCGGCACAGTCCGCGTCCGCAGTCAAGCCGGGAATGTCGATAGCGCCTTTTGCCAGGGCAAAGGTATCGGCGTCGGCATCCAGGCTGAACAAGCCTTCCGCCCGCAGCGGCAAAGGCGTTTCGAGCCCGGTCACAGGCGGGGCGAGACGCGCGGAAAGAACGCCGCGTATTCCGGCGCCGGCCACAGGCAGGCCGATATCCGTATCAAACTGCAATGTTCCGGTCCCGGCAAAATCCCAGCTCGTGCCGGCGTTGGTCTGCATGCCGACCTTCCAGTCGCCCGCCCAGGGCAGGCGCTGGGGGATTTCCCCCGAAGGAGGCAGCCCCGCCCCCTTGGCCTTGCCGGCCACCGTAAAGAGGCTGAAGGTCTGCGCCGGCTCATCCGGCCGCTCGCTGAAACGGATGGAGCCGTTTTTGAGCGAGCCTTCCATGGTGCCGGCCAAGGTCGCCATAATCTCAGGCAGCAGCCTCCCATCGCCGATCACGTCGCCTTTCGCGGTAAGGCGGCCGGCGGCCGCGGCATAGCCCGCCAGAATACGCGCCGGCTCATCCACCAGCATGTCGGACGCCGAAAATGTCGTGTGGTAGCCCTCGTCAATGATATCGACAGCGGCAACCAATTTACCGCCATAGGCGTTGTTTGAAACGAAATCGAGCACCGTACCTTTGGGCGAAGGCGAGCAGCGGAAGGAAAAGTCGCCCAGATCAAAACGCCAGACATGCACGGCCGCCGTTTTAATCTTGATGTCATAGCCCACGTCCGGCAGGTTTTCGTCGTCCTCCTCGGAGACCACGGTCGGCCCCGCATAGACCGGATCCACAATGCCGGACTCCACCATCTCCGGCAGGATCTTGTTGATGTCGACAGCTTTGGCCGAAGCGTCGATCACAATGGCCGGATTGAGAAAGTCCTCCACCCTGCCGCTGCCGGTAAGCGGCATGCCGGCGATGATCGCGTCCATACGCGGCGCGATAAGGCCGCGCGTATCCACAGTGAAATCCATGGTCCCCTGGATATTGCCCAGAGCATGCTGCAAACCGGAAGGCAGCTGCCTGCCGAAAGGAAACCACCGGGGCAGGCTCAAATGTTCAATAGTCGCCGTACCTTCCATCACCGGCGCGCGCTCGCGCATTCCCCGCACCGTGCCGCTCACCTGGGCCGAGTCCCCTTCAAAGCGCAGCCGTGCGTCGGCTATGTCAACGGTCATATCCGGGTGCATAAAAAAGGGCGTATGCAAATCAAACGGCACCGTTGAAGCGTTGAGCGTAAGTGTGCCGTTCACTTCAAGCGCCCCGCTCACGCTGGCCGTTGTCGCGGACCTGTCCAGGATCATTGTGCTGTCGAGACGAATACCGCAATCCACCCCGATGGCGTCGGATTTCAAACCACAGCCGGATGCGAGCCGCAACGCCACCTGATCCGGCCCGGGGCTTGGCAATGAAAGGATTTCAATGCGGATGCCTGTAAAGGCGTTGGGCAAGCCCGCCAGCATGGCCGCGGAATCTTCCGCTCCCTCCATACCCCACATCAGTGAAGGCGACTCCACCGTGACGCGCGTGGGCTCCTCCCCGCCCGCCTGGAGACGCATATCCAGGTTTGCCAGATGAACCACCGCGCCGCTGTCCACATTGCGCAGCAGGACATCCGCGTCATTCAGCGTAAAGGTCAGCAGCGGGCTCACGCCAGGAAAAAAATCACCCTGGCTGGTCTCTCCCGCCCAGGGAGAACCGCCCGGCAGAGCGCGGGCGACCAGATCCCGCCAGCCGTTTCGCCCCTGATCGTCGTGCAGCAAGAGCATGCAAGGACGGTCGGCAATGAACTCATCCACGGCCAGGCTGCCGTCCAGCAGCAATGAATAGGCCAGATAGACCCCCAAGCTTTCCACTTCCAGAAAAGCCGGCTGTCCGGAAAATTCCGCCGCCTGGGCCACGGAAACCCTCCTCACCTCAATGTGCGGCTCGGGCAGAAGGCCGATGCTGATCATGCCGTTGATGCGGCACTCGCGCCCAGTCACCGAACTCAGCAGGGCGGAAACCCTGTCGGAAAACTCCTGCGTCCGCACATACTGCATGGCCAACAGATAGGCTACGGCCAGCAAGACGACGGGGATACCCACAAGGCAAAGTAAAAGACGAATCCAGAATTTTCCGCGCATGTTCTCTGTTTACCCGAGAGGCTCCCAAAACGCCATAGGCGAAAAACGAGTCTATATGGCCAGCGCCAGACCGCCTCCCGCATGTCTTTGCCTTTCCCGCGCCGAAAGCCGCTTCCTATGCGTATTTTTTAGCGAAACAAGGAAGGGAGACCGTTTTGCGGAGGGCTGGACTCCGACGATACGCGACCGGAGCAAAACGGTTCCCCTGACGCGGCATGTCGGAAAAATACGCCCAGAAGCTTGTGCTTTTGGGAATAAGGGCCTACACTTCCGCCATTCCGGCGTATTTTCGCGGGGTGGCTTCAGCGGGGGGGCAGTATGTTGTCTGACAATGATTTGTGCAAAATTTTCAATGAAGCGCGCGTCATTGCCGTTGTCGGCGCCAAGGACAAACCCGGCCAACCGGTGAACGAAGTTGGCCGCTATCTCATTCAGGCCGGCTACACGGTGATTCCCGTGCATCCGGCGCGCTCCACGGCCTGGGGCCTGCCGATTTACAAAAATCTGGCGGAGACCAGCGGGCCAATCGATATTGTTCTAGTGTTCCGCAAACCGGAATGCTGCCAGGAACATGCGCAGGAAGCGCTGGAACTTGAGCCGCTGCCCGGAATCTTCTGGATGCAGCGCGGCATCGCGTCGGAAGAGGCCGCCCGGCTCATGCGGGAAGCCGGGGTGACCGTGGAGCAGGACCGCTGTCTTATGGCCGAGCACCGCCGCTTGGTCAGGCTCGGCCTGTTGCCGGAGCGCGGTCTTTGAGCCGCTCCGCTGCTGACGCTTCGGCCCCCTGGGACCGCGTTTTCCAGTGCCAGCGTTGCGGCTTCTGCTGCACAGGCGTGGGAGGCATTGTGATGGGGCCGGCCGATGTGGCGCGCCTTGCCGCCTTTCTCGGCTGCCCGCCTGGCGAATTAATCCGGAACCGGCTTGAGCGGCGGAACGGCAAGTTATATATAGGGAACGGGAAAGACGGAAACTGCGAGTTTTTCTCAGCAGGCAAAGGTTGCGCGGTGCACGCGGCCAAGCCGGCCATATGCCGCGCCTGGCCGTTTTTTCGCGGAAACTTGCTGGATGCCTATAGTCTGGCCCTTGCCAAAGACTATTGCCCGGGCATTGATCGCGCCGCGAACCATGCGGAATTCCGGCGCGCCGGCCTTGCCTATATTGATTCTTTTGGCCTGAAAGCTATGAATCCACAGTGCGAGGCGGCCGCGCTCGTTATGCCGGAACCCGCCGGAGGAAATTCATGACGCTGAAGGAATGCTACCATCTGCTCCAGGTGGCGGACAGCGCAAGCCTTGAGGACGTGAAGACCGCTTACAGGCGGCGCGCCTTTCAACTGCACCCGGATTTGAACCCGGATCGGCCCAATGCCTCGCGTCAATTCCAGCTTCTGAACGAAGCCTATGTGCTGCTCACGCGCAACCTGGCCGAAGCGCCCGGCCGTGGAAAACCGGCGGCCGGAAAATCCGCCGGACGGGATACGGGCAGAGCGAAGGAAGAAACGGTTTCCGGGGCAAAGCGCGACTATGACAATGCCAAGAGCCGCTTTGACTGGGCTCGCGGGACAAATGCCGAGGGCCAAACCGGACGGGCCGGGCAGGCTCAGCAGGCGCGCCCGGAAAGCCGCCGCGCGAATACAGCATACCATGCGCGCCAGGATGAAGTGCTGCAAGATATTCTGCGCGACCCTTTTGCCCGGCGGGTATTCGAGGACATTTACCGGGAAATCCGTAAAGGCGGGCCGCACCACAGCGCCGCCGGGAACAAGCCTTCGCCGGAAACTCCCGCCGCGCCGGTCGGCAAAAAGCTCAGCGTCGGGCTCGGCAAACGCAGCTTGTCCGTCGACATGACCCATGGCGTGACCGGCGCCATCCGCAATTGGGCGCGCCGCCAAATCGACGAGGAACAGGTCGTCTACCTGCCGGCGGAAACGCTGATGCCCGGGGCTAAGGTGCGCCTGCAAATCCGGCGCGGCCTGTCCGACGAGAAAAAAACCGTGGAATTCACCCTTCCCCTGGATTTCGTGGTAGGCCGTCCGGTCCGCCTGAAGGGTCTGGGCAAGAGCCTCGGCCCTTGGAAAGGGGATTTGTATATCAAACTCTTCGCGAAAATCTAACAAACAAGAATAGCTGGCATGACGCACCCGATTCTTCCCGTGATTCTCTCCGGCGGCAGCGGCACGCGCCTATGGCCTCTGTCGCGCGGACTTTACCCAAAGCAGTTCATGGACCTGGGCGGCGACACGCTGTTCGCCCGCACCGCCCGCCGCGCCCTGGCCGTGCCCGGAGTCAGCGAATGCCTTGTGGTGTGCAATGAGCAACACCGCTTCTTCGCCTCGGGCATCCTGAAAGAGTTGAGCGCCAAGGCGCGCATCATCCTTGAGCCGATGCAGCGAAACACGGCTCCGGCCACGGCTCTGGCCGCGCTGGCCGCGCTTCCCGCCCCCGCCCTCGCGCCGGACCCGCTTCTGTTGGTTTTGCCGTCGGACCACAGCATCGAGGATCAGGAAACTTTCGTCCGCACCATTGAAGCGGCTGCCCCCTGCGCAATTGAGGGAAAACTGGTCACTTTCGGCATTGTCCCCACCCAGCCGGAAACCGGCTTTGGCTATATCCTGCGCGGCGAGCAGTCCGGGCCGGGCTTCGCCGTGCGCCGCTTCACGGAAAAGCCGGACAAAGACACGGCCGAGCGCCTGCTGGCCGAAGGAGCCTTCTGGAACAGCGGCATTTTCCTGTTCCGCGCCTCCATCTTTCTGGAAGAGCTGAAAAAGTTTGCCCCGGCCATGCTGGAAGCCTGCCAGGCCGCCTGGGTAAATCACGCTATGGACAAGGATTTTTTCCGGCCGGACGCCACGGCCTTCGCCGCCAGCCCGTCGGACTCCATTGACTACGCCGTGATGGAACACACTAAGCGGGCTTTTGTGGTGCCCCTGCCGCTGGCCTGGAGCGATCTCGGCTCCTGGAGCGCCTTCCACGAAGCCGGGCCGCATGACGAAGCGCGCAATACCTGCGTCGGCGACGTGGTCTGCCTGAATAGCCGGGATTGCTACCTGCACTCCACAAACCGCCTGGTGGCCGCCTTGGGTGTGAGCAATGTCGCGGTTCTGGAAACAGCCGACGCCGTGCTGGTGGTGGATCAACGCCGGACCGGCGAGGTCAAGCAATTGGTTGAGCGGCTTTCCCAGGCCGGGCGCGAGGAAACACGGAGCCACACGCGCGTTTTCCGCCCCTGGGGCTGGTATGAGCGCCTGGCCTTGGGCGAACGCTTCCAGGTGAAGCGCATCTTGCTGAATCCCGGCGCATCCATCTCGCTCCAATTCCACAACCAGCGGGCCGAGCACTGGGTGGTGGTCCACGGCGCGGCCCGCGTCACGGTGGGGGAAAAAGCCTCGCTGATGAACGAGAACGAATCCGTCTACATCCCGGCCAAAGCGGTGCACAAGCTGGAAAACCCCGGCCCGCTTCCGCTGGAGATCATCGAGACGCAGACCGGAACCTACCTGGGCGAAGACGACATTCTACGCCTGGAAGACGCCTACGGCCGGGTCTAGCGGAGAAAGCGCCGAATCCAGCCCAACGCCCGCTCCGAAACCGGCAGGCGGCGGAACGGCGTATCCGGCCGCCCTTTGTGCAGCACGCCCTTCAGGTTGCTGAATGTCCTGAAGCCCGCTTCACCGTGATAGCGGCCCATGCCGCTCGCTCCCACGCCGCCGAAGGGCAGGCGCGGGGAACTTAGGTGCAGCACGGTATCGTTCACGCAGCCGCCGCCAAAGGGGATGCGCTGCAAAAGCTTGCCGGCCTCGGTTCGATTTTTCGTGAAGATATAGCAGGCTAGCGGCTTTTCCCGACCGGTCACGAAAGTGATCGCTTCGTTCAGTTCCGTAAAGGCCAGTACCGGCAGCAGCGGGCCAAAAATCTCCTCCCGCATGGCCGGATGGTCCGGGCCGATATCCCGCAATACCAGCGGAGCCATGCGCATGGTATCCTTACTCGCGCGGGCATCCGGCCCGGCCAGTTGAACCAGGCGATCCAGAGCCTCAGGGCTGATAATCCGGCAATAGTCGGGGTTATTCAGGGCATCCTGGCCGGGAAAGCGCGCGAATTCACGCTCTAACAACTCTTCCAGCTTTGTCTTTACCGCGCTGTGCGCCAGGACATAATCCGGAGCCACACAGGTCTGCCCGGCGTTCAGGCACTTGCCCCAGGCAATGGCGCGCGCGGCCCGCGCCAGATCCGCATCGGCGCAAACAATTGCCGGGCTTTTCCCGCCCAATTCGAGGCAGACCGGGGTCAGATGCCGGCTGGCCGCCTCCATCACGGCTTTGCCCACAGCCGCGCTCCCGGTGTACAGGATAAAATCCCAGCGTTCACGCAACAATTGCGTTCCTGTTTCCGCATGCCCAAGGGCAACACTGAGATGACCCGGGTCAAAAGTCTCTTCCACAATGCTCCGCAACATCTTGGCGGTGGCCGGAGCGCGCGAGGAAGGCTTGAGCATAACGCAGTTGCCGGCGGCAATGGCGCAGATCGCAGGCATGAGCGACAAGTGAAACGGATAGTTCCAGGGCGCCATGATCAGGGTCAGGCCAAACGGCTCGGCATAGATACGGCCGCGCGCCGGCAGAACGTGCAGAGGCGCGGGTGCGCGCCGGGGGCGCATCCAGCGGCGCAGCCACTTTAAGGTGAAAGAGAGTTCCTCGAGCACCAGGCCGGTTTCCGCCATGTAAGCTTCGCCGGCGCTTTTCCCGAGATCCGCGCGCAGGGCGGCGGCAATATCGTTTTCTTTTTTTTGTATGGCCGCGTGCAGTCGTTTCAGGGCCGTCGCCCGGAATACATAGTCGAGAGTGGCGCCGCTTTGGAAAAAGCGACGCTGTTGCCGCACCAGTTGGGAAATTTCCGCGTCGCTCATAAGGGGTCCTTTTTTTATTTGCTTACGCTTTTTATTACCACAACGGAACTCCGACTTTCCAGTCGGGAGGCGCTTCGCTTTGCGGTTGCGCTCTTGTAACGGACACTTTTTGTAATTTTCCTCAGCTTTCCCAGCCTCGGCTGTCAGGGGCCGTCGAGCCCCTGACAACCTCGACCAGGGAGACCCGGACCCCTGAACGCAGCATCAAACTGAGCATTGTAATCCCAGACAACGCTTTTGAACATGCGGGGAAGTCCGCGTAAGTCGCACCCCCGCCGCCGCGCGCGGCCATCCTGAACGACGGAGCCCCTCAGGGGGGAAGGCACTGGGGGGTGGAGCGGCGAAGGGTGAAAAAAGAGAAGCCGCACTGTCCCGATAGGACGGTAGGACTGTGCGGCAAAGCGCTTTGCACGGCCAAAGGCGGGGCATAGTCGAATTTTTTGCGCCCTTTCGGGTCAGAAGCCAAAAGCCGCCCGGCCAGGTGTTACAACTTGCATTATGGAAACGGGTGTTTCCTCTCGAAGGGCGGCGGATTACCCAATAAAAAAAGCCGTTCCCCTATGAGGGGTTCCAAGGGGCCAGTGGCCCCTTGGCCGCCGGAGGCATATTTTATCTTTCAAAGTAGGTGTACCCGCGCAAACCGTCTTCGTAGGTCTGCATGATGCGGAAGCGATCGGAGGCGCTGATGCGCCCCTCGCGCACGGCGATTTCGGCGAATTCGCGGATGTCTTCGAGAATGCGGCGCGGGTCGTATTCGACGTAGGAGAGGATGTCGGCCACGGAATCGCCGCGCGCTTCGCGCACGAATTCGTAGGTGCCGTCCTCCTGGACGCGGATGGAAACCACGTTGGTATCGCCGAGCAGATTGTGCAGGTCGCCCAGGGTTTCCTGGTAGGCGCCGACCAGGAAGACGCCCAGATAGTATTCCTCGCCGTCCTTGAGGGGGTGAAGGTCCAGGGTGCGCTTCATGCCCTGCTGGTCGATGAAGTGGTCAATGCGGCCGTCGGAATCGCAGGTGATATCGGAGAGGATGCCCTGGCGGGAGGGCAGTTCGTTCAGGCGGTGCAGCGGGATGACCGGGAAGAGCTGGTCAATGGCCCAGGCGTCGGGCAGGGACTGGAAGACGCTGAAGTTGGCGTAGTAGACGTCGGCCAGGGCGATGTCGATGTCCGCCAAATCTTTGGGAACAATTTTGAGCTTCTGCTTTTCCTGGCCGATGCTCTGCATGATCGCCCAGAAAAAACGCTCGGATAGAGTGCGCTGACGCAGGGTGGCCTGCCCGGCCTGGAAGAGCTGGCGGATGGAGTCACGGTAATAGAGGGCGTCGTTATAGCATTCCTGCAGGTTGCGCACGGAAAGGGACTGAAGCACCTCGCGCATGTTCAGCACGGGCTCGGGCAGATCATCGGGCAGAGTTTCCGGCAGAGCGCCGAGTTCAATGCGGCTGACGTCGAGGATATTGAAAATCAGCATGGAATAGTAAGCCACGGTGGCTCGGCCGGATTCCGTGATGATGTGTGGGTGGGGAATGGACTGCTCGTCCAGGATGGTCATGACCGCTTCGACAATGTCGGCGCAGTATTCGTCCAGGGTATAGTTGCGGCTGCTGGTATAGTTGGTGTGCGAGCCGTCGTAGTCCACGGCCAGGCCGCCGCCCAGGTCCAGGTATCCCATGGGCGCGCCTTCGGCCACCAGGCCGGCGTAGAGGCGACTGGCCTCCTGCACGGCATTGCGGATGTCGCGGATATTCGGCACCTGCGAGCCCAGGTGGTAGTGCAGAAGCTGGAAGCAGTCGAGCATGCCGCGCTCTTTCAGGAAGTCGATCATGTCGACGACCTGGGCGGCTGTCAGCCCGAAGGTGGAAAGTTCGCCGCCCGAGTCGGTCCAGTGCCCGCCGGCCTTGGCGTTCAACTTGGCGCGCACGCCCACCAGCGGGCGCACGCCGAGGGCCTCGGAGCGCTCGAGAATCAGCTCCAGTTCGCTAGGCATTTCCACGACCAGGAAGCAGCGCAGGCCCAGGCGCAGGGCGTTCAGGGCCAGGTCGATAAATTCCGCGTCCTTGTAGCCGTTGCAGATCAGGCAGGCGTCCCGGTCGCGGATCTGCGAGATGCCGGCGATAAGCTCGGCCTTGCTGCCCACTTCCATGCCGTGGTGGTATTGCGCGCCGAACTGGGCGATTTTTTCCACCACCTGCTGCTGCTGGTTCACTTTTATCGGATAAACGCCCCGGTACTGGCCCTTGTAATCCATGCTGGCGATGGCTTTGCGGAAGGCGTGGTGCAGGCTGGCGATCTGGGCGTCCAGGATGTTCTCGATGCGCAGAAGCACGGGCATGTCATAGCCGCGCTCGCTCATACCCCGGATCACCTCGGGCACGCTGACGGCCGGACCTTTGTTTTTGCCGAAGGGAAAAATGACCACGTCGCCGTCTTTGCTCACGTCAAAATAGCCCGCTCCCCAATTGCGGATGCCGTAGAGCTCGGCCGAATCCTCAGCCGACCATTTCTGCAGGGTGCGGGTTTTTGCCATGCCATTCTCCTTGTCGGTAAAAAGTAACGAAAAAAAATCAGCTCAACTGGCGCAGCTCTATGAGTTCCGCGCGGTTCTGTCAATATCGCCCGAACAAATAGAAAGGCCAGGTCTCCGGAACCAGAGGGAGACAATGTCCCTTTGCCCCCGAATGCCTGACTCCCTATTTAGCTTCAATACGTTCGAGCATGGCGGCCAGCACGCCCTCGGCGTCAAGCGGGCCGGTGTCGATGATCACAGCGTCGACCGCCGGCGCAAGGGGCGCAAGGGCGCGGTTGGCGTCACGCGTGTCGCGCTCGATGATCTGGCGGGCGATCTCTTCAAGGCAGGCGGGCTTTCCCGCCGTCAAGAGCTGATCGACGCGGCGCTTGGCGCGTACTTCCGGAGCAGCGTCCAAATAAAACTTATGACGGGCGTTGGGGAAAATCACCGTGCCCATGTCGCGGCCCTCCACCACCAGGGAGGTGGCGCGGCCAATATCCTGCTGGGCTTCTTTTAACGCGGCGCGCACCTCGGGCCGGGTGGAAAGGCTGGAAGCGGCGGCGGCCACCTCCTCAGTGCGTATTTCCGAGCCGAACTCGCGCCCGTTGCACAAAATCCGCGTGGCGTCGCCCGATCCGGCAAGGCTGAAGCGAAAACCGGCCAGGCGGTCGCGCAGGGTCGCGGAATCCAGTTTCCCGGCCTCCAGGCCAAGACAATAGGACACAATGCGGAACATGGCGCCGCTGTCCAGGTTGGCTATGCCCAGGCGGCTCGACAAAAGCCGGGCCATGGTGCTTTTACCCACGCCCGAAGGACCGTCAATGGTAATGATCAAGGGAGAGGGACGTCCGCTTTTTGTTCGCATATCAGGCGCGGGCCGCCCGGTTCGCGCGGACCAGTTCGGCGGCCGTGCTGATCAGCCGCTCGTTTTCCTCAGCGTTGCCAATGCTGATCCGGATGAAATCCGGCATGCCGTAGCTTCGCAGCCAACGAATGATCACGCCGCGCTCCAGTAGATCCTCGACAAAGCGTTGCGCCGCATAGGGCGGGCGCATGAGCAGAAAATTAGCCTTGGAAGGATATACCTTGAAGCCCATGTCGGCAAAGGCGGCGGCAATCCGCTCGCGCCCCTCGGACACCGCGGCCAGGGTGGCTTCGTAAAAGGTCGTGTCCTGAAGGGCGGCAATGCCCGCCGCCTCGGCCAGCAGGTTGACGCTGAAGGGCAGGCGCACACGGCGCAGCACGTCGGCCAGCGGCACGGGGGCCACGGCGTAGCCGATCCGCATGCCCGCGAGGCCATATACCTTGGAAAAAGTCCGCATAATCACGACGTTTGGAAATTCCTCCAAACGGGAGAGGAGCGAATAACGGGCGAAATCGCCGCAGAAATCAATATATGCCTCGTCGATGACCAGCAGGCAGGCGGGCGGTAGCGCCCGGATCAGGTCCACAACCTCCGCCGCCGGCGGACAGTGCCCGGAAGGATTATCCGGCGTGGTAATGAAGGCAAGGCGCGTATTTTTATCGACAAGATCCAGAAAGGCATTGACATCAAAGGTAAAGTCCTCTTTCAGGCTGGCCTGGCGAAATTCCACGCCCGCGAAGCGCGCCTGAATTTCATACAAAGCGAAGCAGGGCTTGAAAGCGACGATATTGTGCTTTCCCGGCACGGCGCGCACACGGATCAACAGATCGATCAGTTCGTCCGATCCGTTGCCGCACACCACCCGCGCCACGTCCACCTTGAGATGATCGGCGATCGCCTGGTGCAGCTTCGGCGAGCCGGACTGCGGATAGCGGAAGGCCGAAGCGGCCTTGTCGCGCAAGGCGCGCTGCACCAGACTGGACGCGCCGAGCGGGTTCTCGTTGCTGGCGAGCTTGATGACGCTCGACAGATTGTATTTCTCCTGAATTTCTTCAATGGAAAGGCCCGCGACATACGGCGGGCAGGTCAGCGCCTCGGGACGGACGTCCGTGGGCAGGAGCAGGTCGGATGAAGGCGCATCCGGCTTAAACGAAGACATAAGCGGCACCTTGGTAAAAAGTATCGGTAACAGGACTACTTCTTAAACCAGGAGATGCCCGAGCGCAAGAGAAAGGCCCGTTTTACGACGCTCCTGAAACGGCGGGACAAAGCCCCCGGGAGCGGGTATGGACGCTTCGGGGAAAAGGGCTTATATAGTGGGCGTACTTACCGCGGGACCGGAGCGTGCCGGCTGGGCGGCGGGTATTTTTTGCGAGGTGGCATGCCTGAAATGAAGAGCGACCGGCGGTCCGCGCCGTATATGGATCCGGATGGAGCGGCAAGCGGCCTGCTGGAATTTGACGACCCGGACTTGGCAAACCAACTGTTCGGGCCGCAAAATACAAACCTCCTCCAAATCGCCGACCGGAGCGGCGCGCGCATTGATTCCCGTGGAGCCACGGTCAGCGTCAGCGCGCCGGATTCCGCGACGGTGAATTTGGTGCGCTCGTTGCTGCGCCAATTATACGCCGGCCTGAAAAAAGGCACCGGGCTGACCCAGCAGGATATCAACTACGCCCTGGAGGCGCTCAAACGGGAGCCGGACGCGGATGTGACCTCGACCCTGAGCGACGCCACCTTTGTCGTTTCCCCCCGCAAGACTATCCGGCCAAAGACGCTGAACCAGCGCGAATATCTGAGCCTGATGCGCACCAGGGATATGGTTTTCGCAGTGGGCCCGGCCGGTACGGGCAAAACCTATCTGGCCGTGGCCGTGGCCTTGTCCATGCTGGCGGCGCGCCGGGTCAAGCGGATCATCCTCACGCGGCCGGCTGTGGAGGCGGGGGAAAAACTCGGCTTCCTGCCGGGCGACCTGGCGGAAAAAATCAACCCTTACCTGCGGCCGCTGTATGACGCCCTGCATGATATGCTGGATTTCCAAAAGGTCGCGGACATGCTGGAGACGGGCATTATTGAAATCGCGCCCCTGGCCTTCATGCGCGGGCGCACACTGAATGACGCCTTTATTATTTTGGATGAGGCGCAGAACACCACCCCGGAACAGATGAAAATGTTCCTCACCCGTCTGGGCTTCGGCTCGCGCGCGGTAATTACCGGCGATGTGACGCAGATAGACCTGCCCGCCCACACCATGCAGGATGCGCGTTCGCGCTCCGGCCTTGTGCACGCCCTGCGTGTGCTCGGGGGCATTGAAGGCATCGGGGTTCTGCATTTCCACGAACATGACGTGATCCGCCACCCTTTGGTCGGCCAGATCGTAAGAGCTTATGAACTTGACACACCAGGCGCTCGATAAATCCGGCCGTAGCGTGCAGGCCACGCGATCCGCTTTGAGACACCTCCCCAAAGGGCCGGGGTTGTATTTTTTTGTGGCCGTGCTGCTGGTTCTTTCAGCTGTGGCCGGCACGCGCCTTGAGCACCGGATTATCGCGTTCAAAGCCGGCGAAATCGCTTCTTCGGAAGTTTCCGCGGACCGTGACATCCTGGTGGAAGACCAGGCCGCGACCAAGCTGCGGCGGGACCAGATCGCCCAGCACCAGCCGGCCGTCTTTGACTTAAGCAGCGCGCCCACGCTGGAGTTGCGCCAGAAAATCAACGATTTCCTGCGGGCCGTGAACACCACCCCGCGTGAAGAGCGGGGCATGGTGATTGCCCAGTTCGCCGAACAAACCGGGGTCGAGCTCACGGAAAGCGAGCTGGCCCTTCTCTCGCGCGCCGACGTGCAGCGCATTATACAGAGCGATTACCTTCTGTGGCTGGAGTCGCGCCTGCTGGAAGGCGTGGTGCCGGACGTGCGCATGCTGTTCCAGTTCCAAAACGGCGTGCTCATCCGCAATCCGGGCAGCGGCAGCGAAACGCCGCGCGCCGACGTGCAGGCGCTGACCGACATCAACTCGCTCTACGCCGACTTTCTCCAGTACGAAAAAGACGACAACCGTCTGACGCAGCCCATGCGGCGGGCCGTGGCCAAGCTCATTCAGCCGCTTCTTTCCTCCGCCGCCACTCTGAATTACAATCCGACCGCCACCGCCGCCCGGCTCAGAGAAATTGTGGCCGCGCAGGAGCCTGTGGTGCATACCGTGCAGCAGGGCGAGGTCATTGTCCGCTCGGGCGAGCGGGTGAGCGAGGAACAGGCGCTGAAGCTCAAGGCTCTGGCCGCCGCCCAGCGGGATCTTTTTCATGCGGATACGGTTTTCGGCCTGCTGTTCACCTCACTGATCTTTTCCCTCGGCCTGATCATGTCGCCGAGCGGCAAAGCCGGCCGGCCGCTGCTCCAGAAGGACTTCTTCTTCATCGGTCTTATGCTGCTTTGCTTCGGCCTGGGCGCAAAGGGCCTTGCCCTGCTCGTCGAAATACTGGCCGTGCGCGGCACGCCGCTGGATCTGATCTCGATCGCCTACGCCTTTCCCATCGCCGGGGTGGCCGGCATTGCCGCCACCATTTTTTCCGCGCGCCGCTATTGCGTAACCGGGCTGCTGCTGGCCTTCTTCTGCTCAACCATGCTGCATGGCGGCTTTTCCTTGTTCCTCTGCATGTTCATCGCCTCCATGTGGAGCACCTGGCTGGTCACCCGCGCGCAAACCCGCACCAAGGTGCTGTGGAGCTTCTTCCCGCTGGCCGGCGGGCTGATGGTAATCTGCGTGGTGACCTACTCCGTTTCCGGCCTGCCCGCGGTGCACCTGCTTTTCTGGCTCCTGCTCGCGGCCGTGATCAACGCCCTGGTCTCCCTGTTCCTGCTCTTCGCCCTATCGCCCATTGTCGAGCTTTCCTTCGGCTACACCACGCGCTTCCGCCTGATGGAACTGATGAACCTTGAACAGCCCATTTTGCAGGAACTCATGGTCGCCACCCCGGGCACCTACCACCACTCCCTGGTGGTTTCCAACATGACCGAGGCGGCCGCCAAAGCCATCGGCGCCAACGCCCTGCTTTGCAAAGTCGCCGCGCTTTATCACGACCTCGGCAAACTGAGCCGGCCCGAATATTTCATCGAGAACCAGTTTGGCGGTGAAAACCGGCACGACAAGCTTTCACCCTCCATGAGCGCCCTCATCCTCATCTCGCACGTCAAAAAAGGCACGGAACTGGCGCGCCAGAACCGTCTCGGCCAGGAAATCATCGACATAATCGCCCAGCATCACGGCACCAGCACCATCCGCTATTTCTACCAGAAAGCCCTGGATATGGGCGAAGCGCCGCGCAAAGAGGAATTCCAGTACCCCGGCCCGCGCCCGCAAACCCGTGAAGCCGCCATCATCATGCTGGCCGACGCCGTGGAAGCCTCCA
>JAVBVM010000166.1:0-14640 GCA_031554295.1 Desulfovibrionaceae bacterium | reverse complement strand
CGGATTGCCGTATGAAGATTCCCCGGAGAACGCTACATGTCTGAATCCTCTCGCACGCCACGGCGCCTGGATCGTATCCGCGCCGTCCTGTCGCGCCGCCAGCCCGATTTGACCATGGTGCTGGCGAATATCCATGATCCGCACAATGTTTCGGCCATTTACCGCAGTTGCGACGCCTTTGGCGTGCCCCGCGTGCATTTGTACTATACGGACACGCCTTTTCCGGTGGTGGGAAAAAAATCCTCGGCCTCGGCCCGCAAATGGGTGGATACCGTCCGTCACGCGGACCGGGCAAGCCTGTTCGGCGCCCTGAAGGGGCAGGGCATGCAGGTGCTGGCCACCAGCCTGACCCCCGGGGCGCGGCCGCTTGGAGACTTTGACTTCACCCTGCCCACTGCCGTGATTGTCGGCAACGAGCACCGGGGGGTCGACCAGGACCTGTGCGCCATGGCGGACGCCGCCCTGTACATTCCCATGCGTGGCATGATTCAGAGCCTGAACGTGTCCGTGGCGTCGGCGGTAATACTCGCGGAAGCCTCGCGTCAACGAGCCCTTGCCGGCCGCTACGATCGCCCCTCCTTCCCGCCCGAAGAGCTGGAGCGGCTGGTGGCCGAGTGGAGCGAAAAATAGTTTTCTTTTTTGGCGCTTAGCGCTTGTTTTACCAGGCAAACACTGCCACAGTGAAAATATATATCCAGAATGGCGGAGACGGTCGTGGAAACTTTGGGGAGGTCAGCCCGGTTTTTTCCGAGCTTTTGTTGCGATCTGCTGGGGCTGTAGCGGAGGGTTATGAAATCGTGCCTTGTTATTTGCCCGGACACGGGCAGCGTTGAAAACGCCGCTGCCCAACTGGCGTTCGGCTTGCGTAACCGTCTGTCCCTGCGGGCCAACAGTTGCGGTATTATCTTCTGCGAGCCGGAATATCCGGCGGCGGAGCTTTCCGCCGCACTGCACGCGCGGCTTGGCATCGACATCATCGGCTGCACGGCCGCGGCGCAACTCAGCCGGGCCGGGCACCAGGAATTTTCCATCGCGCTGTTGGTATTGACGGCGGATGATTGCGCCATCGCCTCCACTCTGACGGAGCCGTTCGGAACGGACTACGAGCAACAGCTCAACGCCGCCTATGACGAACTGCGGGCCGCCCTGGGCGCCAAGCCGGCCATGCTTTATTTTCTCACCGGCCTGACCGACGCCTTCCCGCATGACACGCCCGCCGAAATCCTGAGCGCCCGCTTGGACGGCGCGCCCCTGTTCGGCGCCGTGGCCTCGGACTTTTTCACCATGGACAGCGTGCGCGTTTTCCGCAACGGTGACGTGCGGGCGGGGGCGGCGGTGTTGCTGGGTTTTTCCGGCAATGTCAAGCCGCGCTTTGTGGTGCGCAACGTCCCGTCGGCCAAGGTGCGCAAAAGCACGGTGACCGGTTCGCAGGGGGTGGTGGTCAAAGCCATCGACGACAAGACGGTCTGCGAATTCATGAAGGAGAACGGGGTGGATGTGGATAACGGCTTTTCCCCCATTTTCGCGCCGCTGGGCGTTGAATATGATAACGAGGCGGACAACGACGGCGTGATTGTTTGCCGCAGCTTCGCCCGCTATAATCTGGAGGACGGCTCGGCCACGGCCTTCGCCCGCATTCCCGAGGGCGCCTCCGTCTCGGTTCTCATGCAGAACAAGGCGGATATTCAGGATTCCTGCCGGGACGCCATGGAGGCGGTGCGGCGGGAATTTGAGGAATCCAGGGGCGGCGGGTACGAGTATTCGACCGCGCTCATTGTCAGTTGTCTGGCCCGCTATACCGTGCTGGCGCGGGACAGGACGCTTGAGGGCGGGCTGGCCAGGGAAATTTTGCCAAAAGAGCTTTCCTGCGCGGGTTTTTACAGTTATGGTGAATACTGCCCCACCTCCATACGGAACGGCGTGGCAAAAAACAGGTTTCACAACAACTCGATTGTGTTCTGCTTGATTTAGAGCATTTTATTTTTGAACCTTTTCAATCAGGTAAAATGCTCCGGCGGCGCGAAGCAACGCGTGGCGCCGCCCGCGAGTTTGCCGTAAGCGGGCTTTGCCCGCCGTTAAACGGCAGGCCCAAACGTAAAGCGCGCTAGAGACGGTCCGCGATCAAGCGGCCAGGCAAAGGCAAGTCATGGCTGAAGAAAAGACGATATATTCCCTTGAGGAAGCGCTGAAAGCCCTCGCCTCCACCGAGCGGCAGCTGAAGCGGCTGCAGTTCAATTACGACGCTCTTTCCACGCTTTTCCACCAAACTGAACTCGTCCGGGACAAGAATCAGCGGGAAAAAGACCTGCAGTATCTGTACAACCGGCTGCTGCTGGAAAATTGCCCGGACCTGATTCTGGTGCTGGATGAAGGTCTGTCGGTGGTTCTGCACACGACCAACGCGCACGATCGCCTGGGCCTGCCCGAGGACGTGAAACTGATCGGGGAACGGCCGGAAGCCCTGTGTTCCGGCATCAAGAACCCGGACTTCGCCGAAGGGATGCGCGCCCGCTGCGGGCAGGTCATGCGCGAGCGGGTGGGAGTCTCGCAGGAAGTACGTCTGGTTTACGCGAACGGCGCCCACAGCTACGCGCATATCCAGTATTCCCCCGTGTTCGAGAAAGGCGCGTTTCGGGGCGTGATTGTGGTGCAGACCGACATCACCGCCCTGACTCTGGAACGCGAGAAAGCGGAAGAGGCCATTCAGGCCAAGAGCGTTTTTCTGGCCAATATCAGCCACGAGATCCGCACGCCCCTGAACGCGATTATCGGCATGGCCTATCTGACGCAGTCAACTGAACTAACCGGCCAGCAAGCCGAGTATATGAACAAAATTTACCGCGCTTCGCGCGATTTATTGGGAATTGTCAACAATATCCTCGATTTTACCCGGGTGGAATCGGGCAAGGCGGAGATCTCCCAGGCCGGCTTCCTGCTGGACGACGTGCTGCCCGGCGTGATCCAAAAATTCAACGAAGAGGCCGGGGAAAAAGATCTCGACCTGATAATCCGCATGGAACCGGCCCTGCCCCGCTGTCTGATCGGCGATATGCCGCGCCTGGAGCAGATTGTCGAGCACCTGGTCAGCAACGCGGCCAAGTTCACGCCATCAGGCGAGGTGCTGCTGGAATTCACCTTGAAAAAGCGGGTTGACGACAAGATCTGGCTGCGCATCCGGGTGCAGGACACGGGCATCGGCATGAGCGCGGAGGAAGTTGATCAGCTGTTCAGCGCCTTTTCCCAGGCCGATTCCTCCACCACCCGCCGGTATGGAGGCACGGGCCTTGGGCTTGCCCTGGTGCAGCGCCTGCTCGGCCTCATGGGGGGGGAAATCCGCGTGGCCAGCCAGCCCGGCAAGGGCAGCACCTTTGTTGTGAACTGCCCCTTCACGGTGCAGCCGGGCGACGGCGGCGCCCAGCCGGATATTCCCGAAGAAGTGAAGGGCACGCCCGTTTTGCTGATCGAGCCCTCGCCCCGCCAGCGGGAATTTTTCCGCGAATTGCTTGAAAGCTGGGGGGTTGCGCCGGCCCTGGCCGCCACGGCCGATGAGGGGCTCAACTTGCTGAAGGAGCGGGAAGGCAAGGCCGGAGCCATCCGCCTTGCGCTGATGAACACGCGTACGCGCGACGCCGGGCTGTTTTCGGAAAAGCGCGGCCTGCCGCCCCTGATTCTCCTGAAGCCCAGGGAACGCGGCAAGCCCTTGCTCAAGCCGGGGTCGGTCAGTTGTTTCGCCGAATTGCCGTTGCCCGTGACCGCGTTGCAGCTGCTGAACCTGATCCTGGGCGCGCTGCCGGGCAGCTATGAGAGCGTTGCCCAGACCTGCTGCGAGCAGGAAGGCTCCCAGACCGGGAACGTGCTGCTGGTGGAACATAACCCGGTAAGTCGGCAGATTGCTTTGGAACTGCTGCACATGGCCGGTCTCCGCGTCACCGAGGCCGAGGACGGCCAGAGCGGCCTGCGCGTTCTGGAGGAAAGCCGGCGGGATCCGGTTTTTGACCTGGCGCTGGTGGCGCTGCAAATGCCGGAAATGGACGGCTTTGAGATGACGCGGCGGATGCGGGCCAATCACCGTTATGACCGCGTGCCGGTCATCGGCATGACGGAGCGCTCTTCGGATCAGGAGCGCGCCCGCTGTCTGGCCGGCGGCATGAGCGGCTATATCGCCAAGCCCCTGGAGGTGGATTCCTTTTACGCCCTGTTGGCCGAATGGCTGCCCGGCCTGTTTCTGCCGGAGACGGCGGGCGGCCGCGCGCACCGTCTGCCCCGGCTGACGTCTCTGGACGGCTTCAACCTTGAGGCCGGCCTGACCGCTTTTGGCGGCAAGCCGGATCAGTATCCGAAATTTTTGCGCATGTTTGTGCAGCTTTATGAGGACGGCCTGCCTGTTGGCGGCGGCAGCCCCGATGAGTTGGGGCACGCGGCGGCCAAACTGAAAAACCAGGCCGCCAGCCTGGGGCACCGCATGCTGATGGAAGCGGCCGACCAGGTGGAAAAACTGCGCGCCCAGGGCGCTCCGGGAAGCGAGTTGAGGGCGGCGGTCGATCATCTGGATCTCCTGCTGGCCGCCGTGACGGCCAGTGTGCAGGAAGCGCTGGATCAATTCAAGCAGGGCGGCGCTCCTCAGCCGCTGGCCAAGCCGGACAGCGGCGAAGAGGACCAGACCCGGGCGGAAGCGCTGGCCTTGCTGAAAAAGCTGAAGAGCGAAATTGAGAATTCCGATGCGGACGCGCTGAGCACCTTCCGCTCTTTGGCCGCCTGGCTTGGCGAAAAGGACCAGGCGGAAAGCGCGGCCCTTGAAGCCGTTCTGGAAAGGTACGAGTTTGAGGACGCCCTGGAATTGGTGACCCGCTTTCTCAGCAGCGTGTAACCTCCTGTTCGCCCCGCCTCCCCGGATTGATGGCGAACCCGACGGACGATGAAAAGGCGCGGCTTCCCGTTTTCGCTGGAAGCCGCGCCTTTGGCGTCCTTTCGGTGCGGGCAGTTCAGGCTTCCTGAATTGAAAGCTTAATCACACCGTTCGATTCAAGCGCGAAGCGACGACTTCCGCCGTCAGCAAAGCGAGCGGATCGGTCGCGCCGCCGGGCAGCGGACCCAGGTGGTCAAGGCGCGCTCCGGGCGGCGCGAGGAGGCAGGTCGCGCCGCGCGCCCGCATATACTTCCGCAGGGCGTGCGGCTCTTCCGCGAAAAGGCGGGCTGAGAGCGCGGCCGGGCGCGCGTCCACTTCGCACAACACCCGGCCCGGGCCGGGCAGGGCGCAGCCGTAAAGCAGCCGGACCGTGACCCCCTGGCCTGGAAATCGGACTGAAAACCGGACAGGGAACTGGTCTGGGTCAAGCGCGTAAGGCGCGCTTTCTTCAGGCCCATCCATTGTAGCCGGGTTTTCACTTAAAAGGATCAGGCAGTCGGTTTCCCGCGCCCCGGCTTCCAGCCAGGGCAGGTGCGCCAGGCGCGCGGCGCGCGCTTTGTTCAGCGCGGCAAATCGATGCAGCGCGGGCGCGAGCAGGCCCAGAGCGCCGGCCAGGGCCTGGGCGCGTTCCCGCGCTTCCGGGGATTCGACGAGATGTTGAAAAAAAGCGTCCCGGCGTTCGCTCCGGCTCGCGTCCGGTGAAAGCCCGGGCCAGAGGTCGGCGGCAAGGCGCTCGTCCATGGCGGCGCGCGCCGCCGCATACAGAGCCGCCGCCCGGGCCGGCGTCACAGGCGCTGGCCCCGGCCGGAGCTTCAGGATAATTTCCGGCTCCACCGCCTCCACCACAAAGCTCAGCAGGGGAAAGCCTTCCGGGCTGCCGATGTCGGCCAGCAGCGGGTGCCCGTCAATGTCCACCCAGGTCAGCTTGTCCGGCCCGGGGCGCAGGGGCGTGCCGCGGACGATGTCGCCGGGCTGGTGTTCGGCGGCGAAACGCCTGCGGCGCCGCTCGCGCTCTTGTCGCAAGTCGCGCGGGGCGTCGCCGAAGCCCGCCGTGTATTCGTTGATGCGGCTGGTCATTAGAATTTTTTACGCTTACGTTTGTCGCTTAGCGACAAGCAAAGCCCGCCCACGACAAACTCGCGGGCGCCGCCGCGCTTCGCGCCGCCAGAGCGTTTCCGCTCTTTTCGCCGGGTCCGGTCAGATATTTTCTCAGACCGCGGTTTTCCGGCTGGCAAACGATGGGTCGCCGGACCGCGATCAGCGGCCCAGGCTCTTTTTTATCAGATCAAGGCAGCGGCGGGCCAGTTGCGTGACCTCGGGCTTGGAAATCTGTTCGTCCGCGCCGACCTCTTGTCCCTTGTGCAGCAGCTTGTCGGTGATGAGCGAGGAGAAAAGCACCACGGGCAGGTTTTTCAGCATGGGGTCCTCTTTCACCTGCCGGCAGAGCGAGTGGCCGTCCATACTCGGCATTTCGATGTCGGACACGAGAATCTGCACGTAGTCGTTCACCTTGCGGCCTTCCTGCTCGGCCAGCTTCTTGATTTGCACTAGCCGATCCCAGGCGTCTTTGCCGTTGGTCACGGCCTCCACGGTGAAGTTGGCCTTTTGCAGCAAGTCCTTGAGCATTTCGCGCACCAGGTTCGAGTCGTCGGCGATCAGGGCGCGGTAGTTCTCGTGTTCTTCCCAGTCCACGGCCTCGTCCAGGCGCAGGCCGAGCTGCGGGTTCAGGTCGGCCACGATTTTTTCCAGGTCGAGCAGGAAGATGATCCGCCCCTCGATTTTGATCACGCCGGTCACAGTATTGTTGGAAAGGCCAGCCACAAAGAGGTTGGGCGGTTCCACGGCTTCCCAGCTGATGCGGTGGATGCGGTTGACGCCCGAGACCATGAAAGCCGTGGTAACGTTGTTGAATTCCGTGACAATGACCTTGGGCGGCTCTTTGTCGCTGCGGTTTTTGCCAAGCCACAGGGCCAGGTCCACCAGCGGGATGATGTGCGAGCGCAGGTTGAAAGCGCCGCGCACCGCTTTGTGCTGAACCTCGGGCAGTTCCGTGACCTTGGGCATGCGGATGATCTCGAGCACCTTGGCCACGTTGACGCCATAATAGCCTTTGTAGCTGCCGGTTGTCGGATCGGGCGAGTCTTCCTCAAGGTAGAATTCGACGATCTCAAGCTCGTTTGTGCCGGCTTCAAGAAGAATGTTGGTCTGGGACATGCGGCGCCTCTGCTTCAGCGACGGAAAATCCGGGTTGAAGATATTTTTGGTTAATCATAACGCAATTTACGTTTGAGCTTGCCGCGCGACGGCGGGCAAAACCCGCCCGCGGCAAACCTGTGGGCGGCGCTGGGCTTCGCTTCGCGCCGCCAGAGCATTTTATCCGATTGAAAGTTTTCAGGGGCAAAATGCTCTAGTGCCTGAAAAACAGGCAGGTTGGAGCAGACTATAGCCGACAGGAAAAAGAATTGCACTCATTTTTCGCGGCAAACTTGTCGAAAGCACGCGAAAACTTGGGTGAAGGCCGTTATAAATGTTCAAGAAAACGCTGCGTCTCGTCAATCTGCCATTTGGGGGTGGACGCTCCGGCGGTCAGGCCGATCGCCGAATACTGCCGCAACTCGTCCGCGGGCAGTTGCTCCGGCCCTTCAACGTGGTAGGCTTTAACGCCCATTTCCTCCACCACCTGGGCCAGGCGGCGGGTGTTGCCGCTGTCCAGCCCGCCCACCACCACCACGGCGCCAACCTGGCCGGCCAGCGCCCGCGCCTCTTCCTGGCGCAGGCGAGTGGCTCCGCAGATGGTCGAAAGTATGGGAATATCTTTATCCGTATGCTCCTGAATCCAGCCCGCGACCCTCTCAAATTCCTCAATGGCCTGGGTGGTCTGGGTGGCCAGGAAGCAGTTTCCGGCCAGATCCGGCGCCATGTCCTGCAATTCCTTCAGCGAGCCGAAAACCAGGGCGTCGGGCAGGGCATAGGAAACCAGGCCCTTGACCTCCGGGTGGTCCACTTCCCCCAGCAACAAGAGCCGCCGCCCGAGCGCCGCCTGGGCGGCTATGCCTTTCTGAGCTTTTTTCACGCGCGGGCAGGTGGCGTCCAGCAAGTGCGCGCCGGCTTTTTTCAGGGCCGCCTCCACGGCAAGGGGAATGCCGTGCGCCCGGATGATCACGGTATCTCCCGGCCGGATTTCCGAAATATCCTCGGTCTGGATCACCCCCTGGCGGGCATAGGCGGCCAGGGCTTGCGGATTGTGGATGAGCGGCCCGAAGGTGACAATTCGCGCTGATCCGGGCTGCGTTGACGCGGGTCGCGCCGCGCCGTCGCTGGTCTTCAGCGCTGAATCCAGTTTGTCCAGAGCCAGGGCCACGCCCATGCAAAAGCCCGCGCTCGGCGCCCGTAGTATCCGCATATTCACTCTCCTCCGGCGGCATTCTGAAAGAGATGTTCCAGCAGCGCTTCCACCTCGCCCGGGTTTCGGCAGAGCATAAGCCGGGAGCGCAGGGAGCGCGCGCCGGAAATGCCGCGCGCGTAGCGCGGCGCAAAGGTGCGCATTTTCAGCAGGGTGGTGCGCTCGCCATGCAGGCGCAGAGACAGATCAAAGTGGCGGCGGATGCGCTGGTACAGCTCGGCCGACGCCTCCGCGCCATTGTCTTCTTTGCCGCCGGGCGACCACAGCCGGGCCTTCAACTCGGCGAAAACGGCCGGGTTATGCATGGCCCCGCGGGCGAACATCACGGCGTCCGCCCCGCTTTCCGCCAGGCAGCGGGCGGCGTCTTCAGCGCTGAACAGGTCGCCGCTCGCAATGACGGGGACATCGACCATGTCCTTCAATTCCTTCAGGCATTCCCAGCGCGCCCGGCCGGAAAACGCCTCTTTGCCGTAGCGCGGGTGCAGGGTCAGCCAGGCCGCGCCGGACCGCGCCAGTTCCGGCGCAATCTCCCGCCAGCTTGCCTCGCCCGTGTTCCAGCCCAGGCGCAGCTTGACGCCCGCCCGGCCCGGCCCGGCCGCCTGGATCAAAGCCCGGGCCGCGTCCACGGCCGCCTCGGGCCGGCGCAGCAAGGCCGCGCCGGCCCCGGTTTTGACAACCTTGGGCACGGAACAGCCCATGTTCAAATCAAAATAGACGAAGCCCCGCTCTTTCAGCAATTCCACCGCCTGGCCGAGCAGTTCCGGCTCGCAACCGAAAAGCTGGACGACCAGGGGGGCGTCGTCCGGCGCGTCCGGCGGGAAATCGCTCCCCGGCTCGCCGGAAGTGGTGCGCAGCAGTTCGTAGGTGCCCGGACTGTTGTACAATAGCCCTTTGGCGCTGATCATTTCCGTGCAGCACACGGCCGCGCCGTTTTCCCGGCAGAGCAGGCGGAAGGCCAGATCGGAATATCCGGCCAGCGGCGCAAGCCAGGGCGCGTCCGGCCGAAAGGGAAGAGGCCGAGTGGAAAGAGAGGGAGCGGGCGCGCCGCGCCCGTGTGTGCCGGCGTTCATTTGAAAAGGACGGAAGCGCCGCGCGCTACCGCGCGGAAGCCTGTTCCGCCGCCGGCTGTTCGTTTGCGTACGGATAGGGTTCGGCCTTCCAGCCGCCGCCCACCGCGCGGCAAACGTTAACCACGGCGGCCAGCTGGTCGCGCAGCACCGAGGCGTAAGTGATTTCCGCCTGGAAGAGCGAACGTTCCGCGTCCAGCACTTCCAGAAAGTTCGAATAGCCGCTGTCATATCGCTGTTGCGCCAGCACCAGCGAACGTCGCAGGGCGTCCAGCTGGCGGGAAAGGGTGGCTGTCCGCTCGCGGATTTTCCGGTTGGCGATCAGGGCGTCCTGCACTTCGCGGAAGGCGTTTTGCACCGAACCCTGGTAGCTGGCCAAATACATGCGCTGCTGGGCTTCGGTCGCGTCCACGTTATAGCCGATGCGTCCGGCGTCGAAAATGGTCTGAAAAATCGAGCCGGAAATGGTCCAGGTCTTGGCCGGCTCGGTCAGCAGATCGTCCAGTTGGCGGCTGGTCCAGCCAAACAGGCCGGTCAGGGATATGCTCGGGAAATAAGCCGCCTTGGCCACGCCGATTTTCGCCGTGGCGGAGGCCAGGTTCATTTCCGCTTCCCACACGTCCGGCCGGCGCTCAATCAATTCGGACGGCAAACCGGCCGGCACCGTGGCCGGCACGGCCAGCTTTTCCAACGGCGCGCCGCGCGTCACCTTGCCGTCGATGATATCTTCCGGGGAACGGCCGGTAAGTACGGCCAGCGCGTTTTCCGCCTGGGCCACGCTGATTTCCAGCGCGTAAATGCTGGCCTCGGCCGTGGCCGTTTCCACCTGCGACTGGCGGTAGTCCAGTTCGGCCGTCAGGCCGGTTTCAAAGCGCACTCGGCGCAACTCCTCGGCGCTCAGACGCGTCTCATAGGTGCGCCGCGAAACCGCCAACTGCTGGTCGTAGCTTAACAGATCGAAGTAACCCAGTATCGTATTGCTGATCACGGCCAGGCGCACGGTTTCGCGCGCCGCGTCCGAAGCCAGCAGGTTGGCGCGCGCCGCTTCGGTGGCTCGGCGGTATTTGCCCCACAAATCCAGCTCAAAGGAAAGCTGTCCCTGAAGCTGGTACGCATCACCGATCCGCATGGACGGCAGCGAGTTGGAGGTGCCGCGCAGCGAGGCTTCCGATCGGGCCGCGCCGCCCGATACCTGAGCCGACGGGAACTGATCCGCCCGGGCAATGCCCAGCAGCGCCCGCGCCTGGTCCACCCGGGCCATGGCCGCCGCCAGATCGGTATTATTGTTCAGCGCGTCTTCCACCAGCGCTTCCAATGCAGGATCATTGAATATCCGCCACCAGTCTTCCGCCGGCTGGCCGCTATCCGCCGTGCCGGCACGCCAGGACAATGGCGTCGAATACTCCGGTCGGCTGTGATCCGGCCCCAGCGCGCAGCCGTTCAGCAGAAAAAGCGTGAACAACAACAGCGCGCAGCACAGGCCGCGCGGAGCCGATACAGAAGAAATAGTCGCAGATGGCATCAAAAACCCCACATTGTCAGAAAAAAAAGACCCCGCCTACATCCGGCGGCGTATCAGCACCTTAATATACGCCCAACCGCAAAATTGCAAGAAAGTGAATTAAAACCGCGTGACGGCGGAGAGAAGCGGGTCTCGGCGGCTAAGGGACAGTGTATCTCTACTCTTCGCCCGTACGGCGCACGGATTCGTATACGGTTGAACGCCTTTGGAAATCCTTCCATTTTTATGATTCGTTTGTGCGCTTCGCGGTAAGTTGACGCTTTGCCGGGCGCTGTGGTTCTTCACCTTCTTTCTGCCCGCAAAGGAAGAAACAGTGCCTTTCCCTCGCGACATCGGCGAAAGGGCCGATCTGGCGCAGGATCGCCGGAAAAGACGCTCCTCGCCCTTGTCCGACCGGCCTTGACAAAGAGGCCCAGGCGTCCTACTTCAAAATATTGCGGCGGTGTTTTGCTAAAAGTCAGGCACGGACCGCGATAGGAGGGAAAATGTTCGAGTTGACGCAGAATGCGCAGAAAGAACTGAACGATTATTTCGGGGACAAGGAAAAGGCATCTGTCCGCGTGTATCTGGCCGGGGGGTGCGGCGGGCCGCATCTGGCCCTGGCTCTGGATGACCCCACGGATGAGGACTCCGTGTTCACTGAAGGCGGCTTCAGCTTTTGCATTGAAAAGGCTTTGCTGGGCGTTGTCGAATCCGTGAAGATCGACGGCGGCCCCATGGGTTTTCTGGTGGATACCGGCAAACCGCTGCCGAGTATGGGCGGCGGTTGCGGCGGTTGTTGTTCCTCGTCTTCCGGCGGTTGTGGGTCGGGCTGCGGCGATTAAGGCATTTGCCCGTCGTGAAGCGACTATTTCAAGCGCTGACGGTATAGGTTGTTTTGCGTTGCGCCGGCTCCGGCGAGCATCATAACGAGGAGAATACAATGTTTGAAATCAGCAAAGACGCGCTCAAGGAACTTGAGTCGTACTTCGAGGGTAAGGAGAAATCCCCCATCCGCGTCTATTTCGCCTCCGGCGGCTGAAGTGGGCCGCGCCTGGCATTGGCTCTGGACGAGCCGAAAGATACGGATGAAGTGTTCAAGGAAGGCGACTTCACCTTCTGCATTGAGAAGGATCTGCTCGCCACGGTTGAATCCATTAAAATTGGCATGAGCTACATGGGCTTCCAGGTGGATTCGGGAAAACCGCTGCCTGGCGGCGCTTCCGCCGCCGGTTGCGCCGGTTGCGGCGGCAGTTGCAGTACCGAATAAGCTGGCGTTGAACGAAAAAAAGCCCGGGGAGGAGCGCCTTCCCGGGCTTTTTTGTTACCCGCCGATTCCACTTATGCCGGCCGCAGCCGCACGCGGGCGATGACCGCGCAATGCACCTCCGCGGCGCCGGAGTCAAGCAGGCATTGGGCGGCCTGGGCCATGGTCGCGCCCGTGGTAAGCACATCGTCCAGAAGAAGGATGTGCCGGCCGGCCACCAAAGGTTTCGCCTCAAAAGCGCGGGCTACGTTGCGCAGACGTTCCCGCCGGGAAAGTCCCCGTTGCGGCGGCGTGGACCGAACGCGAGCCAGGCAGTCCGCCCGCATGGGCAGGCGCAGGGCGCGCGCCAGCTCCACGCACTGGTTGGCTCCGCGCTGTAAAAGACGCCGAGGGTGCAGCGGCATGGGCGCTACCAGCGCGGTTTCCCGCGCCTCTGGCGGCCAGCTTTCCAGAATTGGCGCGAGGCGACTGAACAGCAGCAGGGCCAACAGGCGGGCGGCCGCCGCGTCGTGCCGGAATTTGCAGCGCAGTACCAGGCCGCGCAGGGGGCCGGCGTATTCGCCGTAAAAGGTCAGGCTGCGCCAGGGGGGCGATTGTTTCAAACAGGCGCCGCATAGGGAAAGGGGCAGGGATTCGTCCGCGTGGAGTTCGGCGCAGGCGGGGCAAAAACCGCCCCGCCGGGGCGGCAGAAAGGCAAGGCAGGCGGAACAGGCCGGCAGGCCGTCGGCGCGGCGCTGGTGCACGCAGCCGCAAACCACGCAGCGCTGTTCATTTGCGCCGAACAGGGGGCCGAGCAGGGACCCGGCCAGAGGGCTGAATTTCCCCCAGAGCCTGGAAAGTTGAGCCGCCGCGAACATAGTCAAATCAGCCCCGCATGCTCTGCGCCGCCTGGGCGCCGAAGCGGCGCACATGCTCCAGGGCGGGCGGCGTGCGCGACAAGTCCGTGGGGCCGTCAAAGCCGGGCAGAAGCAGGGGCTCCTGCAGTTTGAAATTAAAGACTTCGCAGAAATATTTGAGCGTCAGCAAAGCGCCTTCAAACAGCTTCTCGCCGCGCGGGCGGCCGGCCGCCAGCAGAGCCCAGGCCGGGCGCTCGGGCAGGGCGGTGATCACCGGATCCTGGTGCGAGCGCAGCATCCAGAATGCCTGGCCCCGGTCAATGAAGCTCTTGAACGAGGCCGGGAGATGGTAAAAATAGACGGGAGCGCTGATGAACAGCGCCTGCGCCGTATAGAGGCGGGCGAACAATTCAGTGCTGTCGTCCTGCGTGGCCAGCGGGCAGATGCGGGCGGCCTGACCGGCCAGCACCGCCTGCCCCGCGTCTTCCTGGCGCGCGGCATAGGCGGGCGCGAAACGCGAGCAGGCGTCACAGCCGTTGCAAGGCAGAACGCGCTGTTCGCGCAGACGCAACAGATCAATCCGCCCGCCTTCGGCGGTGAAGCCCTGACAGAATGCCTGGGCGGCGGCATCGGTGTTGCCTCCCTTACGCGGGCTACAGGCCAGGGCAAAAGCGGCGTTCAGGCGCGGCGGAGCCATTTGCATAGGCGCTCCTTGGTTGCGGGCATATTTACTCTTTTAGCGTAGCGCGTGGGTCCTGGCAATGGGGGCGCCCATGGGGGGCAGGCGCTATGCGTAAAAGCAAAGGCGCAATCTGACGATTGCGCCTTTGAGGAGCCGGACACCCGGCACTACCGTTACCGTTGCTGCCTTTCGGCCCTGGCGGGGTTGGCGGCGTTACCGCCGCCCGGCTCGGTTTTCTCAATACGCTAGGCGGGGGGGAATGTCAAGGTGGGGGGCGCTTCGTGTGGAGGTTGCGCTTCCGCGCTGATCACTTTTCGGATTTCTCTTTGGCTTTTCCAGCTTCCGGCGGGGAGGGGGCAGTATAAAACAGCGTCTTGAAGGGACTCCCCGCGAGAGCTTGGAAGAAGGGCGTTTTTTCCGCCTTTCCTCCCACATAAAAAGGCCGGGGAGTGCGAGATCTCCCCGGCCCCGCTGAGGCGTGAGGCTATTTACTTTTTGCCCACGTTGGCGCGGGCTTGAATCAGTTCGTCGTTGTGCTTCTGGAGTTCGTCGGTCCAGACGCCCTGTTCCTTGTAGAACTTGATGGCGCCGTTGTGGTAGGGCACGGGCGCGGTGAGGCTCAGGAACACTTCTTTTTTCCAGGTCTTGAGGTCAGCGTGAAAGACGTCGAGCTCGTCATCGTGTTCCCAGAGGATCTTGGTGATGGCGTAGGCGTCGTCATCGTCCAGGTTGACGCGGGAGATCAGGGAGAAGTACTTGCCGACCAGGGTGATCGGTTCGAGCACGGTGGCGGAGTCGGCCGGGGTGACTTTCATGGGGAAGTAGCCGGGGTAGCTTTCGCGCGCCTTGGCCCAGTTGGCCGGGTCGTCGGTCACGCCCAGGTGGCGGGCGCCATTGCGGGCCACGGCCAGTTCGCGGAAGGCGGGCACGCCAAGCGAGCCGAAGCAGGCGTCGGCCTTGCCTTCAATGACCATGCGC
>JAVBVM010000168.1:0-4028 GCA_031554295.1 Desulfovibrionaceae bacterium | reverse complement strand
TGGAGCATGCACTACACCTTCCCGGACGGCATCGGCAAAAAGAAGCTCTACCTGCTCTACCACGAAGAGCTGGAATCACTGGTGCAAAACCTGAAGGGCATGCGCCGGGCCCGCTTCTGGATGACCTTCTCCGACAATTACCTGAAGCACCTGGAGGTGCTCGGCAACGTGGGCATGACCCGCATTGACCCGGTGGAATACCAGGGCCAGGAAATCGTGCCCATCCAGTTCCTGCGCGCGCTGTTGCCGGATCCGGCCTCGCTCGGTCCGCGCACTAAGGGCAAAACCTGCATTGGCTGCCTGATGCGGGGCGTGAAGGACGGCAAGCCGAAAAAAATCTTCATCTATAATACCTGCGATCATCAGGAATGCTACAAGGAAGTCGGCTCGCAGGCCATTTCCTACACCACGGGCGTGCCGGCCATGATCGGCGGCATGATGCTCTTGAAGGGCCTGTGGAAAAAGCCGGGCGTGTTCAACATGGAACAGATGGACCCCGACCCGTTCATGGAACAGCTCAACCGCCACGGCCTGCCATGGACCATCGATACCTTGGAAGACTAGACCCGACGCGTTTTCCCTCGCCCTGCTTTGTGGTGGACGAGGAACGCCTGGCCGCCAACGCGGCGCTGCTCAATACCGTGCAGCGCCGCACCGGCGCGAAAATTCTGCTGGCGCTTAAAGGCTTCGCCATGTGGAGCCTTTTTCCCCTGTTGAGCGCGGCCCACGGCGGCCCGCTGAAAGGCGTCTGCGCCAGTTCGCCGCATGAGGCGCGCCTGGGCCGCCAGTGCTTTGGCGGCGAGGTGCACGTCTTCGCCGCCGGCTATTCCGGCGAGGATATGCAGGACATTCTCGGCCTGGCCGATCACATTGTCTTCAATTCCTTCAACCAGTGGGAACTCTTCCGGGATGCGGTGAAAGCCGCGCCCCGCTCCATCGAGTGCGGCCTGCGCATCAATCCCGAGCACTCCGAGGGCGCCTGCGCCATCTATAACCCCTGCTCGCCCGGATCGCGCCTGGGCATCCGGCGGCGGCACTTCCGGCCGGATATGCTGGACGGCATCTCCGGCCTGCACTTCCATACCCTGTGCGAACAGAATAGCGACGCTCTGGAAAATACCCTGAAGGTGGTGGAAGAGCGCTTCGGCCAATGGATGCACGGCATGAAGTGGATCAATTTCGGCGGCGGGCACCACATCACTCGGACCGACTACGATATTGACCGCCTGTGCCGCTGTATTGAGCGCGTGCAGAAAACTTACGGCGTCCAGGTCTACCTGGAGCCGGGCGAAGCCGTGGCCCTGAACGCCGGGCTGCTGCTCTGCACGGTGCTGGACGTGGTGGAGGCGGAAATGCCGGTGGCGGTGCTTGACACCTCGGCCGCCGCCCACATGCCGGACGTGCTGGAAATGCCCTACCGCCCGAACGTGATTGACGCCGGCCTGCCCGGCGAAAAAGCGCACACGTACCAGTTGGCCGGCAAGTCCTGCCTGGCCGGCGACGTGATCGGCGACTATTCGTTCGATGCGCCGCTCAAAACCGGGGACCGCCTGGCCTTTCTGGACATGGCCCACTACAGCATGGTCAAAACAACGACCTTCAACGGTCTGCGCCTGCCAGGCATCGCGACATGGAATCCCGCCACCGGACGCCGGGCCGTCATCCGGGAATTCGGTTTTAACGATTTTCTGGGACGACTCTCTTAATTTCAAAGCACAGCGCGACACCCTGGTACCATACAACGGCTGGCATGATCCGCCAGCCGTTTTTTCTTTCTTTTCCGCATCCATGGCGAGCGGAGCAAAGTCAGCGGAAACCTCCCATGCAAGCGCTTATCTAATTATTTTTTTCACAAATCCACATGGTTGGCGAATTTTTCAAGTAATTCCTTTGCTTCGTTCAACTTTGTCGGATTATCGTACCATCTTGACAGAAAACCACCTATCTTCTAGCCTGCAATTACAGGTATTTTTTCCGATCTTTCATCGGCCTTTCAATATTTTCAAAGGAGCTTTCCTTTGATCGTCAAAAAAACAGTGCCCGGCGTCATTCTTGAGGAACTCCGCAAAATGATCGCCGAGGGCGCCATCAGGGAAGGCCAAAAGTTCCCCAACCAAAACACTCTGGCCGCGCAGCTGGGCGTCAGCCGGTCCTCGCTTCGCGAGGCGCTGCATACGCTCACGGTGATCGGCGCCATTGAACAAAAGCCGGGCGTTGGCATGATTCTGAAAACGCGCCTGCCGCTGATGCTCATGGATAGCCTTGACCTCCCCGTGCTGCCGGAAGAGCAGGCGACGCTTGAACTGCTGGAAGTGCGTCGCGTGGCTGAAAGCAATATGGTGCCGTTGGCCGTAATCCGTGGAACGGATGAGGAAATCAAGGAGCTGGAAGATATTTACCAGCGCATGGAGCGATATTCGCACCATGAGAAGCTCACTTCTTATGTGCGCCTTGATCTCCTGTTCCACAACGCCCTGGCGAAGATGAGCCACAACCGATACTACCAGTTTATCTTCACCGGCCTACAGCACCACCTCACCAACTTTCTCACCGCTTCGTTCCAGCTGACCAGCATTGCCTTTTCCAATTCGCTCGGCGGGCACAAGCTGCTGGTCGAAGCCGCGCGAACGCGCGACAAGGACATGGCCGTCAAGGCCATTAATCTCCACCTCGATCAGGTGGAGGAGGCGGTGCACCGGTTTTACCATAAACAGGCGTAATTTTTCAGGAGCCTTTTTGCCGGGCGTTGCATCCTGAAAAACAGCAAGACCATAAGGAGGGCAAATGAATGTCGTGGTGGTAGGCGCGGGGGCTATGGGGTCCCTATACGGCGGCAGTCTGAAAAAGGTCTTTCCGGAATGGAATATCCTGCTGATTGACGTCTGGAAGGAACATGTGGCCGCCATCCAGAACAACGGCCTGACGATCGAGCGCAACGGCGTGAAAGAGATTGTGAAAGCGCAGGCATCCCTGCCTGGAGAAGCCGTTGCGAAAGTTCCAGAGCCCGCCGATCTGATCATTGTCTTCACAAAAACCATGTACACCGAAGGCGCGCTTGAGCCGATCCGACCGCTCGTCGGTCCGGCAACGGTCATGATGACCTTGCAAAACGGCCTGGGCAACATCGAGAAGCTTGAGCGCTTCGTGCCAGTGGAGCGCATCATCGCCGGCGTCACCACCAACCCCTGCGATCTGGTCGGCCCCGGGCATATCCGCATGGCCGGCCAGGGCGACACCAAAATCATGACCGCTTCGGGCAAGATCACCCCCGTACTCGAGGAAATAGCCGCCGCCCTCACCAAGGCCGGCCTGGCCGGTCACGTGGTGCCGGACGCGCTGGGCATCATCTGGGAAAAAGCCGCCTTCAACGCCGCCATGAACGGCCTGACCTCCATCCTGCGCCTGACCGTGGGCGGAGTGGGCGCGTCAAAGGAAGGGCGTGAACTGGCCCGGGCCGTGGTGGCCGAGGCGGCGGCCGTGGCCGTGAAAAAGGGTATCAGCTTTGACGAGGGCCGAGTGTGGGAGACCGCGCAAATGGCCTTTGCCGAGCACCAGAAACATATGCCGTCCATGCTGCAGGATCGCCTGGCCAAACGCAAGACAGAGGTGGACTCCATCCATGGCGGCATTGTGAGGGGAGGGGAGGAGACCGGTGTGCCGACCCCGGTGACAAAGGTCCTGTACTTGCAGATCCGCGCCATTGAGGATGCCTACGATTGGGCGGAGCTGCCGCACTAGCCTTTTACGAGGAGTGGAAAACAGACAAAAAAAATTTCTTCGGGAACTTGGTCGGATTATCAGACTATGTGAAAAAGCGGAACAAGCTCTTGAAAAATTTTCCCAAAATTTTTTCAGAGCGGAAAAGAGGCAACCGGCCGTACGGCGGTTGCGCGCGAGCGGAAACAAGCGGGTAGCCTGTCCTTTGAGAAAGCAAGGATGGCGGCCCTGCCGAGCGGCGGCTCTTCCGGGCTCACCGGGGGCATCCGCTGAGCAACCTTAAACAAAAGGAAGTTCAGATGAAACGTGCA
>JAVBVM010000099.1:0-10569 GCA_031554295.1 Desulfovibrionaceae bacterium | reverse complement strand
GTTTCTCGTCAACCCTGAAATTGACGACGTTCACAACGCGCATCAGCATCTTTTCAAAGTCGAACTCGGTCAGGGACAGCTCGAACTTGTTGGCCTCGATCTTGGACATGTCCAGAATGTCGTTGATCACGCCCAGCAGGTGGGTGGACGCCTCGTCGATCTTGTCGAGGCAGTATTCCTTTTTTTCCGCGTCCCCGGAGGAGCGGGCGATGTGCGTCATGCCGATGATGGCGTTCAGGGGCGTGCGCATTTCATGGCTCATGCGCGAAAGGAACTCGCCTTTGGCCCGGCTGGACTGCTCGGCCAGTTCCTTGGCGGCCAGCAGTTCCTTTTCCAGCAGCCGCTTTTCCGTGATGTCCGAGGCGATGGAGCCGATGCCCACGGGCTTGGAGCCGGTGCGGAAGGTGGAGAAGGCCAGAATGCGGCGCTGCCCGTTTTTGCGGATCACCGGCAGCTCGAACTCGGCCCGGCCGTCGCTGAGCACGCGCGGGATCAGCTCGTCATGCACGCGGCGGCGGTTTTCCGGGTCCAGGAACAGGTCCAGGCCGCCCTCCATCAGCTCCTGCGCGGTGCGGCCGAGAATGTTCAGGGTGGCCTGGTTGAAATATTCGAACTGGCCGGCCTTGTTGATGTAGCTGACATACTGGGGCGCGCTGTTCACGATGGAGGACATGCGCACCAGGTCCTCTTCCATCGCGTTGCGCGTGAGCACCCCGGAAATGATGCCGCCGATCAGCCGGAGCAGGTGGACGTCGCTGCCGCTCCATTCCCGGGCGCCGGTGAAGTCGGTCAGGCTCAGCAGGCCCCAGAAGTCGCTGGAAACCTGAAGCGGCACCACGATGAACGCCTTAACCCCGAACGAGCGCATCAGGCCGTAGCGTTCATCCTGCCGGATGTCGCCGCGCACGATGAACGGCGCTTTGTCGGCGATCAGCTCGTCATACATGGGCTCGCCTTCCCGGAAGGGGCGGGGGGCGAACTGCGTGGGCACCTCGGGCTTGTTCGGGTTGCTCCAGACGTATTCGTCCTCCAGCCAGCCTTTTCTCGGGTCCAGGCGGGAAATTTTGGCCATGTCCACGTTGGTGAATTCGCCGGCCGCGCGCAGGGCCTGCTGGATCATGGCCGGCGCGTCGCCGGAGGAGAGGAAGCTCTGGGCGATGGTGGACATCAGCTCCTGCTGCTCCAGCCGCCTGGTCAGCGAGGCTTCGGCGTTTTTCAGGTCGGTGATGTCCACGCGCAGGTGCAGGTGGGCTTTCCGGCCGCCCACCCAGTCGATCAGGCAGTCCGTATCGCGGTAATGACGGCTGTTGCCCTCGTGGAATTCCTCCCAGGTGATCACCTCGCCCGGGTTTTCCTTCAGCCGGCTCATCGGGCAGAACACGCAGCGCCGGTTCTGGCCCGGGTGCAGCGCATCCCAGCAGCGCTGGCCCACCACCGGGCCGGTCAGGGCGAAATGCTCGACCATGCGGTCGTTGATGAACAGAATTTCGTCCGTTTCCGGGTCGGACACGTACAGGTAGGCGTCCATGCCGTTCAGGATGCGCTGCAGCACGCCCAGGGAAACGTTCGATTGGTTCAGGCGGCGCAGCATGCCGTTGATGGCGGCGCACAGGGCGGAGAATTCCCGGGTTCCCTCGTAGGCTTTGGAGTCGAGGCCCTCGGAGGTTTCCAGGTTCTCGATGTCGCGGCTCAGGCGCTCGGTCGGGCGCAGCAGGTGGCGCAGCGCAATCTGGTACAGCACCAGGCCGAACAGAAGCATGCCGAGAACCAGGGCGAAGGTGGTCCAGTCAAGAATGCGCCGGCCGGTCTGGTACATGACGCGGTCGCTGGTCATTTTGAGCAGGAAGCGGCCGCCTTCCGCGCCCTGCACGGGCAGGAACAGGAACACGCTGTCCGCGTCGCTGCGGTCGATGGAGACTTCCATGTCCGCGGGCGGGGGCGACTCGGTCAGGGCGAAGGTGGTGTTGGCGTAGTGGGTGATCCGCCGGAAATACCCGGTGTCGAGAATATTGCCCATGGCCACGGTGCCGGACGGCGTTCTCGACTCGTGCGTGGGCATGATGGGCGCGACGGCCACGCTGTAGGGCACGCCCTGGTGGAAGAACACGCCGTTCGCGCCCAGGCCCGGGCCCAGCTCTCCGGCCGGCGGCGGTGCGGTGCGGTAGCGGTCCAGAAGGGCCCGCTCGATATTGCCCAGGCGGCCGGCGAAGCCGTCCGGTATGGGCAGGTCCCGCTCGTCGACGTAGTCGTAAAATTCCTGGTACAGGACGCGGCCGTCCAGGTCTTTGATCACGATGAAATTGCAGCGGTAGTTGTGCAGCAGGGAGGCGTCCGGCCAGTTTTTGGCGATATAGTCCGGCTCCTCGCCTTGGGCGAAGCGCACGGTGTCGGCCCAGACGGCCACGTCGTCGGCCATGGTGAAGGTGGCGATGTCCGCCGCCGCGATTCCCCGTCGCGCGACCTGGATCTGCTTTTTCAGGTATTCGGCTTCGGACTGCAAAAGCATGGCGGGCATGGCGGTGCGGAAAATGGCGAAAAGAATCGCGGCGAAGACCAGCATGCTCACGCCGACGAAAATAATGACCAAAAGCCGCAATGACTTTATTTTTCGCGCCATACCCTCTCCCGCCCCCGGCCGCGCCGCCCGGAAGGCCGCGCCCCGCCGCGCGTCCCCCCCGGCCGCTTTTTCACGGCGAAACTTCCCCCGGCTCCCCGATATGGAGGCGCCGGAGAAAGGTATTGGGACTGTACCCCCCGTTTTTCGTTTCGTCAATGGCGTATTAGATTTATACAGATAAAAAAGTCGCGGCCGGCAAGGACAGAATACCCCATGTCTCTGAAAAGCCTCGAATAGCGCCAAAAAAAACTTAGTCCGCCCGGCGCTCAACCAAGGCCAGGGTTTCCGGGTTCAGGCGTTTGTTCGGGTAGGCGTACAAGGCCACGCTCCAATCTTTTTCCGGCAAGTTTTCGATAAGCGCGCGTACGGCCCCGGCTTCCTCGGCCCCGCCGGGGTGGCCCAGGTACATGTGCGCGCTGATCAGCCCGCCCGGAACCAGCAGGGGCAGAAGCGACTCCAGGGCGGCCACGGTGGTGGCGGCGCGGGTGGTCAGGCGCCGGTCGGCCGCCGGCAGGAAGCCCAGATTGAACATGACCACGGCCGGCCGGGGCGGGGGGGCCGGGGCGTAAAACGCGCCCAGCGTCTCCACGGCCGTTTCGTGCCCGGCCAGATGCAGATGGACCCGGCGGCCCGCTCCGGCCCCAGGCGCGGCCCCGGCTCCGAACAGGCGGGCGGCGGCCCGCTCCAGGGCCTTGGGCTGGATGTCGAAGCCATGCGTGGCGGCCCGGGGGAACGGGGCGGCCGAATCGGCCAGAAAGAGCGTATCCTGCCCGTTGCCGGCCGTGGCGTCGATCAGCAGGAAGGGTTCGGCCGCGAGCGCGGGGGCCAGGGCGGCCAGGGCGGCAGCGACGGCCTGGCGGGAAAAGTCGCGCAGGGAAGGGATGGCTGTCATGGAATGCGGATACACCATTTCCGGGCGCGGCGCTATTTTTCGGAAAGCCCGGCGGCGAGGCCGGGGCCGCGAAATTCCCCGCATGACGCGCCGGACGGCCTTTGCCGGGCGCGGAGCCGGCCTCTACGCTTCCGGCCGGGCCTCTTTCCATTCCTCAAAGCGGGCGCGCCAGGACTTGAAGCTGAACAGCCTCTCGTCCAGGGCCTTCTCGTGCCCGGCCACCCACTCCTGAAACAGGGCCAGTTCGCGGTCCAGGGCCGGATTGCCGAACAATTCCCGGGGCGAGGCGTCCGGCCCCAAGGCTTCCTCGGCGGCGGCGAAGACTATTTCCAGCGATTCCTCGGCGTTCAGCTCCCGGCCGGACATGTCGTCCATCATGTCGGCCAGGTCCGGGTAATCGGTTCGAATGCGGCCGGCCACGGCCTCGGGCACGCGCACGGTGAGCCGCTCTTCTTCCTCGACGATAAAATAGAAACGCAGCCACTGCTCGAACATAAAAATGTCGCGCAGGGCGGTCAGTTCGGGACTGAGGGGATTTTTCATAGACCACCTCCCTTTACCCCAGAATACGGCGAGGCCGTTGCGAGGGCAAGGGGCTTTTTCCGCGCGCTCGGCGGGCGCGGGGGCGTCTTTTTCCGCGATCCTGCGTCAGGGGGGCCTTTTTACTACGGTCACGTACCGTCAGAGTACGCTCCCTTCGTAAAAAGGCCCCCCTTCCTTGTTTCGCGAAAAAATACGCCCCCGCGCGGGTCGCGCGGGAAGACCGTGAAAGACGCTGTTTCCTCCCTGCGGGAGGAAATGCGGCGCCATGCGCGGCGGGTTCCATGGGGTTCGCGCCCTGCGCGGGCTGCCCCGCGCTCGAAAGCGTTGCCGGGAGCTACAGCGCTTCCCGTTCCTATTTCCGCCGCAGGCCCAGCATCTCGGCCACCGCGCCGGCGGCGGCGCGCGTGAACGCCTCGCCCGGCAGGGCTGTTTTCTCTTTCGCCGACAGCACCGCCCGTGGCGCGTTCACCAGTTCCGCCCGCGACGTGACCCCATATTCCGGGTCCAGCCCGCCGTCAAAGTACTTTGTCTGGAAGTCCGCGAACTTCAGGTGGTGGGCGGTGGCGTCCAGCACGGCGAAGGCGTTGGCCGGCACATGGCCCTCGGCCTTGGCGGCGATCAGGCCGGCCAGGCATTCGCCGCCCTGGGTGCAGGCGATGTGGCCGTGCCGGTTGGCCAGCAGCATGTTGTCCATGATGTCCTGCTCGGTCACCTGGACGATGTTGAATGCCCCGGCCCCGGCCAGGGCGACGTATTCCTCGGCCAGGCGGCGCACGCGCGGGAAGGAGACCGGGTTGCCGATCATCGCGGCCTGGGCCACGCTGGGTTGCACGGCCACGGGCGAGAAAACCCGCCTGGCCGGGTTCGGCTCGTGATAATAGCGCCAGACCGGGTCGGCATGGTGCGACTGCACCCCGAACAGGCGCGGCAGGCGGCTGATGATGCCCAGATCGAGCAGCTTGAGCAGGCCGGCCATCACCGCCGTGATGTTCCCGGCATTGCCCACGGGCACGAACAGGCAGGCGTCGGCCAAATCCCAGCCATACCACTGGGCCGTTTCAAAGGCGTAGGATTCCTGGCCGAGAATGCGCCAGCTGTTCTTGGAATTGAGCAGGGCCACCCGGTAGTTTTCCGCCAGCAGTTCCACCACCTTCATGCAGTCGTCGAACACGCCGGGCAGCTCCAGCACCGTGGCCCCGTTGCCCAGGGGCTGGGCCAGCTGCTGCGGCGTGACCTTGCCCTGCGGCAGCAGCACCACCGACTTGACCGGAGCGCCGATATAGGAGGCGTAGAGCGCGGCGGCGGCCGAAGTGTCGCCGGTGGAAGCGCAGACGGTCAGCACCTCGTCCCAGCCGTGGCGGCGGATCAGGGCCTTCAGGTAGCTGAAGGCGCAGGCCATGCCCCGGTCCTTGAAGGAGGCGCTGGGGTTCTGGCCGTCGTTCTTGAAGGCGAAAGGCAGGCCGACCTTGTCGCGCAGGGCCGGGGCGGCCTCGATGATCGGGGTGTTGCCCTCGCCCAGGTAGAGTATGTCCTCTTCCTCCATAACCGGGGCAATCAGCTCGTAAAAGCGGAAAATGCCGCGCAGGGCGGTCAGGCGGCTCTGGGCGCGCCGGTCGAACAGGGCGCGCCACTCGGCCCCGCCGCGCTCGCGCAAGCGGTCCTTGTCGATATTTTCCAGCAGGAACACCCCGCCGCAGTCCGGGCAGGTGTAGAGCAGATCGTCAATGCCGTAGCGGCCGCCGCAGCCGAGGCAGACATATTCCATGCGGCAGCGCAGGCTGGGGAAAGCGTTCATGGGAAACTCCGTCCGTCCCCGGGCGGCTGGCCGGGGCGCTTGTTTTGGATGCCGCGCCGAAAAAAAAATCGCCCTCAGGGTCTGGCAACACTAAGGGCAATTTCGGCCTCTGGCAAGGGAGAAAAGACCCGCGCGGAGAAAGGGGAACTCCGGCGCGGGGCCGCCGCCGGACATTTCCCCGGTCGGCCGCCCGGTCGGCCCTTGTCCGTCGCTTCCGGCGGTTTTCAGTCGTTTTCGGCCAAATCGTTCTGTTCCGGCTTCAGGTACTCCGCCGCGTACCGTCCGGGAATGCCGGCCGCCAGGAAAAGCTCGTACAGATCCGGGTCAATGCGCTTGTTCCTCTTGAGCTCTTCCATGATCTCCAGGGCTTCGCGCACGGTCTTGGACGCCTTGTACGGCCGGTCGCAGGCGGTGAGGGCCTCGAAGATGTCGGCAATGGCCATCATGCGCGCCTCCCAACTCGTCCCCTCGCGCTTCAGCCGCCGGGGGTAGCCCTGGCCGTCCATGGTTTCGTGATGCGCGCCGGCGATTTCCGGAACCCGGCGCAGATGTCTGGGCAGGGGCAGCGCCTCCAGCATGATGATGGTGCGGGTGATGTGGTCGTTGATTTTATAGCGTTCCTCGGCGGTCAGCGTTCCCCGGCGCACGGAGAGGTTATACAGTTCCCCCCGGTTGTACAGCGCGTCGGGGACGTCCAGCTGGAAGCCCCAGGGGTTGTCGGCGGGCAGCCTGTCTTTTTCGCCCCGGGGAATGACGTGCTCGGGCCTGTCCAAAAGCAGGAATTCCCGGACCGGAGGCGCGGGCACGCCCGCTTTTTTCATAAGCGCCAGTTCGTCGCGGGAGACCCCCAGCCGGCTGTCCAGGGTGCGCACCCACGTGCGCCGGCCAATGGCCGCCAGGCGTTCCAGGTCCGCGTCGCTCATGTGCTCACCGCCGAGGTTGCAGGAGGCCACAAAGGCGAAATCCTCATCCAGCTCCGCCAGGGCGGCGGCCAGCTTTCGCTGTTCGTCCGCCGGATCGGCCCCTTTCAGCTGGGCTTTGAGGCTGGCGTTTTCGGCGTCGCGCTTGAGCACCTCAAAGCGGGTGCGGATTTCATGGATGCGGTCATGGAGGGTTTCCAGCTTGGTGGCCTTGTCCATCACGTATTCGGGCGTGGTGACCTTGCCGCAGTCATGAAGCCAGGCGGCCAGCCGGGCTTCCTCCCGGCCGTTCTCGTCCAGGCGGAAATGCGCGAGCGGGCCTTCCCCGGCTTCGTGGGCCGCCTCCAGCAGCATCTGAAAAATCGTCGGCACCCGGGCGCAGTGCCCGCCGGTATAGGGCGACTTGGTGTCGATGGCCCCGGCCAGAAGGTGGATGAGCGAGTCCCGCAGGTCGTCTTGGTCCCTGATCAGGGCCTGGGTCTCCAGCACCGCGGCGGCGGCCGCCGCGATGGTTTCCATAAAGCTGATCTGCTCGGCGCTGCTGCCGGAATGCTCATTTGTCGCGCGCTTCAGAAGGCTCAGGCCGCCCAGGGGTTCGCCCATGCGGTCACGCAGGGGCAGGCCGACCAGGTCTATCCGTTCCACGTCCGGGCGGCCGTCAAAGCCCGCCGAGACCGACCTCAGGACGATTCGGGGATCGTCGCGGGTGATGTGGTCCACTATGGCGCGTCTTTCTCCCAGGGCGCGGAACATCGCGTAGGTCTTCCAGGGAATCAGGCTCTCGGGCGGGAGGAGGGTGTTTTCGACCGTGCCGCCGTCCCAGCAGAACCAGCCCTTTTCCAGGTGGACTTTCGATTCGTCCACGATCATCAGAATCCCGCCGTCGGCCTCGGTTAAGGTCATGATTTCCTTCAGCACCCGGCCGGGCAGGGTTTCAAAGTCGCGGTCGCCGCCGATCAGGCCGATGATGGAAAGAATTTTCCGCTGGTTTTCCCGCATGAACTCCACGTTCCGCTCCAGCGCGTTGATTTCCGGCACCGGCGACAGCGCGGTCGCCTCCTCGTCGCGCATTTCGGCCGGGTTGCGCGTCCGTTCGGCCATAAGCCGCAGGGGGGCGCTCACGTAGCGGGACACCAGCCAGACTATCGGCAGGACCAACAGCAGCAGGCCGCTCATGCCCAGCACGGCGTACCGTAAAAAACGGCTGGCCCCGCGGAACACCTCATCCCGGGGAATGGCCAGGACCATGAAGTCGCCGGTCCGGTTCGAGGCGTCGTCCAGTTCCTCCAGCACAAGCAGCCAGTCCCGCCCGCCTTCGCGGACCCGCAGTCCGGTGCTTTTGGCTCCGTTTTCCACGCGCAAATCAGTGGTGCGCAGGCCCTCCCGATATTTTTCCACCCCCAGGCGGATGACCGGGGCCAGATCGTCCAGGGTGCGCAGGCGCAACTCGCCGTTCGGCTGGAAAAGAACGCCCTGGTCCGTGGCCAGGAGATGCCCGTTGGGCTGGAACAGGGCCAGGTGCGAGCCCGGCGTCGGACGTTCGCCGGCGATCAGGTTGGACAGGTGATCCAGCCGGATGCCCAGCGCCACCACGGAATGGCCGTCGAGGCTCTTCTGGGCCATGATCATGCTCACGCTCCGGCGGCTGGAGATGAGCCGCGGCTCGACCTCGATTACCCCCCCGGCCCGCATGGCGGCCTGATGCCAGTCGCGCTCCCCGATAAGATAGCTGCAAGTTTTGACGTTCTTCCGGCTGGACAGCAGCCGCAATTGCGAATCGTAGAAATAATACTCGGCGGCGGGGCTGGAGGCCCGGACCTCCATTACCAGCAGGGCGGCCTCCGGCGGTCCGTTGAAAAAAAGGCGTTCCCGCTCGGACTCCAGCAACCTGGCCAGGAAAATATCGCCGTTGCCATAGCTGACGATCAGGGCGCCGAAGATTCTGTTGCCCCGTAGAATTTCCCTGACCAGGGGCAGGAAGCGCACGCGCTCCTCCGGGCTGCGGGTCATGGGCAACGGGCCTTTCGTGGTGGCCGACAGAAAACCCTGGGCCGGCAGGCGTATGCCGTTGGTGATATCCCGCTTGATGTCGCGGCCGATGGCGTCGACCCGCCTTTCCACGGTGGCCTCCCGGCTTTGGATCATCATGTGGTATCCCAGCCCGGCCAGAAGCGCGCCGGCGCTCAGCAGCAGCGTGACGGCAATCAGGCCGAAATAGCCCCGCAGGCCGAAAAGAGACCTCAGATTAAAACGTCCGCCGGAATTCTTCACGCGTTTGCAGTCCATGATTCGCCTCGCAGGCCGCCTCGTTCGCCGTGACAGCTTTTCGCCGGGGTGCTCGGTTCGTATCGCGTTCTTTTTCATGTTTTCAGCGTGGCATAGTTTAATCTGTAAGCGTATTATTTATTTTATCAACTGGTTAAGAAGCCAGGGGAGCGGAAACAGGCGACCTGTCCGTAGAATGGCGCTGGAAGCGCGCGCGGCGGATTTACCGGGAATTGGAGCGCGTTTGCGGCGAAAGGGGAAGGCGTCCGCCGCCCGCCCCGGATACTGTCGGACGCTGCCGGACGCCGCCGGAACTTGCCGGATGCGGCCCCGCCGCCCTCACGCGTCCGAATGCGCCCCTGACGCGCCCGGCCGCACCAAGGATGCGCCCCTGACGCGCCTCTGACGCGCCTCTGACGCGCCCGGCCGCGCCCCTGACGCGTCAGGACGCGTGGGCGCCATGAACGGATGCCGTCCGGCGGCTTGCGCGGGCGTCGCTCGCGTGGGCACGGCGCGCGCGGCTATGTCAGCCGGGAAGGGGTGGTGGAGGCGGACGCCGGTTCACCGCGACGTGGAACATCCGGGCGCCGAAGCGCGTCGCCGTCCGGCGCGGCCGGCCCGACGCGGGCGGGGAGCGAAGGGATGGCGGCGTTGGAGGCCGCTAGCGCGTTCCGCGCCAGGATTTCTCCTCGCGCCGGATCAGGCGTTTGATATTGGCCCGGTGGGTCCAGACGAGCAGGGCGCTCAGGGCCAGGGCCAGGGGCAGCAGGGAAAATTTCAGGCTGACCAGCAGCAGGATGACCAGCGCGCCCATCATGATCAGCGCGCCGAGCGAGACAAAGCCGGTGCGCCAGGCGATGATCAGGCAGAGAACGCCGGCCGCGGCCGTCTGCCAGAAGGCCAGGGGCAGCAGCACCCCGACCGTGGTGGCCACGCCCTTGCCGCCCTTGAAGCGCAGGAACGCGGAGAACACGTGCCCGATCACGGCGGCCAGGGCCACCAGGCTCAAGCCCCACGCGCCCAGCCCGGACCATTTGGCCAGGGCCACGACGATGAGCCCTTTCAGCAGGTCGCAGACCAGGGTGAGCGCGCCCGCCTTTTTGCCGCAGGTGCGCGTCACGTTGGTGGCGCCCAGGTTGCCGCTGCCGGCAGTGCGCGGGTCAAAGCCGGCCAGCAGCCGGGCCAGCGCCAGGCCGAAGGGTATCGAGCCGGCCAGATAGGCGATGACAACCCACAGCAACGTTGACATGCGGCCTCCAAAATTCCTTCCGGGGAGAGGTGTTTCGGGGCTCCCCAGCGAACCGGCAAAGCCGGGCCGCGCCCTGATTTCGCATCGGAGCATTGTCTCCGAATTTATTCGGCTTGGCAATATAAAAGGCCCCGCGAGCCCTTTCAATCTCCCGCCCCCGGAACGCGGCAGCGCCCGCCCCTTGGCGGGGCGGGCGCAAAATCGCTCGCGCCGAGGCGCGCTTCACGGGCTCCGGTCCATTTCTCTCCCCTGAAAGCGGCCCGGGCATCCGGCGAAGCGGCCGGCTAG
>JAVBVM010000054.1:0-4835 GCA_031554295.1 Desulfovibrionaceae bacterium | reverse complement strand
TCACCTGGCTGGAAGAATTTTTGCTGCGCAAGGCCCGCACCCTGGTTTTTGTCAGCCACGACAGGGCCTTTGCTAAACGCCTGGCCACGCGGGTGGTGGAAATCGACCGGGGCAAGCTCTACAGCTATTCCTGCGGCTTTGACCGCTACCCGGAGCGGCGTGAGGAACGCCTCGCCGTTGAGGAACGCGCCTTCGCGCTCTTCGACAAGAAGCTCGCCCAGGAAGAGGTATGGATACGCCAGGGCATCAAGGCCCGGCGCACGCGCAACATGGGCCGGGTGCGCGCCCTTGAATCCCTGCGCGCCGAGCGGGCCGCGCGGCGCGACAAGCAGGGGAACGTGCGCATGGCCGCGCAGGAGGCCGAACGTTCGGGCAAGCTCGTCATCGAGGCGGCCGACATCGCCTTCGCCTACCCTGGCAAGCCGCCGCTTTTCAGCAATTTTTCCACCATTATCCAGCGCGGGGACCGCGTGGGCCTTATCGGCGACAACGGAACCGGCAAAACCACCCTCATCCGCGTCCTGCTCGGCGAACTGCCGCCCACGGAAGGCTCTGTGCGCCTCGGCACCAATTTGCAAATCAGCTACTTTGACCAACTGCGCGAAAGGCTGGACCCGGAAGAAAGCGTCATGCGCAGTGTGGCGGAAGGAAACGATGTGGTCACGGTGGGTGGCGGCACGCGCCATGTCGCCGGGTATTTGCAGGACTTTCTCTTTACCCCGGACCGCCTCCGCCTGCCGGTTAAAGCCTTGTCCGGCGGGGAGCGCAACCGTCTGCTCCTGGCGAAACTTTTTACCCGGCCTTCGAATGTGCTGGTGCTGGACGAACCCACCAACGACCTGGACGCTGAAACGCTGGAACTGCTGGAAGAGTTGATCGCGGACTACTCCGGCACGGTGCTCATCGTCAGCCACGACCGGACCTTTCTGGACAACCTGGTAACCAGCGTGATTGCGCTTGAAGGCGACGGCATGGCACATGAGTATGTTGGCGCGTATACGGACTGGCTACGCCAGCGCTCCGCGCCGATACAGGAAGCAAAAGGAAAAACCGCCCGCCCAACTGTCAGTCCGGACCAGCGGCCCGCCACGAATAAGCCCCGCAGGCGCGGCTTCAAGGAGCAACGGGAATTCGAACTGTTAGGGAAGGAACTGGAAGCCCTGCCGGAGCGACTGGACGCCTTGGAGCAGGAACAGAAAAATCTCGAAACGACCCTCGCGGACCCTGAGTTGTTCACCAGAGACCAGGCGGCGTTCAGCCGGACAACGGAACGCCTTGCCGCGCTGGAGGAAGAACAAACGGAACTGCTGCTGCGCTGGGAGTTTGTGGAGCAGCGGTTGCAAGACCTTGGCGAGCTTTCCGGATGAGCCGGAAAATATCCGTCCCGTGACGCGTCGGCGTCACGTTTGACGCTTGCCCAGCTTGCTGAACATACCCTGAAACGGCCTGTGCCCCTCTTCCCGCTCTTGCCGCCCTTCGTTTCGGAGTTGCGGCCTTTTTTCGCGTAAGGGTTTTTCCCCGTCGTTCTCCGACTTTCGCCCCTGTTCCCGCGTATGCTCCCGCGCCTGGGCCGCATCCGGGTTCCTGCGCATGGACAAGGAAATGCGATTGCGGGCCGCATCCACTTCCAATACGGTGACGCTCACCTGTTGCCGCATGGTCACCACCGTATGCGGGTCGCTGACGAAGCTGTCCGCCAGTTGGCTGATATGCACCAGCCCGTCCTGGTGAACGCCGATGTCCACAAAGGCTCCGAAATTGGTCACATTGGTGACGATGCCCGGCAGGCGCATGCCCGGCTCAAGGTCTTCAAGACGCGTCACGCCCTCTGCAAAGGCGAAGGCATCAAAAGCTTGTCGCGGGTCGCGGCCCGGCTTTTCCAACTCGGCCAGGATGTCGCGAAGCGTGGGCAAGCCCACGGTTTCCGTCACATAGGACTCCGCCTTGATCCGTTGCCGCTTTTCCGGATCGACCAGCAGGTCCGACGCCGCGCAGCCGAGATCCTTGGCCATGGCCTCCACAATGCCGTAGGATTCAGGATGCACGGCTGAAGCGTCCAGGGGGTTCGCCCCACCGTGGATGCGTAAAAACCCAGCCGCCTGCTCGAAAGCTTTCGGTCCGAGGCGCGGCACTTTTTGCAAATCTTTACGCCTGGCAAAGGGGCCGTTGGCCTCGCGATAGGCCACAACGGCCCTGGCCAGGGCTGGGCCGAGACCGGAGACGTGCGTCAGAAGCTCCATGCTGGCCGTGTTCACTTCCACCCCGACCGCGTTCACGCAGCTCTCCACTACATCGTCCAGGCTTTTTTTGAGAGCCGTCTGGTCCACATCGTGCTGAGACTGGCCAACGCCAATGGCTTTAGGGTCGATTTTCACCAATTCGGCCAGCGGGTCCATGAGCCTGCGGCCAATGGAAACAGCCCCGCGCACGGTGAGATCGAGGTCGGGAAACTCCCGCCGCGCCGTTTCCGAGGCGGAATACACGCTGGCCCCGCTCTCGCTGACCACAAGAACTGGGAGGGAGAGATGGAGCGAGCGGACCAGGCTTTCCGTCTCGCGCCCCGCCGTGCCGTTGCCGATAGCAACAGCCTCGGCCTTGTGGGCGGCCACGAGCCTGCGAATCTTTTCCCCGGCGTTTTTTTGCTGATCCTCGTTCATAATATGGATGAGATCATGGTGTAAAAGCGCGCCTTGCGCATCCAGACACACGATCTTACAGCCGGTGCGAAAACCGGGGTCGATGGCGAGCACGCGCTTTTGCCCCAGAGGCGAGGCGAGCAGAAGCTGGCGCAGGTTCTTGGCGAACACGGCAATGGCTTCGCCTTCGGCTTTGTTCCGCAAGACCCCGCGCAGTTCCGTTTCCAGAGAAGGCGCGAGCAGGCGTTTGTAGCTATCGTCAACGGCCTCGCGGACCTGCTCCCCCGCCGGCGAGGAATTTTTCACGAACATGCCCCGGAAAAGAGCAAGAGCGGGCTCCGCTTCCGGCAGGAAATGCAGGGTCAAAAAACCCTCGGCTTCGCCGCGCGACATGGCGAGCAAACGATGCCCGGCGGCCTTGGCGGCATTCTCCCGCCAATCGAAATAATCGCGGAACTTCGCGCCTTCCGCTTCCTTGCCCTTGGCCACGCTCGAGGCCGCAACCGCTTTGCGGGAAAAAAAGTCACGCATGGCAGCGCGGGCAGCCGCGTCTTCGCAGGCCATTTCCGCGATGATATCACGGGCTTCGGCTAAAGCCGCCTCAACGGACTCTATGCCTTTTTCCGCGTCCACGAAGGGTTCCGCCTCTTTTTCCGGCGAAAGCGACGCTATTTGTTCCAACAGGGTCAGGGCCAACGGCTCAAGCCCTTTTTCCCGGGCCATGATCGCACGGGTGCGCCGTTTCGGACGATAGGGAAGATACACGTCTTCCAGCGCGGTCACGCTACCGGCGGCCATAACATTGTCGCGCAATTCGTCGGTGAGCAATTCCCGCTCGGTGAGAGAAGCCAGAATAGCCTGCCGCCTCGCTTCCAGCTCGCGCAGTCGCGTGAGCCTGTCCCGTACGGCGGTGACGGCTACTTCATCCAAAGAGCCGTGCGCCTCCTTCCGATAGCGGGCGATAAAAGGGATGGTCGCCCCCCCATCCAAAAGCTCCGCCACAGCTTTGGCCTGGCCTGGGGCTATGCCTAGTTCTTTTGCGATCTGCTCAAAAAACTGCACTCGGGAATCCTTTGGTTCAGGGGAAACAGGCCACGGCCGTCATATCGTCGGCGTGGAGCGCAAGGCGATTCCAGCCGTGCATACCGCTTTTGAATATGCACGGCAAGGACAAACACCCCACATGCCAACTCAATATATTGATATTAATATAAAAATCAGTGAAATATAATTCAATGCATTGAAATATATAAATTAATTTTAATATAGATTATACGTTTTAGTTCCTCAGGGACATTTCCATGGCAAAAGACACTTAACTCTGATAGATGGAACGCGAGAGGTGGCATACTGCCCCGCGCCCCACCCTCATTCAAAAAACTCTGATAATTTACACACCTGCTGGATTTGTCATGAAACGCTTTGTTTTCTCTGTTTTTTTCCTTCTGCTGCCGGCGACGGCCGTTGCCGACGACCACTTTGGCGCCATGGATACGGATAAAGACGGCCGGATCAGCCCGGAGGAGTTTTTCGCGGGCGTGCCGGGCATGAAGCGGCCGGCTTTTGACATCATTGACGCGGACAAGGATGGCGTCATCAGCCATGCGGAATGGGACGCCTTCACCAGCCGGCACAACCGCCCGGAAGGCATGGGCCGTACGGACGCCGCCGGCGGCGTCGGAGCGGGCGCATCGCCGCCGCATTCCCCCCCGGTGCTCACGCCTCCGGCCAAATAAAAAATTAAAATTTCCAATCCGACGCTCATGGTAAAATCCGCCTGGAAGGTACTTTCAGACGGATTTTACTTTTTTATTGTTCCACTAGATATTTCTTCACTATTTCGTTAGTCTGCGGGCGACCCATTTACCGTTCCGGTCCCGCCGGATCTCTCCCACAAACAAAGGAGACGTGAAATGCCCCCGATTATTGACAAAGGCAAATGTAACGGCTGCGGCACCTGCGCTGACATCTGCCCCACGCAGGTTTTCCGCCATCGCCCGAAGGAAAGCAAGGTTCCCGCCATCACCTTCCCGGACGAATGCTGGCATTGCAACTCTTGCGTTCTTGACTGCCCCAAGGAAGCCGTGACCCTGCGCCTGCCCATGCCCTACATGCTGCTGCATGTGGACGCCAAACGCATGGGCAAATCATAAAGGAGCCGCCATGTTACCCATCAAGAATACCATTGATACCGATGTT
>JAVBVM010000157.1:0-18604 GCA_031554295.1 Desulfovibrionaceae bacterium | reverse complement strand
GCGCCCACAGGCCGTGGGGCGTCGCCCCGGCCTGTGGCCTTGCCAATGCCTCCTCCGCCCTCCTCCAAGTGGCCTTTTTCCAGTGAAATATCCATAAGGGCGTGGACAGGCGGGGCCCTTCCTGCTATCTACAATGCTACTGTTTTGCGAGCGGCACCCGATGCATGGGCCTGACCCTCCACAAGCCGCCTGAAATACCATCACTATAAGGATTTACCATGAAAACGCCTCTGTCCCGAACTCTTCCGCTTTCGCCCACAATATTGGCATGCGCGGCCTTGCTCTTGTTCTGCCTCGCTTTCACGGGCTTCAGCCAAACCGCGGCCTGGGCGCAATCCCCCGGGGTCGCGGAAAAAAGCGCCGGTCCGGACGAGCGTCTGTGCTGGTTCGAGTTTGACGGCAAGTACGGCTTCATCACGGGCACCGGGGAGATAGCCATTCCCCCCGTGTTCGCCGACGCCAAAAACTTCGGCTCCAACGGCTTCGCCCCCGCCGCAACCCACGAACACGGCTACGGCTTCATCAACGAAAAAGGCGAGTGGGTGATTAAACCGGAATATGACGACGCCTGGGCCTTTTCCGACGGCCTGGGCGTGGTTTCCCGGAACGACAAAGAGGGCTTTCTCAAGGAAGACGGCACCTGGGCTCTGCCCTTGCGCCACCAGAAGGTTTGGGATTTCACGGACAACGGCTTAGCCGTGGCCGGACGCGAAGGCAAGTTCGGCTATATCGGCCGGGACGGCGAATGGGCGATCCGCCCGCAGTTTGAAAAGGCTTATGACTTCGCCCCCAACGGCCTTGCCCTGGTGCAGAAGAATGGCGAGGAACTGTACATCAATGAAAAGGGCGAACGCGCCATAAGCAAAGATTTCGATGAGCTTTGGGACTTTGCCGACAACGGTCTGGCCATGGTCCGCGTGAACGGCAAATACGGCTTCATCAACAAGCGCGGCGGCTGGGCCGTTCCCCCCACCCTTGACCGGGCCTGGGATTTTGAGGACAGCGGCCTGGCCATTGCCCAAATGAACGACAAGCAAGGCTTCATCAACCGCCGGGGCAGATGGGCCGTCCCGCCCAAGTTTGACGACGCTTACCCCTTTGCCGACAACGGCCTGGCCCTGGTTGAACAGGACGGCATGTACGGCTTCATCAACAAGCGCGGCAAATGGATCATTGAGCCGAAGTTTGACGACGCCAACAATTTCGCCAAAAACGGCATCTCGCAGGCCGAATATGAAGGCAGGAGCTGCTACATCAATTCGAAGGGCGAGATCGTCATCTACATCGACGAGGATGACGACGGCGAACTGGTGGTGAAGCGCGGCGGCACCGACGAAGTGATCTGGCCCCTGCCGGGCAAGCCTATCTAACACAACTTCAGAAAATCAGAGCGCGCCCTGGCGGAATCGCCACGGGCGCGCTTTTTATTCTTCTTTCAAGCTGCGCGTCATGAGCAGGCGCACGGCCTCCAACGGCGGCCGACGGTTATGAATCAGGTCATAGACCGCGGCCGTGATCGGCATTTCCACCCCGAGCTTTTCCGCCAGCGAGTGCACGGCGGTGGTGGTATGCACGCCCTCGGTCACCATGCCCAGGCTGCCGCCGATCTCCTCCAGCGTTTTGCCTCGAGCCAGTTCAAGCCCGACCTGGCGGTTGCGCGACAGGTCGCCGGTGGCCGTAAGCACCAGGTCGCCCAGCCCGGAAAGGCCCATGAAGGTTGCGGCCTTTGCCCCCATGGCCTCGCCCAGGCGGGAAATTTCCGCCAGACCGCGCGTGATCAGCGCGGCTCGCGCGTTGTATCCAAAGCCCAGCCCGTCGGCCAGGCCAGCGGCAATGGCAATGACGTTCTTGACCGCTCCGCCCAGCTCCACGCCCAGCACGTCCATGCTGGAATAGGCGCGGAAGGTCGGCGTGCTGAATGCATCGCGCAAAAAGGCGCCCAGCGCCGCGTCCTCACAGCCGAGCACCACGGCCGTGGGCAGGTCGCGCACCACCTCCTGGGCGAAAGAGGGGCCGGAGATGGCCGCATAGCGGGGCGAGCAGGCCAGCAACGCCTCAGGCACAATGGCCGACAGAGTGAGCCCGCTCTCGATTTCAATCCCCTTGCTGGCGTTCACCACCACGCAGCCCCGGGGAAGCCACGAAACCAACGCCCCCAGCGCCGCGCGCGCCTGCTGGCACGGCACCACGTTCAGCAAAAAATCAATGCCGTCGAGAGCCGCCGCCGGCTCCGCGAACGCCCGCACTCCCGGGTGCAGGGGCAAGCCCTTCAAATAGCGCGGGTTCTCATGCCGGGCGTTGATCGCCTCCACCACCCGCGCGTCACGCGCCACCAAGCGCACATCGTACTCTTTACCGGCCAACAGGTGGGCCAGGGCCGTGCCCCAGCTTCCGCCGCCCACTACCGCGATCCGCATGCATCCCTCCCTCCGGCGCGCTTGCCGCGGCCGGGGAAATTATACTCGACGAAAAAGGCGCAATCTGGCACTGTGTCTTGTGCCTTTGCCGTCTGACGGTACACGAAGTACGCGGAAGTCGCAAAATATTACTTTGGGGAATTATATGGGTATTCTCGCTCGTGATGTGGCTGATTCGCTGGGAAAGTCCTCGCTGATCCGCAAGATGTTCGAGGCGGCCAATCAATTGCGCGCCCGGTATGGGGCGGAAAATGTCTATGACTTCAGCCTCGGCAACCCGGACTTGCCCGCTCCGGCCGGAGTAATCTCGGCCCTGAAAGAACTGGTCGCGCTGGCGGAGAAGCCGGCCGCCCTGGGCTATATGACCAACGCCGGCTTCCCTTGGGCGCGCAGGCATCTGGCCGAACACCTGAGCAAGGAGCAAGGCGTTTCCCTGACGGAAAACGACGTGCTGCTGACCGGCGGCGCGGCCGGCGGCATCAATTCGGTGCTGCGGGCCATCCTGGAGCCGGGCGACGAGGTGCTGGCCTTCCGGCCCTACTTCGTGGACTACGGTTTTTACACCGCCAACTTCAAGGGCGTGTTCCGCACCGTGGAGACGGAGCCGGACACCTTCGCGCCGGACATCGCCGCCCTGAAGGCCGCCATCACGCCGTCCACACGCGCCCTGATCCTGAACTCGCCCAACAACCCCACCGGGCGGGTCTACAGCGAGGCCGAGGTTGAGACCATCATCGCCATACTGAAGGAAGCCTCGACCAGAAACGGCCGGCCGGTCTACCTGTTGAGCGACGAGCCCTACCGCTTTCTGGTTTACGACAATGTGATCGTCCCCGCGTTGCTGCCGCTGTACCAGTATGCCATCGTGATCAGCTCGTTTTCCAAAAATCTGGCCCTGGCCGGCGAGCGCATCGGCTACGTGGCCCTTTCGCCGCTGCTGGACGAGCGCGGCACGCTCATGGCCGGCATTACCCTGGCGCACCGGGCTCTGGGCTTCATCAACGCGCCGGTGGTCGGCCAGTACCTGATGGACCGGGCCCTCGGTTCGGGCGTGGACATCGGCATCTATGCCCGCCGCCGCGAACTGATGACCGGCATTTTACGCGGCGCCGGCTATGAATTCACCCCGCCGGCCGGCACGTTCTATTTCTTCGTCAAAGCGCCGGGCAACGACGACCTCGCCTTCATCGATCGTCTGGCGGCCGAGCGCATCCTCGGCGTGCCGGGCACGGGCTTCGGGTGCCCCGGCTGGTTCCGCCTGGCCTTCTGCGTGGATGAGTCGGTGATAAGAAAATCGGCCGACGGCTTTGCCAAGGCGATCAAAGGATAAAAAAACGCCCCCCCGGGCTCTTTAGTGCAGAAAAGGAGACTACCATGGCCAGTTTTGTGAATGCGGCGGATATTGTTGCCGCCGCTGTGGAAATTGAGCGGCGCGGGCACGCCTTTTACACGGCCGCCGAAAAGCAGGCCCAGAGCGATGACGACAAAAAGTTTTTCGCCTTCATGGCCAGTGAAGAGCTCCGCCACGAGGGCATCTTCGCCGGCATGCTGAAGCGCGTGGGCGGCCTGCCTCTGCCAGCCGGCAGTTCGGACGAGGAATACCTCAGCTACGTGCGCAGCCTGCTTGACTCCCACGCCCTGTTCATGGGCGACGATCAGGCCGCGCTCATGGCCAAGCCCCTGCTCCAGGCCATGCGCCTCGAAAAAGACACCCTGGTATTCTTCCTTGAACTGGAAAACCTGGTGCCCGACGTCGAAAAGTCCCACGTGCGCGCCTGCGCTGACGAGGAACGCAAACATATGCGCCTGCTCGCCCAGCGGATAACGGAAAAAAAGTAGGAGAAGGCCGGGGCGGCCCCCCTCCTTTTGGGGAAAGGTTTTTTCCCCCGGCCCCCTTTCCCCGAAACTTTTTGACGTTTTTTATTGGGAAACAGCGGGCGGCGGCATCAGACCGGCGCGACCGCCGCTTTTTTTCTCAGCCGGTCGCCATACCAGGTGTAGGGCAGCAGCAGGCCGAACAAGGGAATGGAATACATGGCGGTGATCAGCACCTCGTTCAGGCCGAAGAACTGCGAGGAGAGAATGACCATCAGCACGTTATTGCCCGTGCCCATGCTCACCACATAGCTGATCTTCCGCTCCGTGCTCCGCCCCAGCCCGGCCAGCATGCCCACGCCGATAAAAATGACCCCGAGCAGCGTCGCGGCCAGAAAAGCCTCCAGCACCCGGGCGGGGTTCTCGCGCAGAGGCAGCGCGTATTGGGAAAAAATTACGAACATGCTCCCGCCCACGCCCACCACTGTCAGAATATAACTCAGGCGGAGAATGCCCCGGGCCGCTGCCTGGCCTTTCCACCACAGCAGCCGGGCCGCGATGAAAGGCAGGAAAATATATATGCCCAGGGCCACGCCCGTGCGCAGGAAGGACATCCACAGGCCGCCCGCCGCTTCCCGCCCGGCCAGGGCGAAATAGCCGAGCGTCAGCACCGGCATGGTCAGGGGCAGAACCAGTGAACTGACAATTACCGCGGCCACCACGAAAATTACGTCGCCGCGCGCCTGCATGGTGAAAAACGGCGCCACCACGCCCACGGACGCGCCCGCCAGCAACATGGCCCCAAGGGCGTATTGCGGCAGGAACGCGGCGAACAATACGCAACACAGCACGGGCACGACCAGCATGCGGATCAGGAGAAAGCGCGGCAGGCCGGCGGCGCTTTTTGAGGAAAAGCTGGCGCCCGGCGCGGCGGTTGACAGAAACGACAACAAAAGCTGCACGATCAGGCTGACCGTCGGCAAATGGCGCAGCGGCTGCCCGATGCCGGGCGCCAAAACGCCCACGCCCATGGCGGCGAACGTGATCAGGATAAAAAACAGGTTGCCTCTGCTCATGAATGACCTATGGAAAATATCGCAGGGCAATCTTGAAGCAAAATCACTGGAAGTCAACAGGGCGGAGCGGGGAATTTGAAAAACAGGAAATATGGCAGGCCCTTGCCGTTCGGATCTTGTCGGCTTGGCTTTCTCCTGCTATAAGAGATCTGGGCCTATAGTGCCGTCTGAAAGGCACGTCCACGTAACCTTCTTTCCGGTGGTGCCATGGATTCGCAAAATCCCTTGTCCGCCCGGCCGTCAGGCATGCCCGACCCCGCGAAAAACGCCGCCCCCGCAGAAGGGACGCGGCTCTCGGGCAGCGAGGAATTCACTTCCTCCGAAGTGGACCAGGCCCGGCTGCTCACCCATATCGGCGCGCGCATCCACTCGAAAATCGATGACTACGCCCGCTACCAGTTCAGCTTTCTCCAAACCCAGTGCCTGAATATTTTTTTCGATCTGGCGCAGGAATTGGACGAATTCGAGGAACTGTGCGCGCTGACCGTCATGCTTCCGGAAATTCTTTTCAATGTTCCGGTCGAGCTTTTCCTGCTGGACCCGACCGGCGCCGTGCTGGTGCGCCAGACGCCCGGCTATGGCCCGATGAGCAGCCCGCCGGCGCGCGAGGATCTCACCGGCGGAATACTCGAAAAGGGGGGCTTTTTGCGCGTGCCCGTGCATGGACGGGCCGACTATCAGCAGTCCCTGCCCCTGAAGCCCCTGAAAGGCAGCATTGGCATGTTGGTTTTCCACACCGCCCAGGCGCTGCCGCCGCAGGATCGCCTGTTCTACCAAAAGTACGCCAACCGTGTCGGCTTCCAGCTGCACAACCGGCTACTGGTCATGAAAAACAAGGATCACCTGCGCTTCATCAATAACCTTGTGCATGACATCGGCCATAATGTCATTGTGCCCAATATGTATTTCAAGCTGCTCTTCCACCAGCTGGAGGGCAAAATCCACGATCTGGCGCAGGTCAGAAAACGCCTGGAAGGCGCGGTGGAGGGGAGCGACGCGGATCTCGCCGCGGCGGTGCGGCAGATGGGAACCTTGCAGGGCCTGCTGGAAGACCAGTACGCCGAAGTATACAAGTATTTCCTGCAATCAAGCCTGTTTCTGGAAACGCTCCTGCGCCAAAGCCATTTTGAAAAAGGCCACTACGTCCTGCAAAAAAGCGTGGTGAACCTGAACTCGCGGGTGCTTGAGCCGCAAATGGAGCGCTACCGTTCTCAGTTGGAGGAGCGCGGCATTGAGGCGCGCCTGGAATGCCGGGACGCTGAGGACGTGCCCGCCGACATGGGCCTGATCAGCCAGGTGGTGGCCAATCTGCTTTCCAATGCCGTGAAGTACACCCGCCCCTCTCCCCTGAACGGCGAGAAAATCGTGGTTTGTTCCTGCGCGCGCGTTGAGGACGCCTTTGGTCCGGGCAAGGCCGGCATACGCATTGAAGTGCTTTCCTCCGGGCCGCACATTGACCCCAGGGAAGCCCCCAACCTCTTCAAGCCCGATTTCCGGGCCAGCAACGCGCAGGAAGAATACGGCAGCGGCCATGGCCTGTACTTCACCTGCGAAATCATCACCCGCCACGGCGGCGCTTACGGCTACAGGGCCGCTCCCGGCGGCAACGCCTTCTACTTTATGCTGCCGCTGGACTGGGATCCGGCCGAGGCCCAAGGCGCCTAACCGGCGCGCAAGCCTCTTTTCGATGCCTGTTGGCGCTACGGCTCAAGCATCAGAATATCCTCGGGCTTACCGATCAGGGCCAGCATATCCCCGGTGGAGAGCCGGGTGCGCGCCTGCGGGACAAAACGATATTCCTTGCTCCCCGCCTCCTTGATGGCCAGAACCATGACCTGGTGTTCGGCTACCAGCTTCAGTTCGGCCAGAGTCATGCCGTTCCATTTATTCACCTGAACCTCCTGCACCAGAACGCCGCCGCCCAGGGGCAACAGATCGAGCATGCCCGGATTGGTCAGGCGGTGGGCCAGCAGGGTGGCGGCGTCATGCTCGGGCAGCACCGCGAACTCAACGCCCATGCGTTGCAGAACTTTCTGGTGCTCCGCGCTTGAAGCCTTGACGCCAATGCGTCTTACGCCCAATTCCTGTAGGTTCAGCGTGATCAGCAAAGAGGTATCCATGGAACTGCCCACGCTGACGAAGACCATGTCCAGATCCTGCACGCGCAACTGCTGGAGAGCCGCCATATCCGTGGCGTCCGCCTGGAAGACCTGGGGGATGGCGTCCTGCGCCACGCGCACCCGCGACTCGCCCTCTTCGATGCCCAGAACGTTATGTCCCAGCCCCAGCAGGGTGCGCGCCATCTGAAAACCGAATTTGCCCAGGCCGATAATGCCGATTTCCTGTTTTCTGATCATATGCTTTCCTAATTGGGCTCAGGGAGGTTGCCTCTAGCCGATTGGCGATTCCTCTTCCGGCCAGTTGAAATGCTGTTCGCGCTGCATATGGTGCAGGGCGCTCAGCAGCCAGATCGGCCCGATACGGCCTATGAACATTAAGGCGATAATCACGCTCTTACCCGCAACGCTCAGGGTCGGGGTCACATCCACGGTCAGCCCCACTGTGCAAAATGCGGACACCACCTCGAAAAACAGCTCCAAGATGTCCGCGCTGCCGGCACCGTGGCGAACCAGGCCGCCTTCGGTCAAAGCCAGAATCATGGTGGCCGTGACGATAATCAGCGTCATGAGAAAAAAAAGCACCAGGGCCCTTTGCAGCGTCTCGCGCGCCACGGCCCGGCCGTGCAGCACCACCTGCCGCCGGCCCAGGATCTGGGCGAAAAAGAAGCCGCACAGCACGCGGAACGTTGTAACCTTCAGGCCGCCGGCGCACGATCCGGTCGAGCCGCCGATAAACATCAGGTTTGCCATGATCATCAAGGTCACGTTCGACAGCGTGCCCAGGCCGATAGTGTTGAAGCCCGCCGTGCGGCAGGTCACGGACTGGAACAGCGAAGGCCAGATCATGGCGCCTGTGTTCCCCGACAGATACTCCGCCAGCCAAATCAAGACCGCGCCCCCAAAAATCAAAACAGCCGTCGTGGAAAGCACGATCCGGCAGTGGCGGCTTAAGGGCCAGGGCTGACGCCTCACGCGTACCTTTTTCGAAAACTTCAGCAGATACGCCGCGCGTGCGCGCACCCAGCCGATCAGTTCGTCCAGCACGGAAAAGCCCAGGCCGCCCAGGATAATCAGGCCCATAACCAACATATTGACGCCGATATTATTCCGGAAACTCGCCAGGTTGTCCGGCAGAAGCCCAAACCCTGCGTTGCAGAAAGCGGAAACCGAATGAAACACCGCCGCAAAAATATCAAAAACGCCCCCCGCCGCCGCATAGAGCCCCACAGCCGCCAGCCCCTCGAGCACCAGCACCAGCACCACCAGCCGCCGCAGGAACTTCCCAAGGTTGAAGGCCGGATTGTGCATAAGGGCGCGCCCCACCGCTTCCCGGTCGGACAGGGAAACGCGTCTGCGCCACAGATAAAAAAACAGGCTCGCGTAGGTCATGATGCCCAGGCCGCCCAACTGGATCAACAGCAGGATGACCGCCTGGCCAAATGAACTGTAGGTGCTGCCCGTGTCCACCACGGTCAGGCCGGTCACGCAGACCGCCGATGTGGCCGTGAACAGGGCGTCCACAAAGCCCACGCGCTGGCCGCTCACGCTCTGCTCCAGCGTCAGCAGCACGGCCCCGATAAGAATCGCCCCGGCAAAGGCGTATACCGGCAAGGCGGTGGGGGAAAAAACACGACGAATATTCATATCCCTTGCTCTATCCACTTATATACACAAACGTTTTCCCTCATACCCTCAACGCCGGACCAAAGCAATGTCAAGAGGTCAGCCGGAGCCGTCCGAAAATCATCCCGGCGGAATCGTAAAAAACCGGTTGGCGCTGGACATTAGGCGGAGGGCCTTATATAAATAATAAATTGATGGCAGCTACAGGCACAGTAATGAACACTTCCTTCACTGGGGCGCAGACGATTGGCCCCAGGTCTTTTTTTTCCCGGCTCGCCGGGCATGCGCCGGCTCTTTTGATTATCTGTCTGGTCCTCTGGACGCAGTTCGGCGTAATTATCACGGGCTCGATCAACCTGGCCCCGGATGAGGCCCAGTACTGGGACTGGTCGCGGCATTTTCAGCTTTCCTATTACTCCAAGGGGCCGTTGGTGGCCTGGACCATCCGCCTCGGCACCGCGCTGTTCGGCAATACCGAGCTTGGCGTGCGTTTTTGCGCGCCCCTGTGCGCCATGCTCGCCATGGGCATTCTCTATCTGCTCGCCATCCGGATGAACAAAGATCGCGCCTTGGGCGTGGCCGTGCTGGTGGTGGCCGCCTCCTCGCCGCTTTTTCTGACCAGCGGCATTGTCATGACCACGGACGTGCCGCTGACGGTCTGCTGGACAGCCGGTTTCGCCGCTCTCTATTGGATTTCCGTCGAACCGCGTCGCCGCGCGCCGTATGTTTTGCTGACGCTTGCCCTGGCTTTGGGCATTCTGGCGAAGTATATCATGATCTGCCTGGCGGTGACGGCGCTGCTCTGGCTTTTCGGGTTGTCCAGGCGCGGGCTTCTGGAGAAGGGCACGGCCGTGCGGGTTATGGCCTGCCTGGCGGCGGGCTGCGTGATCGGGCTGCTGCCCATTGTGATTTGGAATGCCGAAAACGACTGGGTGGGCATGCGGCATCTCCTGGCGCTGGCGGGGCTGGTTCCCAAGGCGGACTCCGCCGGGCTGAGCCTGAAAATCCGGCCGAGCCGGGTGCTGGAGCATCTAGGCTCACAGGCCGGCATCATGACGCCCTGGTGGCTGATCTTTACGCTTGCGGCCGGCTGGCGCGCGTTGAGAAACAGCGTTACGGGCGGAGCCGACGCCTTTACTCTGCGGCGCCATATTCTGCTGGCCGCCGGCTTTTGGCCGCTCTTTCTCGGCTTCGCGATCTGGAGCTTTTTCAATGGCGTGTACGCCAACTGGCCGGCCATGTGCTACGTGGCCGGGTGCCTGCTGGCGGCGGAGATGGTTGTGGATCTCTGGACGCGAAAGGCCGGCCTTGGCATTGGGGGCGCTTTCGTCCGAGGAGTTTTTTTCAGGGGCGCGCGACGGCTGGGCCGAATTTTTATTTTCGTGGGCGCGGCCGCCGGTTTGCTGCTTATGGCCTTTCCCTATGCGGAACCGTTCTTGCCCAAGCCCGCGTGGTATCCCCTGGCGCGTTTCCGGGGTTGGGACGAGGCGGGCCGCGCCCTTGAAACGGCGCGCCTTGAGCTGCCCCAGCCGGAGCTGAGCTTTGTTTTTACCGCCGAATACGGCGTTGCCGCTGAGGCGGCCTTTTACATGCCGTCTCAACCGACGGTGTACTGCGTCAACCTGGGCCGGCGGATGACCCAATACGATCTCTGGCCGCAACCGGGGCCGGAGATGGAGGGGTGGGACGCCGTGTTTCTCGGACGGCCTTCGCGTATTCCCGAAAGCGTCTTTTCTTTATTCAAGTCCTGGGATAGTGTGGACATGGTGGCGGGGCGCCCGGGGGAACCCGCGCAACGTTTCACCATCGTCACTCTGCGCGGCTTTAAGGGCCACTGGCCCGCGCCTGTGCGGACCAGTTTTTAATCGTTTTCAGAGCAAATCATGTCCAGAAATTTTCTTCCCGCGCCCGTCAAAGCCGACAGCCCGCACATCTGTGAATCCTGCGCCTCGGAAGGCTCCACCTGCTGTTCGCTTGCGCCGGGCACCGAAGAACACTGTTTTCCGCTTTCCCGCCCGGAGTGGGAGCGCATAGTCGAGTGGTGCGAGCATATCGGCGGTTTCGCCGAAGGCCCCAACTCCCCGGCCTTCATGCAGAATATGCGCGCGCTTTTCCCCGGCGAGGAGCGGGAGCTGAAACGGCTGTTCCCCGGCCATGCCTGGCACATGCGCCTGGCCGTCACCGCGAAAGGCGACTGCGTTTTCCTGGGACATGAAGGCTGCCGGCTGCCGCGCGAGGTGCGCCCCTGGTATTGCCGCATTTTCCCCTTTTGGGTGCGGAACGGCCGCGTGACCATATTCACCGCGAATTCCTGCCTCGCCTTCCTCCAGGCCCGGAGCGCGCAGCCGGCTCTGGAGCTGTTCGGCTTAAGCGAGAAAGACATACTGCGCCTCTACGGCCAATTGCGCCTGTCCTGGGGATTGCCCTTGCACACTGGACGCGGCGCCTGAAACAAGGTATCGGCATTGCCATGAAACGCCTGAAGAAAATTTTCCTTTATACCTGCTTTATTGGCCTGATATGCGCCATTGTGGGCGTCGCCGCCCTGGCGGCGCTTATTCAGTGGGCCTCGAAAGAGCTGCCCTCATTCCAGAGCGTGGCCGACTATCGGCCGCTGCTGGTGACCGAGGTATACGCGGCTGACCAGAAAACCCTGCTTGGCTACCTGTACCACGAAAAGCGCTTCGCGATCAGTCTGGACGACATGACGCCCATGTTGCCCGCGGCCTTCATCGCCACCGAGGACGCGAGCTTTTACACGCACAGCGGCATCAACCCCATGGCCATTCTGCGCGCTTTCATCCGCAACCTCCAGGCCGGCGAAGTGACGCAGGGCGGCAGCACCATCACCCAGCAGGTGGTCAAGGCGCTGCTGCTTTCGCCCGACCGCAAGTACATCCGCAAGCTGAAGGAGGCCATCCTGGCCTACCGGCTGGAGCGCTACCTGTCGAAACAGGACATCCTGACCATCTACCTGAACCTGATCTTCCTCGGGGACCGCGCCTACGGGGTCGAGGCGGCGGCCCGCACCTATTTCGGCAAGCACGCCAAGGATCTGACCCTGGCGGAATGCGCGGTGATCGGCGGCCTGGCGCAGTCGCCCTCCAAGCGCAACCCCTATTCCGACCCGGCCGGCACGCGCATTCGCCAAATCCATGTGCTGGGCCGTCTGCTGGAGCACGGCAGCATCACCCAGGAACAATACGACGCGGCTCTGGTCGAACCATTGAATTACCAGCGCATGGACGAGGGCATTTTCGCGGACGGCGCCTGTTATATGGAAGAGGTGCGCCGCCAGCTTGTCTATGAAATTTTCACCGAAGAAAACGCCAAAGCCCTGGGCCTGAATATCAACCGTTACGGCGAAGACGCCGTGTACGAGCTGGGGCTGCGCGTTTATACGGCCATGGACCCGGAACTCCAGACCGCGGCCGTGCGGTCCCTGCGCGGCGGCCTGGAAGCTCTGGACCGCCGCCAAGGCTGGCTCGGCCCGGTGGAAAAAGTTCCGCTGGAGGCATCGGCCACGGCGGCCTGGCTGGCCAAGCACCCGTTCGCGCCGGATCAGCTCATTGACGGCAAGTGGGCGCTGGCCCTGGTCGACAGTGTTGAGCGCCAGAAGGCGGAAGTGAAGCTCGGCGGATATTCGGGGACCATTGATCTGAAGCAGATGTCCTGGGCGCGGCAGCCCAACCCGAAGATTGACGGCATGTACGCCGCGGCCGTGCAGGACGCCGCCAAGGTGCTGGCCCCCGGCGACGTGATTTGGGTGGCCGCCCTGCCGAGCACGGACAAATATACGTACGACCCGGCCAAGGTGACCGTTGACGCGCCCATTCCGCTTATGCTGCGCCAGGTGCCCAAGGTGCAGGGGGCCATCGTCTCCATGAAGCTGGACACGGGCGACGTGCTGGCCATGAGCGGCGGGTACAACTACGCGCACAGCCAGTTCAACCGCGCCACCCAGGCGCGCCGGCAGCCGGGTTCGTCCTTCAAGCCGATCGTCTATTCGGCGGCTCTGGATAACGGCTATACCGCCGGTTCCGTGGTGCTGGACGCGCCGTTCGTCAGCATGGGCGAGCACTATTCCCAGATCTGGCGGCCGCAGAACTACGAAGGCGTGTTCCACGGCCCGACCCTGTTGGCCACGGCCCTGGCCAAGTCGCGCAACCTCTGCACCATCCGGGTGGCGCAGGAAATCGGCATGCCGGCCGTGGTCGAGCGGGCGCACCGGCTGGGCATTGACGGCGATATTCCGGCGGAACTGAGCGTCAGTCTCGGCGCTTACGCGGTTTCGCCCATGACCATGGTCGAGGCATATTCGCCCTTCGCCAACAGCGGCAGGCTCACTCGCCATCGTTTCGTCACCCGGATTACCGACAACTGGGGCAATGTCCTCCTGGCTCCGCCGCCGGATGTGCAGGAGGCCATAAGCCCGCAAAACGCCTATATCATGCTTTCCATGCTCAAGGGCGTGGTGCAGCGCGGCACGGCGGCGCGCGCCAATTCGCTGGGCCGCCCCCTGGCCGGGAAAACCGGCACCACGAACGATGAAAACGACGCATGGTTTGTCGGCTTCACCCCGCAGATCGTCACCTCAGTCTATGTGGGCTATGACCAGATTGCCCCGTTGGGACGCGCCGAAGGCGGCGCCCGCTCGGCCCTGCCTATTTTTATTGATTACCAGAAGGTGGCGAATACCCGCTTCCCGCCGGATGACTTCCCCATTCCGCCGGGCATTGTGTTCGCGAAGGTGGACGAAGCCACCGGCAGACTGGCCGGACTGACCTCCAAGGCGAGCGTCCTGCTGCCTTTTATTGAAGGCACGCAGCCGTCCGCCGGCGGCGTCAGGGCGACCGGAGAAGACGGTTCGGATCTCCTGAGAAACCTTGACTGACGCGCGCCAACTGAAAGCCGCCCGGGAAATCCCCGGGCGCCCGCCGGAGCCGGTATGAACGCATCCCCCAAGCAGCTGCTTTCGCCTGAACAAATGGCCGAAACTCTGGAGCACCTCGCCACCGAGATGCTTGCGCGCCACGGCAAGTGTTCGGATCTGATCCTGGTGGGCATCCAGCGCCGGGGGGCGGACCTGGCCCGCCGCCTGCAAGGAAAAATGTTCTCCTTCCTGCGGCGCGAACTGCCCATCGCGGACCTGGACATCAACCTGTACCGCGACGACTGGACCAGTTCCTCGCATATGCCGATCATCACCCCCTCGCGCATGCCTGTGGACATCACCGGCAAGGTCATTCTGCTGGTGGACGACGTGCTGTTCACAGGCCGGACCATCCGGGCCGCGCTGGAGGCGCTGCTGGACTTCGGCCGGCCGCGCCGCGTCGAGCTGATGGTTCTGGTTGACCGGGGGCACCGCGAACTGCCCATCCAGGCCGACTACGCCGGCGTCACAATCCCCACCGCGCGCGAAAATCATGTGGACGTGCGGCTGGCCGAACGGGATGGGGAAGATGGCGTATATCTGACGCCCGCGCCCTAAGCTCTTCTTACTCCAGCGGCGCTTTTGCGCTGTCGTGAACACTGCTTGCCCGGATGTTTTCGGGAAGATTTTCGTCCGCTCATTCTAAGAAAATTGTTAATACTTTCTTCCACATCTCCGCGCTTCAATTTCTTGTGTTTTTTCACTTTCCTGAAAGCTCACAATAGGATAGGCTCAAGAAGGGCGTAATAGTTGAGGGAAAAGGCGTCGCGCCGATGCGCTCGCCCCGCGTAGCGTACGCCTCACACACCACCCACTACTTCCCAATAGGATTGAGGAGGTACCCGATGTATAATCCGTTTTCCAAATCCAGCAAAACAAGACGCAAACTGACCGAAGGGGTCGCGCGCATACAGTTCGCCGTCATGCTGCGCGGCATGCCTGTTATGATGACCATGGCGGCCGGCAAGAGCGAGCGCGTGAAACGCATGCTCGGCGAAAAGAACTTCACCATCCAGTTGCGCATCACCGGCGAAAATCTCGGCCGCTGGTTCAAATTCAACAACGGCAAGATCACCTCGGGCACGAAGCTGATCGACAACCCCGACGCCACCTTCCAGTTCAAAAGCGCGCGTGAGGCATGCAAGGTCATGGCGCCCTGGCACAAGCGCCTGGATCTGGTCCATTCCGCCAAGTTCTTCAACTCGGAAATGACCGGCAACCCTGAGTATGTCGACCATTTTCTGATGCTGACCGGCGAAATGCTGGATGCCAACGTCAAATACGGCACGCCCATGCCGGACGGCTCCATGCGCTATACCGGCAACACCAACGGCGGACCGGTCTTCGTCTATGTGAAAGACGGCAAAATTCTCCGTATGTCGCACATCAATTTCGACGAAAACGACGCCCCCGGCTGGACCATCAACGCGCGCGGCAAAAGCTTCACCCCGCCCCGCAAGACCACGGTTTCGCCCCACGCGGCGGCCATAAAGTCCACCGTATATTCCAAGGATCGCATCCTCTACCCCATGAAGCGGGTGGACTTTGACCCGAACGGCGAGCGCAATCCTCAAAATCGCGGCAAGTCCGGCTATGAGCGCATTTCCTGGGACGAAGCCATCGACATCGTGGCCAGGGAAATTGTGCGCATCAAGGAAACTTACGGCCCCGGCGGGATCATGAACGGCTCGGGCTCGCACCATACCTGGGGCAATCTGGGCTACTGGCTGGGCAACCGCCGCCGCTTCGCCAATATCATCGGCACGTCCTATGTCGCGCACAATCCGGACTCCTGGGAAGGCTGGTACTGGGGCGCGGTGCACCATTGGGGCTACTCCATGCGCCTGGGTTCCACCGACGGCTACTCCGGCGTGGAAGACGCCCTGAAGCACTGCGAAATGATGGTCTTCTGGTCAAGCGACCCGGAATCCACCTCGGGCATTTACAGCGCCATGGACGGCACTATCCGGCGCCTGTGGGCCAAAGAGCTGGGCGTCAAGTTCGTGCATATCGATCCCTTTTACAACCACACGGCCGCCCTGCTCGGCGGCAAGTGGCTCGGAGTGCGGCCGGCCACCGGCAACGCCCTGGCCCTGGCCATCGCCTATGTCTGGATCACCGAAGGGCTGTACGACAAGTGGTTCGTGGAAAACCGCACCACCGGCTTTGATGAATGGCGCGACTACGTGCTGGGCAAGGAAGACGGCATCCCCAAGACCCCCGAATGGCAGGAAGGCGAGGCCGGCATCCCGGCGCGCGACGTGCGCGCCCTGGCTCGCGAATGGGGCAGGAGCAAGACCTACCTGGCGGCCGGCGGAATGAACGGCTGGGGCTCGGCCTGCCGTTGCGCCACGGGCGTGGAATGGGCGCGCTCCATGGTCTACCTGGCGGCCATGCAGGGCATCGGCAAGCCGGGCGTGAACATGGGCGGCTTGCAGGTTGGAGCGCCGCTGGACACGCGCTTCTACTTCCCCGGCTACGCTGAAGGCGTCATGTCCGGCGACCTGACCGGCACGGCCTGCGCGGTGAACGTCTACCAGCGCAGGCCGCATCTGATCACCATGAACACGGTGCTTCAGGATGTGCCGCGCCTGCAGATCCCGGAAGTGATCACCACCGGCAAGGGGCTTGGCTACCCGACCAACTCGGCCACCATTGAGGGCCAGTTCGCCGCTCATCCATTCCCCGCCCCCGGCTATTCGCCGATCAGGATGTACCACAAGTACGGCGGCTCGCACATCGGCACCATGTGCGAGACCAACCGCTACGCGCGCATGTACCAGAGCGAAAATCTGGAATTCGCCCTGAACCAGTCCATCTGGTTTGAAGGCGAAGCCCAGTTCGCGGACATCATTCTGCCCGCCTGCACCAACTTCGAGCGCTGGGACATCGGCGAAACCGCCAACTGCTCGGGCTATGTGGCGAACTCTTTCCTGCAGTGCAACCACCGCACCGTGGTGCTCCAGCACAAATGCATCGAGCCCCTGGGCGAATCCAAGTCAGACTTTGAAATCTACCGGCTGATCCTGAGCAAGCTCGGCGCCGGCGCCTACTTCAGCGAAGGCTCGACCGAGCTTGACTGGTGCAAGCGCCACTATGAGTCCACCGACCTGCCGCAATACATCTCCTGGCGTGAATTCCTGAAGAAGGGCTATTTCGTGGTGCCCGCGCTGCCGGAAGAACGGCGCGACCCGGTCTCCTGGCGCTGGTACTATGAAGGCCGGCCGGCGGACATTCCGGAAATGCTCACCCTGCCCGCGGACCAGACCCATAACTGGCGCGAAGGACTGCAAACCCAGTCCGGCAAGATCGAATTCGTGTCCTCCAGTCTGAAACGCTTTGACCCTGACGACCCGGAACGCCCGGTCATGTCCAGGTATATTCCGGCCTGGGAAGGGCACCACACCAAGGAACTGTACGACAAGTATCCGCTACAGCTGATCAGCCCGCATAACCGATACAGCTTCCATACCATGCAGGACGCCAAGGATTCCTTCCTGAACGACATCGTTGACCACCGCGTGCCTATCGACGGTTGGAACTACTGGATCATCCGCATCAATCCCAAGGACGCCAAGGCGCGCGGCATCAAGCATCACAGCCTGGTGGAAGCCTATAATGATCGCGGCTCGGTCATCCTGGCCGCGCACATCACCGAACGCGTGCCCGCGGGCACGGTGCATTCCTATGAATCGTCAGCCTGCTATGCCCCAATCGGCGAGCCGGGCAATTCGCCGGACAAGGGCGGCTGCGTGAACATCCTCACGCCAGGCCGCCCGATCATCAAGAAGTCGCACTCGCTGGCCGCCAATTCGTGCCTCATTGAAGTGCGCCCCTGGAAGGGAGGTAAATAAGCATGTCAAAATGGAACCTGATCATGGACGTGGAGCGGTGCGAGAACTGCACGAACTGCTTCATGACCAATAAAGACGAATATGTGGATAATGCCTTTGAAGGCTACTCCGCCCCTCAGCCCCGCCACGGGCACAAGTGGATCCAGATCGCCACGCGCGAACGCGGCTCCGGCTCCCTGTTCGACGTGGCCTACCTGGTGACCACCTGCAACCAGTGCGATGACGCGCCCTGTATGAAGGCGGCCCAGAACAACGCCGTCACCAAACGGCCGGACGGCATCGTGATGATCGACCCTGTGCGCGCCAAAGGCCAGAAGCATCTGGTGGATTCCTGCCCCTACGGCCACATCTGGTGGAACGAGGAGCTGAATTTGCCGCAAAAATGGTCGTGGGACGCGCATTTGCTCGACCAGGGCTGGACCAGCCCGCGCAGCGAGCAGGTCTGCGCCACCGGCGCCTTCATCGCCAAGAAGTGCACGGACGAGGAAATGGCCGCTTACGCCGCCAGGGAAAAGCTCGAGGCGCTGAAGCCCGAGCTGAACACCAAGCCGCGCATCTGGTACAAGAACCTGCATCGCTTCACCAAGGACTTCATCGCCGGCAGCATTGCCAAGACCGTGAACGGCCTGGAGGAGTGCGTGAAGGGCGCGACCGTGACTTTGAAGAAGGACGGCAAGGACATTGACAAGAAGCTCACCGACTATTTCGGCGACTTCAAGTTCGACGCCCTGGAGCCGAACAGCGGTGAATATGAGATTGTGGTGGC
>JAVBVM010000061.1:0-4939 GCA_031554295.1 Desulfovibrionaceae bacterium | reverse complement strand
GGCGTTCGGTTTCGCCGGTGGCCATGTTCTTGAGCGCGGATTCCGGGGAAATCATGCCGGACAGCACCCGGGCGATGGTCAGCTGGCCCGAGAAGGGGTCGGCCAGCGTTTTGAAGACAAAGCAGGCGGCCGGGGCATCCGGCGAGCTTTCGCGGGTGGCGCCGTCCTCGCCGGCAAAGGGGGGATGATCCAGCGGCGAGGGCAGCAGGCGCTCAATGGCGTCCAAAAGCTGCGCGCCGCCCCGGCCTTCCAGGGCCGAACCAGGCAGCACCGGCACCAGTTCGCCGGCCAACACGCCCTTGCGCAGGCCCATGGCCAGATCCTCGGCGGAGAGGGCGCCTTCCTCAAGGTATTTTTCCATGAGCGTTTCGTCGGACTCGGCGATGTTTTCCACCATCACGCCGCGAATGGCGTCCAGGTCGGCCTTCATGTCGGCCGGCACATCGGTCGGTTTCGCCGCGCCGCCTTCAGCGAACATATATGCCTTTTCCGCCAGCACATCGACCAGGCCCTTGAAGTTTTCCTGGGAACCGATCGGCATGTACAGAAGCACTGTGCGCATGCCCAGGGCTGAGGACAGGCCGTTGAAAGCGGCGGAAAAATCCGCCCGGTCGCGGTCAAGTTTATTGATGAAGACCACGGCTGGCAACTTGGCCTCGCGCACGTTCTGCCAGAGCTTGCGGGTGAGGGGGCGCACGCCGTCCACCGCGTCGATCACGAACACGGCCGCGTCAACGCCGGTGAGCAAATAGCTGATGTCACCCGTGAAGTTGTTGCCGCCCGGAATATCGACAAGAAAATGACGGTTCTTGTTCCAGAGATAGGTGGCGAAACCCGGCTGAATGGAACCCCGACGCTTGATTTCCTCCGGTTCATAGTCAAGAGCGGTGGTTCCGTCTTCCACCTTGCCCAGGCGGGAAACAACGCCCGTTGAATGGAGCAGAAGCTCGGCCAAAGACGTTTTGCCGCATCCGCCGGTTCCGACAAGCGCATAAGTCCGCTGGGTATCCATAGCTAAAGACATGTCGCCTCCTCTCTCCGCTGATGTTGGATAGCGGCGCATTTGGCGTGAACCTGGGTCAACTCGCCCCGTGGCGGCGCGCGTTCCGCTCCGCCCGGACTTCGCCTTCCTTTTCTGACGCCAAACTGGACCGCTACCTGATGTTATGTAGGTGCTGTCGACAAAATTCGTATGGCGCGCGGCTGTCGGGATTCCCACAAGCCGCTCTATGTCATTAGGGAGTGGTGTGCCTCCATGTCAAGGCAATTCGGATGCTTTTACCCTGAAAAGCTTTCGCTGAAAAGCCCTGTCGCCGACCATCAGGCCCCTTGCCGGCAGACCTTGCAGGGACGCGCCGGGAAATGGGAAAAATTTTCCGCATCCGCCAAAATTCCGTCGAAAAGAAAAAAGCGGGGAGGGCGGCAAAAAAATCCTCCCCGCCCAACTGGTGAAATAAAATTCAATTAATTCAATATATAGAGAAAAAAATTTTATATTGGCACGCAAGGTGCATAAGCGCATCCACCTGCCCGCTCGAGAAAAAAGTTATTGGCACAGGTCATGCATAAATATGGGTATGCCAGAGCGGCAAGAAATTTCCCAAGGTATGGAGGGGAAAAAATGAGTTCACATATCGAGTACGAGATCAACAAGGAACTGGGCGAATGCTACCTGTTCATGGGCGACTATGACCGGGCGGAAGACTACTACAAGAAAGCGGCGGCGAACACGGATTCGCATCCGGACCCGTACCTGGGCCTCGCCACCATCGCCATGCAGCGCTCCGACTACAACGCGGCCATGGCCCTGTATAAGAAGGCGACCGCTGTACAGGCGAACGACAAGTCTCTGACCGGCGTGGCCCTCATTGAAATGGAAACCGGCCTGCACGACGAAGCGTTCGATCATTTCCGCCAGGCCCTGAACCTCAACCCCGGCAACCTGATCGCCGTGAACGGCCTGATGCGTGAAGGATATCATCTGAAGCGGCTTGACGAAGTCGTCGGCTTTATGAAAAAGTTCCTGGACATGATGCCGGAAAAAGACGGCGTGCGTTTCTCCCTGGCCGGCTGCCTGATCATGCTGGACCGCAAGGCCGAAGCCCGCGCCGAACTGGAACGCATCATCAAGAACAGCCCCGATTTCGCCGAAGCGCACGAACTGTACGCGCTCGCTAGCTAACCAGGGATTTCGGCCGCCTTGCGGCCAGATATTCCCCTCCCCATACGGTTTTCCGGTCCCACTGCTGGCGCAGGGGCCGGAAAATCCTTTTTTAAGGCATGCCTCCGGCGGCCAAGGAGCCATGCTCCCTGGAACCCCGTCTAGCCGGTCATGCGCTTCCTTCGCGGACGCGACGTATTGCCCCAGGAAAGTTTTGCCCGCAAAGAAAGCGCATGGCCGGAGGTTTTTCACGCGCCGTCCGCTCGCCGCGGGGCCCCAAAAACAAAAGCCGCCCGGCCCAGAGGCATGGTTCGCTTCGCGAAGGCGGGTGTTTCCTCTTGAAGGGCGCGCTGGCTCGGCGCAAGCTGGGGGCTGGGCGCTAAGCGAGGGGCGCGTCTATAGCAGAAACTTCCGGCCGCGCGTTTTTCTCGCGGCCGGAAGTTTTTATTCAAGCGATTTGTCCCATCCGCGAAGGAAGCGCGCGGCCGATTACGCGGGGTTCCAAGGGGCATGGCCCTTGGCCGGCGGCGGCACCTTTTTTTACAGATCCTGTCTATACCGCATGGACTGTCGCAAGGTCTCGCGGTCCATGAATTTCACTTCGGCGCCGAGGGGGATGCCCTGGGCCAGGCGGGAGACGCGGATGTTCGGGTATTGCCGGCTGAGCAGGTCGCGCAGGTAGGAAGCGGTGTTTTCGGCTTCGACGATGGTGCCGAGGGCCAGGATCACTTCGCGCACGGCGCCTTTGTCCAGGCGGGCGCGCAGGCGGTCGAGGTCCAGGCTGTCGGACTGCACCTGGTCGAGGGGCGAGAGCAGGCCGCCGAGGATCAGGTAGTGGCCCCGGTAGAAGCCGCCTTCCTCCAGGGTAAGCATGCTGTCCCACTCGGCCACCACGCAGAGCGTGTCCGGGCCGCGGCCGGGGTCGGCGCAGATGGCGCAGGGGTCATTGTCGGTGAGCGCCCCGCATTCGGAACAGAGGTGCAGGCTGTCGCGCAGATCGTGGACGCTTTTGCCTAGGCGGCGGGTTTCGGCTTCCGGCCACTTCAAAAGGGTCATGGCCATGCGCAGGGCGGACTTGGGCCCGAGCCCGGGCAGTCGGGTCAGTTGGTCCACAAGAGATTTCAGCGGCTCCGGCAGGGTATGCACGACGGCTCCGGGGCTAGAACAGGCCGGGCAGCGACAGGCCGCCGGTGACGGATTTCAGTTCCCGCTCGGCCAGCTCGCGCGAGGCGCGCATGCCGTCGGTCAGGGCGGCCAGCACCAGATCCTGGAGCATGCCCACGTCGTTGGGGTCTACCGCCTTGGGGTCGATGACCACGCCCACGACGTCCTGTTTGCCGGTCACCGTGACCTTAACCATGCCGCCGCCGCTGCTGCCTTCAACCGTCATCCCGCCCAGTTCTTCCTGTTTTTTCATCATCTTGTTCTGCATCAGCTGGGCCTGACGCATCAGGTCGTTCATTCCGCGCACGGGATCCTCCGTAGGGGCGTAAGGGTGGTGGTTTCAGAGCATTTCACATTTGAAAGGCCCGCAAGGATTTGCTTGCGATTCCTTGCCGCCAAATAGCCACAGGCGGACCTTGCGCGCCGTTAAGCGACTATTTGATACGTTGATTGCTTTAAAGGCGCTCCGCAAGATTGCCCTGCATGCAGGAAATCAGCTGCGCGCCCAATTCGGCGCGCAGCGCGACGACCGCCGGATGCTGTTCCGCTTCGGCGCGGAGTTCGGCCGGCGTTTTCGGCGTTTCCTGGGGCTCGTCGATGACAATGCGGGTATGTTCGCCAAAAAATTGTTTTGCCAGATGCGTGAGCAGCTCCATGTTCCGCGGCAGCAGCAACTGGTTCCGCTGCGTGCTGTAGCGAGGGCTGACGCGTAGCGTCCCTTCCTCGCACGCGCCGCGCACCTGGCGGACCAGGCGCGGCAGGCCGCTGCCGTTCGGCTCCTCGGCACAACGGGCGACGAAGGCTTCCCAGGTCCGGGGAGAGTGGGGGGCCTGGGGCGGGGCTTCCGGGGCGGCGGAAGGGAATTCGTCCTCGACGGGCGCCTCCGGAGCGGGAGCAAAGTCGTCCGGCCCGGCGTATCCCGTGGCGGACGCAATGGGCGCTTCCGGCATGAACGCGGTTTGCGCTGGACTTCCCGGCGCGAACGCGTCCGTTATGAATTCTTCCGGTTCGTCAACGAGTTCCGGCTCGGAAAAATTCGGGGCTGGGGCCGCCGTTGGCCCAGGCGCGACGGCTTGGCGGGGTTCCGCCGCGCTTTTGCCGCCTGCGTGGGCGGATCGAGGCGTGGGCGGCGTAAATCCTCCGGGCGTTCCGGGCGCCCCCGATGTCGAAGCCGGCGGCGGCATGGCGGGCGCGGCCGGAGAAGTCGGCGCGCCGCGCGAAATCTGCTCAAGCGAGACCAGGCGCGGCAACATGGCCAGGTTCAGCAACAGCAGTTCAAGGCCCTGCGAGGGCTCCAGGCTGGCCAGAATACGGCGTTGGCCTTCCAGGGTCATCTGCCAGCAGGCGTGGATATGGGAAAGTTCGAGACTTTGCGCGATTTCCCCCAGGGCCGCCGCTTCTTCGGTCGACACGTCCAGGGCCGGCAGGGCGGCCTCGCCCGCCTGGCGGATCATGAACAGATCGCGCCACAAGGCGGCCAACTCGCGCAGGAAAAAACCGATGTCCACGCCCTGGTCCAGCAGGGCGCGCACAATGGCGGCCACGCCGGGGCAATCCTGCCGGGCGATGGCCTTCAGACAGCGGCTGAACAGCTCCTGCCCGGCCAGGCCGAGC
>JAVBVM010000141.1:0-20133 GCA_031554295.1 Desulfovibrionaceae bacterium | reverse complement strand
GCCTTGCGCATGCTTTGGTCTATTCTGCTGTAAAGCGCCCCGCGCGAGAGGAGAAACATATGGATACGCTCACCGCCATTATGACTCGCCGCAGCATCCGGGAGTATACCGAAGAACCGGTCAGCCGTAATGAAGTGAATGAACTGCTTGCCGCCGCCATGGCCGCTCCCAGCGCCGGGAACTCCCAGTGCTGGCAGTTCGTGGTGATTGACGACGAAACGCTCAAGCGCAAGATCCCCGAAATTAACCCGTACGCCGTGATGATCAAGAAAGCCCCCGTGGGCGTGTTGGTCTGCGGCGATTTACGGCTGGAAAAGGCCCCGGGCTTTTGGGTTCAGGACTGCTCGGCCGCGATTCAAAACATGCTGCTGGCCGCGCACGCCCTCGGCCTTGGCGCGGTCTGGACGGGCATCCATCCGGTTGAGGAGCGCGTCCGGCGCTTCCGCGAACTACTGAAGCTGCCCGATCATATCATGCCGCTGGGGCTGGTGGTGATCGGCCGTCCGAATCAAACGCTGCTGGAGCAGGATCGTTTTGATCCGAAAAAAATCCGCTACAACGTATGGTAACCGCATTGAGCGGAAAGTCGGGAGGTATTTTATGATACGCAAACTCTATCTGCTGGCTGGCTGTTTCTGTCTAGTCGGTCTGAGCTTGGCGGCGCTTTCCGGCGCGAATGCCGCCGAGGATGGTCTGGCGCTTTACAAGCGCGCCTGTATCGGCTGCCACGGCGCCGACGGAAGCTCCACAGCCATGGGCATACCCCAGGCGTTGAAGGGTCAGAGCGCGGACGATCTGTACAAAAAGCTCGCGGGCTATAAAAACGGCACATTCGGCTTTGAGAAGAAGAAAGTTATGGAAAACGCGCTGAAGCCGTATTCCGACGAACAACTAAAGGCCCTGGCTGACGGCATCGCCACCCTGTAGCCCGGACGAAACAATAAAAATAAACGCCCGGAAAGCGCGCGCTTGCCGGGCGTTGATGTTTTGCTTGGCGCTTTCGGGTGTCATGCCGTGGTCGCTTCCGCCGCGGCCGTCTGCTTCAGCTCGTTAAGCTGTTGCTGAAGCGCGGCAATGGCTCCCTGCAAAGCGCCCATTTGGCCCTGCTTCACTTCGTCCGGCAGACCGGAGGAGGCGACTTCGGCCATTTTTTCCTGAAGCTGCTGGATCTGCTTTTCAATCTGCCCTGTGGAGTCGCCGCTTCCCATGGATTCCATGAAACCGCCGGAATCGCTGGATTCAGCCTGGCCTTCCTCTTCCTTTCCGGCCCGGGCGTCCTTATTCTCGGCCGCCGCCCCGCCGGACTGCACGGGAGCGCGTTGCGCCGCCATGGCCAAAGCCTCGGCGGAAAAGGACACGGTATCTTTCGGGGCGAGCGCGCTGGTCTCTTCGTTTTTTTTCTCCTCGCGCCCGCGCGTGGAGCTGACGGCTTCAAACAATCCACCCACGCCGTATACCTCGTTTATCCCTAAAATACTCATGCCGACCTCCTGGCTTTAACTGAATATCCACCACGGCAAAATCTGCCGCTTTCGTTCCCGCGCAAGGATTATGCAAGAGGCGTGCTAGCGCCGGCCCTCAGACCCGACCTTCCGCCCTTAACAAATCGTCAAGGCTCGCATATACTGCGGCTTCTTATTTTCAGAACCCGCAGCCGGAGGCCGCATGCTGTCCATCGGAACCCCGTTCACCTCCACCGCCTTCAAACTGCTGCTGCTCGGCTCCGGCGAGCTGGGCCGCGAAGTGGCCATTGAAGCCATGCGCCTTGGCGTGGAAGTTATCGCCGCCGACCGCTACCCCAACGCCCCGGCCATGCAGGTGGCGCACCGCGCCCACGTGCTTTCCATGCTGGACGGCGCGGCCCTGCGCGCCTTGGTCGAGGCGGAAAAGCCGGATCTGATCGTGCCGGAAATTGAGGCCATTGCCACAAGCACGCTGCTTGAGCTTGAGTCGGAAGGTTTCACCGTCATCCCCACCGCGCGCGCCGTTTCCCTGACCATGAACCGCGAAGGCATCCGCAAACTGGCCGCCGAGGAACTGAATTTGCCGACCTCGCCGTACCGTTTCGCCGGCGCCTTCGCGGAATGCGAGCGGGCGGTGGCGGCCATTGGCCTGCCCTGCGTGATGAAACCGGTGATGAGTTCCTCAGGCAAGGGTCAGAGCGTGCTGCGTTCACCCGCTGATCTGAAAAAGGCTTGGGACTATGCCCAGTCCGGCGGCCGGGCCGGCCAGGGCCGGGTGATCATCGAAGGTTTCATTGATTTTGACTATGAAATCACCCAGCTGACCGTGCGCCACGCCGGCGGGACCATTTTCTGCCCGCCCATCGGGCATTACCAGGAGGACGGCGACTACCGCCTGTCCTGGCAGCCGCAGCCCATGAGCGCGGCGGCGCTGGAAAAGGCGCGGAGCATTGCCGGGGCCGTAACCGAGGCCCTGGGCGGCCGAGGCATTTTCGGCGTGGAGCTGTTCGTGAAGGGCGACATGGTCTGGTTCAGCGAGGTTTCGCCGCGCCCGCACGACACCGGCCTGGTTACCTGCATCTCGCAGAATCTTTCGGAATTCGCCCTGCATGCCCGCGCCATTCTGGGCCTGCCCATTCCCTTGATCCGGCAAAACGGCCCAGCCGCTTCCGCCGTGATTCTCCCGGAAGGCGACAGCGCCCAGCCCGCCTACAGCAACCTTGAGCAGGCCCTGGCCGAACCGGACACCGCCCTGATGCTGTTCGGCAAGCCGGAAGTGCGCGGCAGGCGCCGCATGGGCGTGACCCTGGCCCTGGGGACGGACATTGAAAACGCGAAGCGCAAGGCCCAGGCCGTGGCCGGGGCCGTGCGGGTGACGTTCTGAGCTTCTTTGCGACTAAATAGAAGAGGCCGCACGCATCAGCGCCCGGCCTCCTTTCTCGCGCCCTCACTGGCGCGGCTAAAAATCGAAACTCGTATTGTCCGGCGAAAGATAGTGAATCTCCGTCCGCGCGCCGGTATGCCGCCGCAGGAGTTCCGCCGCTTCCTCGGCGATCGGCTTGAGGTCCGCCAGGGTAAGCGGCGGCATGCCGTCGATATTGATGGCCGCCGCGTTCGTTTCGGGCGTCAGCTTGCTGCGGTCGCCGTTTTTCCAGCACCAGGCGCGGCAGAACACGTCCGCATTGCCCGTGTCCATGTAAATGACCTCGCCGGCCGGCGGCGTTTCCAGCGCATCCGGCTTGCCCAATGGCACGTACCGCTCCGTCCCGGCGGCAAAGCCCAGGCGCAAATCGCCCGTGACCACGGCCAGATCGTCCCCGCCGCACGGCGCCAGGCACCGCAGGCTGATGCAGTTGAACACCGCCACCAGCGGATTGACGAAAGGCAAGTCCGTGCCGCCCCGCGTCCGCTTGATCAGGTTGATCACCGAAGGCGGGTAGCGCTTGGGGTTCAAGCCCATGGCGCTGAAAGTCCCGGCCCAGGCGGCCAGGCGCGGGTGGTTCCAAAAGTCTTCCAGTTCCGGTCCGCGGGCGGCGTTCTCGCACCGGCGCAACAGCGCCAGCAGTTCCGGGCGCTCGCCCGTATTGTCAATGTCGCGGGCCACCACCACCGCCCGGCGGAAGCCGGAAAAACGCGCGAATAGTTCCGGATCAACACTATAGCGCATGGCATTCCCCTTTTTGCGTTTAGAGCATTTTAACATTAAAAATCGTCCATATAGCCAAATTGCTCCGGCGGTGCGCGGCAACGTCCGCGGGGTTGTCGCAGGCGGGCTTTGCTCTCCGTTAAACGGCAATCTCAATGCGAAATTGCTTTAGTCGCGGCACGATGCGGCTTCAAAGCGTTCTTGTCAAGGCGGGCGGCCAGCCGCAGCCATTCGGCCGGGCAAACGAAAAAAGAAACTCTACCGGAAAACTGAATATTTGCCTGTCCGCCTCCCATCGTGTACACTGCCGCAAGGGATAATCCCCAAGAACGTTTCAGGAGAGTTCATGACGCAGATTTCCGCACAGCCCGACCTTGAGCAAAAACAGTCCGTCCCCGGGCCTTCCGATCAGGCTCCTTCCGCCCAACCCCAGCTTGCCCCCGATGTCATCGCCAAAGTCAACGCCCTTGTCGACGTCCTCGCCAAAGGCAAGGCTTTGGATATTCTGGCTTTTGACATTTCCCAACACTGCTCCTTCGCCGATGCGCTGTTCATCGCCACCGCCGCTTCATCGCGCCAGGCCCAAGCCCTGGCCGACCAGGTGCTGGCCGCCTCCGCCGCGGAGAAGCTCGGCTATCTGCGCATGGAAGGACACAGCGCCGGCCAGTGGATATTGGTCGACTGCGCTGATGTGATCATCAACATTCTTCTCCCAACCACACGAGAACTTTACCGCCTTGAAGGCTTGTGGTCCGGTTGCCCGATCCTGTTCGGAAAGCCCGAGCCCGCGTAAACGCCGCTCTTCGCCAAGCGCCCGCCAAGGAGGACCCCATGTCCACGATACCCGCCCTGAAACCCACGCTGCTGCTCATCCTCGACGGCTTCGGCCTTGCGCCGGAAGGCCCGGGCAATGCCGCGCGCCTGGCCCGCACCCCGAACCTCGCCGCCCTGGCCGGTCGCGCCGTCAAGACCCGGCTTTCCGCCTCGGGGCGCGACGTGGGCCTGCCCACCGGCTTCATGGGCAATTCCGAGGTCGGGCACATGAATATCGGGGCGGGGCGCATTGTCTGGCAGGACATGACGCGCATCGATCTGGCCATCGAGGAGCACAAGCTGGCGGAAAACAAAACTCTGGTTGAACTGCTGGCCAAGGCCAAGCTGCGCGGCGGCCGCGTCCACTTTCTCGGCCTGCTCTCCGACGGCGGCGTGCACAGCCATATCACGCATATCAAGGCTCTGCTCGAGTTGGCGGCTAACGCCGGCGTCAAGGCGTTCCTCCACGCCTTCATGGACGGCCGCGACACCCCGCCCGACTCCGGCAAAGGCTTCATGCAGGAAATCGTTCGCCACCAGCGCGCCGTGGGCTGGGGCGCGGTAGCCACGGTTTGCGGCCGCTATTATGCAATGGATCGCGATACCCGCTGGGAACGCAATGAAATCGCCTTCAACGCCATGGTGCACGGCAAAGGCCAAAGCGCGTCCGACCCCGTGGATGCTGTCGAAGCCGCCTACGCCGCCGGAGAGACCGACGAATTCATCAAGCCGCGCGTGCTCATGGCCGACAATGCCCCGGTCGGCCTGATCAGCGACGACGACGTGGTCTTTTTCTTCAACTTCCGGGCTGACCGCGCCCGCCAGATGGTGCGCGCCTTCATCGATCCCGGCTTCGCCTTCTACGATCGCGGCCGCCTGCCCCAACTCTCCGGCCTGGCCACCATGACCCGCTACGAGGCCGACTTTGACGTGCCTGTGGCCTTTGAAAAGGAAGAAATCCGCCAGGGCATGGGTGAATTCGTCTCCAGCCTCGGCCTCGCCCAACTGCGCATCGCGGAAACGGAAAAATACGCGCATGTCACCTACTTCTTCAACTGCGGCCACGAGGATCCCTTTCCCAATGAGGAACGCCGCCTCATCCCCTCGCCGCGCGACGTGGCCACCTATGACCTGAAGCCGGCCATGAGCGCCGAGCAGGTCGCCGACACCTTTATCGCCGAGTGGGGCACCGGCCGCTACGCCTTCGCCGTCTGCAACTTCGCCAACCCGGACATGGTCGGCCACACCGGCATTCTCCAAGCCGCCATCAGCGCCATTGAGGCCATCGACGCCTGCGTCGGCCGCGTCGCCGCCGCCGTGCTGCCGCACGGCCGCCTGATCATCACCGCCGACCACGGCAATTCCGAGCGGATGCTCGACGCCGACGGCAAGCCCCACACCGCGCACACCACCAACCCCGTGCCCTTCCTCGTCCTCGAGGGCACGGAAACGCCCAAATTCACCCTGCGCTCCGGCGGCAAGCTCGGCGACATCGCCCCGACCATCATCCAGCTCTGGAACCTCCAGCAGCCCGCCGCCATGACCGGCCAAAGCCTGCTCAACCTTTAGATCTGCACGTTTGGAATGTTTGCTTAACGGCGGGCAAAGCCCGCCCACAACCACTTCACGGCAAGGATTTGGAGACAAATCCTTGCAGAGCGAATGAACTTTTTCAAAGTTAATCCGCTCTAAGAGAGCCGACCATGCCCGATACGCCCGACTCCTCCAGCAAGCCCATCCAGCCCGTGCGGCCCGATTCCATGGAACTGCTCTTTTTCTACCCCTGCCCGCATTGCGGCGGTTCCGTCCCTCTGGTCAACCCCGTCCAGCCCCTCATGGTCCGCTGCGAAGGCTGCCGCAAACGTTTCCCCATCATGCCCATCGACGAACGCAGCGTTGTCTTTCTGAAGCTGATGTTCGACAACGGGCGGGCGGCGGTCGACGCGGATTATTTGTAAAGGCATGCCTCCGGCGGCCAAGGGGCCGGGACTCCTTGGAACCCCATATAGGGGAGCCGTTTTTCCTTTCATATTCACCGCCGCCCTTTGAGAGGAAACGCCCGTTTCCGCCCGGACTCCGCCTGACCCGGGGCCGGTCCGCTTTGGGCTTTCGAATCCGAACGGTCGCGCCAAAGACGAAAAGCGAAATGCCTGCACGCTAAACTCCCGCCCACATGGTAAGCTTGTGGGTTTCACATCTTGTTTTTGCCTTTCCCCGCGCCGGCCTTGGCGGGAAGGCGTATTTTTCCGCGAAACAATGACGGGAGCCTTTTTACGGGAAAAACGCACTCTGACCTTACGTGACCGTGGTAAAGAGCCCCTCCCGACGCAAGAGCGCGAAAAAATACGCCCTTCCTCCCGGGCTTCCCCGCCAGCGCGCTTTAGGGTAGAACATCGATATGGGCAAAAAGCAGATCTCCGCCAAAAACGCTTCCAGCACGGACTCCGTGGTCACGCGGGAATCCGTGCTGGAAGCGTTTCGTAAAACCATGCGTCCGCTGAACATGGACTCCCTGCTGCGTGTTCTGGGCGTGCCGCGCCGCAGTAAAAAGGCCCTGGAAGGGATATTGGCGGGCCTGATGGCTTCGGGCGAACTGCTCCGCCTGCGCGGCGGCTCATACGGGCTGATGAAGCATTTGAAGCTGGCGACCGGGCGCTTGCGCGTACAGCGGTCGGGCTCAGGCTTTGTCGAGCCGGAATACGGCGGGCGGGCTTTGTATATTCCGGCCTCAGGCATGGGGGACGCCTGGCACGGCGATACTGTCGCCGTGGCGCGGGTGCCGGGCGCGCGCGGCGGACAGGAATTGAGTCCCGAAGGGCGTATCGCGCGCGTTGTCCGTCGCGGAATGCCGGAAATGGCGCTCACGGCTCTGCGCTTTGCCGGCGGGCTGCTCGTGGCCGCGCCGGTCGATGAGCGCATCCGGGCGCACTTTATGATCGAGGGCGTAAACGAGACCGAGATCGGCCGGGGCGATCTGCTGTTGGCCGCGCCGGGCGAGAAGATTGACGACGGCCTGTGGTCCGCGCGCCTGGTGAAGGTTTTGGGAGATGAAACCAGTGTTGAGGCGCAGGAGCGGATCGTCAAGGTCAGCCACGGCGTGCCCATGGAATTTCCGCAAGCCGTGAAGGAAGAGGCGGCGGCCTTGCCGAAAGCGCCGCTGGAGCGGGAAATCCGCGCCCCGGAACGCCGGGATTTGCGCGCTATTCCTTTTGTGACCATTGACGGCGCGGACGCCCGCGATTTTGACGACGCCGTGCATGTGGAACGCCTGGAAAACGGCTGGCTGCTGCGGGTGGCCATAGCGGACGTGGCGCACTATGTGCGGCCCGGCTCGGCGTTGGATCGCGAGGCGCGCGAGCGCGGCAATTCCTGGTATTTTCCGCGCTCGGTCGAGCCCATGCTGCCCGAAGCGCTGAGCAACGGCCTGTGCAGTTTGAAGCCGGACGAGCCGCGCCTGGCCATGGCGGCGGAAATCCATATCGACCAGGACGGCGGACGGGTGGGGGCGCGCTTTTTCAGCGCCTGCATCCAGTCGGCGGGCCGCCTGGTCTACGACGACGTTTCCGGACTGTTCTCGTCTGAGCCGGAAGTCAGCCGGCGGGCGCGTGAGGCATTGGCCCAGCATGCGGGCATGCTGGAAACAGCGGCGGAACTGGCGGAGGCGCTGAAGAAACGGCGCACGGAGCGGGGCAGCCTGGATTTCAACGTGCCTGAGGCCCAGGCTGTTTTTGACGATGACGGCGCCCTTGCCGGCATTGTCGCGCGCGAAATGGGCGCCGCCAACAACATGATCGAGGAATTCATGCTGGCCGCCAACGAGGCCGTCGCCCGCTTTCTGCATGACGCGGGTCTGCCCCTGCTTTACCGGGTGCACCCCGAGCCGGAAGCGGAAAAGCTTGAGGGCCTGTTTCAGACGCTCGCCGCCACCGGGCTTGCGGAGCCGGTGAAGCGGCCGAGCCCGGCCGCCCTGCGCAAGGCGCTCAGAATCGGGCGGGACGACGCGCGCGGCCCGATCATCCGGCGGCTGGCCTTGCGCACCATGATGCAGGCGCGGTACAGTCCGGCGCTGGAACGCCATTTCGGCCTGGCGGCGGACTGCTATTGCCATTTTACCTCGCCCATCCGGCGTTATGCCGACCTCATTGCGCACCGCGCCCTGCGCCGGGCCCTGGGCCTGCCCACCTATGGCGATTTGCCCGGCGAAGGCGCGCTTGAGCGCGTCGCCCTCGGGCTGAATACTTGCGAGCGTTCCGCGACCGAGGCGGAACGGGAAATCATGCGCCGCCTGACGGTGCTCTTCTTGAGCGACAAGATCGGCGCAGTATACAACGGCGTGATCACCGGCCTGATCGACTTCGGCTTTTTCGTCGAATGCCAGGAGGTCATGGCTGAAGGCATGGTGCGGCTCTCCAGCATCTCCGGCGACTATTTCCGCTTTGATCCCGCGCGCCAGGAGTTGCTGGGCGAGCGCACGGGCCGCGCCTTCCGCCTGGGCCAGGCTGTGCGCGTGGTTGTTCAGGACGTGAGCATGGGGCGGCTTGAAATCAATTTCGCCCTCTCCGGCGAAAAAGCCACCGGCTCCGGCAAGCGCGCGGCCAGAGGGAGAGCCCGGCCTCCCGGCATGGGAAAAGGCCCCAAAGGCAACTCCGCCGCCCGGCGCAGACCAGCGCCCGATCGAAAAAAACAGTCTTCCCGCAAAGGAGCGTTCCGATGAAAGGCATTAATATTGTCGGGTTTAAAAAGTCAGGGAAAACCACCACCGTCGGCATGCTGGCCGATGTCCTTGAGTCGCGCGGCCTGCGCCTGGGCATCGCCAAGTTCACCCATCAGGGGCTTGATATGCCGGGCACCGACACCGCCTGGCTTATGAAGCCGGGGCGCACGGTCGCCGGCCTGGGCTCCGGGGAGGCGGCCGTGTTCTGGTCGCACAAACGCTATTTGCCGGATCTGCTGCCGCTCATGCCGGCCGACATGCTTCTGGTCGAGGGCGGCAAGCAACTGGGCTGGCTGCCGCGCGTTCTGTGCCTGAAAGAGGCGGAAGACGCGCCCGAGCTCGCGCCCGAGCTCGCTCTGGCCACCTACGGCGAAATTTCCCTGCCCGGCCTGCCCCATTTCACGCCGGAATCGCTGGACCAGCTCGCCACCCTGGTGGAAGAGCGGGCCTTCATCCTGCCCGGCCTGGACTGCGGCGAATGCGGCTTTACCGACTGCGCGGGCCTTGCCGCCCGCATTGTGGCCGGCAAGGCCAACGTCGAACACTGCAAGGCGAAAAACAGCGTCCTTGAGATTACCGTCAACGGCCAACCCGTTGCCCTGAACCAGTTCACCGCCGACATAATCCTGGGCTCGGTCAAAGGCATGCTGACCACGCTTAAAGGCTACACCCCGGGCAGCGCGGTTGAGATGAAATTCAAAAGCTAGCCGATAAATCGCAAACAACAGGGGGGCGCGCAGCCCCTTCTGTTTCTCCCCTCCCCGGCGCTCCCGCCCTCTCCTTTACGCGTTCTCCTCCATGCCGTTTTCGGTTGAACATTCATGGCAACGCCATTGAATTTCCTAGACTTTTTGTCCCCAACCAGGAAAAGGGTTGACAGAAAAAATAACATTTAATAGTCTCTTATAATAAGATTTTGTCTTATATTACAAGACGAATTCCACAATACCACAGCCCCCGGTCCACCCGCCGGAAATCCGGAGACAGGCAGCAGCGTGCCGCGTATATTCCGGACAGGTCTTCACCTATCACCCCTGGGAGGAGAGATGCTCGAATTTCCCAATTACGATGACCCGGCCCGAGTGTGGAACCGCACGCTTGACGAGGTTCGGCGGCGCGGGGCTATTTTCAATATCAACTACGGCATTGATATTGATCGGGGCAACGGCTGCATCACCCGGCTCGTGGGCTGGCCGGGTTCGGGCACGCGCATGGTGTCCTTCCACCTGTTGATCCATAAGCCCGGCGGCGCCTTGGCCGGCCAGTCCCACCCCATTTCCGAAACCAGCATGACCTGCATCCGGGGCGCGGGCGAAGTGAACTTCAACAAGCGCGGCTGGGAACGCGTGGAAGCCGGCAACCTCCTGTTCGCGCCCATGGGCTGCACCTATGAAACCCGTTGCGCGCCGGGCTCGAAAGAGGACTTCATCGTCCTGCAATACATCTGCCCCTCGCCCATGGAATTCTATCAGGCCCTGGGCCTGGCCAGCGGCGGCGACCTGGACTATTTCGCCATTGACAAGGCCACGCTGGGCATCAAGATGGATTCCATCCCCCGCGGCTGCACGATGCGCCCGAACAAGCTCGGCGGCATCTATCACGGCGAAACCATCGGCGCCAAAGCCGCGGCCGAAGGCGGCGCGGTGTTCAACATCTTCCGCGGCGCGCCGTTCAATAAATACGGCGGCCCCATGCGCTTCCTGATCTGGCCGGGCGTAGGCGCGAAAATGTGCGGCGTGCACAACGCCTACCATGACCCGGGCGTGGCCTTCAAACCGCACCTGCACCCCATTTCCGAAGACGCGGTGCTGTTCTGGAACGGCATCGGCGACGGATACCTGGAAAGCCGCTGGATCGAATGCTACGAAGGCGACATTCTCTACGCCCCCGCCCTGGTCAAGCACGGCACCGGCTGCATGGCCCACCGTCCGCGCGGCATGTCCTCCTCCGGTTGCGCAACCCCTCCGCAGTTCGATCTGTACGAATACGCGGGCTATTTGAAAGACGGCAAGTTCACCGAATTCACGTTTGAAGATTCTCCCTATCAGGAAAAATTCTAACCTTTTGGAGGAGCCTTTATGCGTTGCAAACATTCCATAAAAGCGCTGGGCGTACTCTGCTTCAGCGCCCTGCTGCTGGTCGCGTCCACCGCCTTTGCCGCGGAAAAAGCCGCGACCATGCGCATCGGCACCATTACCACCACCAGCCACCAGCAGACCGTGTGCGCCCTGGAATTCCAGAAACTGGCCGAAGCGGAACTGAAGGGTCAGCTCAACGTCCAGGTGTACCCGACCTCGCAGCTCGGCACGATCCCGCAGATCCTGCAGGGCTTGCAGAACGGCAGCATCCAGGCCGCCGTCATGCCCAACGGCATGATTTCCATCCTGGTGCCCGGCGTGAACATTCTCGACCTGCCCTTCTTCATCCCCGGCAACGACTGGATCACCAAGATGATCAACGCCGGCTACGACAGCCCGCTCCAGAGGGAGTTCGAAAAAAAGGGCACTGTGCTGCTTGCCTCCGTGGCCACTCCGGACCGCCAGCTGTTCACCTCAAAGCCGCTGACCAGCATCCAGGATCTGGAAAAGATGCGCATCCGCACCTATAACAGCCCGATCAACCAGCAAGCCGTGGCCGCCTGGGGCGCCACCCCGGTGAACGTCGACACCGCCGAAATCACCGTTGCCATCCAACAGGGCGTGGCGGACGGCATTGAAACCGACATCACCTTCTGGTTCGCCATGAAGCTGTTCCCGGCCAAGTACGTCACCGCCGCGCAGGAAGGCGCTATCTGCCAGATGTTCGTGGTCAGCAAGCGCTGGTTCGACGGCCTTTCCCCGGAAGTGCAGGCGAAAGTGCGCGCCTTGGGCCGGCAGGCCGCGGTCAATGCCAGCGAATACCTCTATAAAGACATGATGCCGCTAATCATGAAGGCCGAGCAGGACAACGGCGCGGTGGTCACCAAGGCCCCGGCCGAGATGATCGCGGAAATGAAGGCGCGCAGCGCGAAGGTGGTTGACGCCTTCCTGGCCGCCAACAAGGATATGCAGCCGCTGTACGACTATTACAAAGACCTGATCGCCAAGTACCCGAACGGCGACGCCCCGAAGCAATAGCCCCGGACTGGCTTTGCCCGGATAAACGCAACGCGCCCGTTTTCATCGGCATGAAAACGGGCGCGTTTTTACGCCTTTGCCGGGAAAATGAAGAGGGCGCCATGCGGAGGCGCCCTCTTCGGTTGAGTGTTGACGGAAGGAGAGCTATTTTTTCGCCGGCAGGCCCAGCATAACGCGGGCCTCGTCCGGAGTCGCCACTTCAAGATTGCATTCCCTGATGATGCGCACCGCGCGCTCGACGAACTGGGCGTTGCTCCTGGCCTGTTCGCCGTAGCGGTAGAAGATGTTGTCCTCAAGGCCCACGCGCATGTTGCCGCCGGCCAGCATGGTGGTGATGGTGGACTCCATCTGCGAAGCCCCGATTCCAAGCGCGCTGAACATGCTGTCCGGTGGCAGCAAGTGCAGATAATGATTCAGAATCTCCAGGCTGTAAGGCACGCAGTGATGGTTGATCTTGTTCTGCCCGAAGACGAAGCTGAAGGAATAGGGCGGGGAGATCAGGTTCTGGGCGATCAGGACATTGATGGCGTCCAGAATGTGGCAGTGGTTGAATATTTCCATTTCCGGCTTGATGCCGCGCTCTTTCATCATGCCGGCGGCCTTGGTGATGAAGTCGCGCGTCCAGGGCACGTACTGGGTCACGCCGCCAAACTGCATGACCACCGGGCCCATGTCCAGGCTGCACATGTCAGGGCCCGCCTCAATGGCTTGCAGCCCTTCATCCACCGGCGCCAGCTCAAGATAGGGCGGCGGCGCGATGCTGTTCTGGACGATCAGGCGGGTTTTCGCCCGAATGCGGGCGTTGACGTCCTCATAGATCGCGCGCGAATTGGTGCCGCGCCCGTCCTTGTCGCGCACGTGCAGGTGCACGATGGAGGCGCCCGCATTCCAGCACTCCGTGGCGGCGGCTTCAATTTCCGCCGGTTGCAGCGGAATGGCCGGGCAGGTTTCCTTGCCGTGGAAGGTGCCGGTCAGGGCGGCGGTGATGATGACTTTCCGTGTTTTGCTCATAGTTTTCCTCGCTTGTTTTTCTCAGGCCGGGGCTCCCCGCAAGGAGGAGCCCCGGCATTGCCTCCCGATCGTTCGTCAATAGAAGATCGGGTAAAGGAAGCCGAAGTAGACAATGTTGACGACGAACAGCCCCAGGGCCATGACAAAGGTGTAGGGCAGCACGTCCTTGAAATCGATCTTGAACAGGCTCAGCACGGGCAGGGCCCAGAACGGCTGGATGATGTTCGTGGTGTTGTCGCCCATGGTATAGGCGTTGATGATCGTCGAAGCCTGCACGCCCAGTTCCTGGGCGGCCGGGATGATATAAGGGGCTTCAATGACGAACTTGGAACCGCCCGAGGGCACGAACATGTTCAGAATGGACGAATACAGGTAGGCGATGAACGGAAAAATCCGGCCATTGGAGATGGACACGAAAAATTCCGTCAGCGCCGCGCCCAGGCCCGTGTTCGTAATAATGCCGAACATGCCGGCGTAGAGCGGGAACTGGACCAGGATGGCGACAACGATGTTCACCCCGCGCGCGGCCGACTGCATGAAGTGCTCGGGCGTCCGGTGCAGCACCAGGCCGACGAACAGGAACACGAAGTTCGACACGTTGAAGTTGATGCCGGCCAGGCCGTTCAGCCAAATGTGCCGGGCGGCCCAGAACAGGGCGATAATGCCGAGCCCTATGCCGAGGATTTTGCTGTAGTTGAATTTCATGGCCGGCGTGTTCAAAGCCGGCGTGAGCACGGACTGGGGCTTGATGGAATCGACGAATTCATCGCTGGCTTCCAGGCACTTTTCCGCCTTTGGAGCCATGCCGCGCAGGAGCAGGATCATGACGATCATCTGCACAACAAATTCAGACAGGTTGATAGGCAGAAGACTGGTCTGGGTCAAAGGCAGCACGCCGATGAGCTTTTCCATAAAGTGGCCGGGCGTGGCCACAAAAAGCTGGGCCGCGCAGCCCAGGCCGTTCATGTTGCCGTTCAGGGCCAGCGCCGCGGCCACCACCAGGGGCAGGTGCAGTTTATAGCCCTTTTCCCGCGCCGCCACGAGCATTTCACGCCCGATCATGGCGCCGCTGATATTGCCCAGGCCCGTATTGAAAAAGGTGATGATGTTACTGACAACGACGATCAGCAACAGGGCGGTGAGCTGGTTGTTGGGAATGCGCGCCAGCCGGCGCAGCAGGCGTTTGATGGGCGGCGAGTCGGCCACGATGAAGCCGGTAAGGAACAAAAGCGCCATCTGCATGGCAAAGGCGAGCAGGCTCCAGAAGCCTTTTTCCCACGCCACCAACACGGTCAGCGGGGAGGATTTTGTCACAATCATCGATAGGATAGCGACAAAAATAGTAAGAAAAATGGCCAGCACCAGCGCGCTTGGAATCCAGCGCTGGGCGAAGCTGTTGAAGCTCTCGGACATTCTTTGCAGGATATTGCCTTTTACCACTCCTTCCGCAGCACTCATACACTCCTCCTGGTTGAATCGCCTTCGTGAAGGGGTATGCCGGACAGGCACACGCATCTGCCTACCAAATCCTCGCTGCAATACGGATCGTCCGCTCACCGGCTCACAGCGCGTGGGTTCACAGGAAATTGCGTTTGATCGGCGCGGCGCAATGAAGGCCACGCCGAATGAACGGTTTTGAGCAAGAAAGATACCAGCTAAAACCAACGTTTAACAATTGAAAATATATAAATAAAAAAACAATTTCCCCTTCGCGCCGGCCAGGGCATTCGGCAGCGTTGCATGGCAATTTTGCAATAATGACGAAAACCATCCGGGAATCAGGCAAACGTGCATGGAAAAGTTTTGGAGAAAAAGCCTGCCTCGCGGTTTTGTCCGGGCGGTTCCGAGCGTCCCGCACACTGGAATACTTGTTGCTGGAGCTAGTCGTTTTCCAAAGACAAGCCGTCCGAGGTTTGCACTGCCCGCTGTTTTCAGATATGTCTGATGCGGTTTTACATGTTTGCTCACCGCCGCGTTCACCGGCGGCTCTCTTTCGGAAAACGGCGGCCGTGCCGCCTTATGCGGCAGGATTGTCGGATATGCGCCTACCACGCGCCTTCCGGCCGATCAGAAACCATTTCTCCCTTTATGAGGTAGTCCCATGGCGATGAAAGAGATCAAGCGAATTGACGACCTTATTCCAGCCGCGCAAAAACGTTCCAAAGTGACTGTCGCGGTTGCGGCCGCCGGTGACGACGGCATCATGCAGACCGTGCACGAAGCCGTTCAGGCGGGCATCGCCGAGTTCCTGCTTTTCGGAGACCCGGAAGCGATCAAAAAATACGGTAAGGAAGTCGGCGCCAAGTGGCTGAAGGACAAAAACATCGTCGCCGCCAAGAATGACGCTGAAGCCGCCCGCCTGGCCGTTGAGACCGTGCGCTCGGGCAAGGCAGGCGCCATCATGAAGGGCCAGTTGCCCACCGCCACCTTCCTGCGCGCCGTGCTGGACAAGGAAAACGGCCTGCGCTCAGGCCGCCAGCTCAGCATTGGCGGCATTTACGACAAGACCGATGGTTCCGGCGTCTTCATGATCACCGACCCGGCCATGAACGTAAAGCCGGACCTCATGGAAAAGAAGGCCATTCTGGAGAACGGGGTGGACCTGCTGCACCGCATCGGCATGAAGCAGCCGCGCGTGGCCGTGCTCTGCGCCCTGGAAACCGTGAACCTGGACATGCAGGACACCATTGACGCCGCGATTTTGAGCAAAATGGCCGATCGCGGCCAGATCAAGGGCTGCCTGGTGGACGGCCCTCTGGCCCTGGACAACGCGGTGAGCGAGGAAGGCGCGCGCCATAAGGGCGTGACCGGCCCGGTCGCCGGCCATGCCGACCTGCTGCTCGCGCCCGATATTGAAGCGGGCAACATGCTGCACAAGAGCATGCATTATTTCGCCCATATTGAAAGCGCCTCGCAGGTGCTTGGCGCCAGCGCGCCCGTGATCGCCACCTCACGCAGCGACACCGTGCGCAGCAAGCTGCTCTCCATCGCGCTGGCCGTGGTGACCGCGTAAGGCAATCCATTCCAGACCAACCTCCGGCGGGGGCCAACCCCCCGCCGGACTCCCAGCGTCTTACCGTATCGAAAACGCAGGAGCGCCCATGTCGTTCGAGACAACGCCCGCCTACAGCCCCTACCGTTGGCCCCTGCACCTGCTGACCGTCTGCTATTTCATGATGGGCTTCATTGTTCGCTTCGCCTGGCCGCCATTGGCCGGCGCGGCCGGGCCGGAGCTCGGCATGGACATGACGCGGATCGGCTCCTACATGAGCGCCTTTTATGTTGGGTATGTGGCCGTGCATATCCCGGCCGGCGTGCTGGGAGATCGTTTCGGCGTGCGCGGAGTGGTTACGCTCGCCCTGCTTGTTGAGGGCTTGGCCTCCATCGGTATGGGCGCCGCCGCCAGTTATGGCGCCGGTTTTTTCCTGCGCCTTTTGGCCGGCTTTGGCGCGGGCATGGTTTATTCCTCCTGCGTGCGCTGCGTGAGCCGCTGGTTCCCGGCTAAAGAGCACGGCCTGGCCTTTGGCCTGCTGCTTCTGGCGCCCACCGGCGGCGGTGTGCTTTTGCCGAACCTGCTTATGCCCTGGCTGGCCTCGCTCTGGACCTGGCGCGGGGCGTTCGTGGCCGTGGGCATAGCGGCCCTGTGCCTGGCCGTTGTCGCTCTGTCGGTATTGCGCGATATAGGCTCAGCCGCAAAAAACGCCAGTTTTTTCGCTGGCCTCAGGTATGTTCTCGGCCAGCGCGCGCTCCTGCTGGTTTCGTTGGCCGGCTTCTGCCTGATGTGGTCACAGATCAGCTTCATCAGCTGGGGTAATTCCTATTTGAAGAGCATCAACTTCAGCCTGGCCGAGGCCGGCTTTGTCATGATGTTTTTCGGCCTGGGCGGCTGCCTTGGCCCCCTGCTTTCCGGCTTTCTCTGCGATCGTTTGTCACATCCGAAATGGGTAATGATTGCGGCCTTTCTTTGCCTCATCCCCCTGCCGCCCCTGTTCGGCGCGCTTGAGACCGCGCCCGCCCTGATGCTGGCCGCCGGGCTGGCCGGGCTTTTCTACGGCATCGCCAATCCGCCGCCCACATTGATTGTTGCCGCCTTTTCCGGCAAAATGCATGCCGCCACCGCGGGCGGCATTTCAGGCTGCATTTTCCAGTTCGGCTCGATCCTCGGACCGCTGTGCGTCGGCTACAGTATCGATCTCACCGGCTCGTACGCTTCCGGCTGGTGGATGATGGCGGCCAGCGCGGCCGCGGGAATTTGCATTCTCCTCCCCACACCCAAGCCGCCTCGAGAGTAAACGACATAAAGGGATATCATGTACGGAGTTCGTAAGGGATTACTACAATTCATTTTTTCCGGATCAAACATGCGGCGTTGGAATGACAAGCTGCGCCCCATGGAATTGGTCGAGGTGGACAAACAGGCGCACAAGATGATCGTGGCCTGGGCGCTGTTTGAGCTGAACAGCGCCGGGCTTTCCCTGACCGATCGCCTTGAATTGGGCACGCGCATCGTGGAGGAGGCCCTGTTCGATTACTTCTACCGGCTGGTGATCACCGACATCAAGCCCCCGGTATTCTATAAAATCCGCGAAAACGAAGGACACTACCGGGAACTGTCGGCCTGGGTCTGCGGCGAGCTTGAGCCGTTGGTGCATCCGCTGGATGAAGGCTTCTGGCGGCGTTTCAAAGAATATGCCTTTTCACGAGAGCGGATCAGCCCGGCCGGCCGCATTCTGGCCGCGGCCCATCAGTTCGCTTCCGGCTGGGAATTCAACCTGATCAAGCCGCTGAACTCGTTTGACTCGGAAATGCCGGAAATCGACAAATCGTTCGAGGACAGCCTGGCCGCCCTGGCCGATATTCCGGGCGTTCCTGCCCTGATCGAGGGCGTGGGGAACCCGCTCGGCAGCTTCGCCAACCTGTGCGGGCAACTGCGTTTTCAAAAACGCTGGTCGCAAACGCCGCGCATACCGGAGACTTCGGTTCTGGGGCATATGTTCATCGTGGCTTCATACAGCTACCTGTTCAGCCTGAATCTGGACGCCTGTCCGGCCCGGCGGCTCAACAACTTTTTCTGCGGCCTGTTCCACGATCTGCCCGAACTGCTCACCCGCGACATCATCACGCCGGTCAAACGCTCCATTACCCAGTTGCCCCGGCTCATCCGCCAGTACGAAGACCAGGAGCTTGAACGCCGCGTGTTCCAGCCGCTGAACGACGGCGGCTTCCAGCCCCTGGTGGACCGCCTGCGCTACCTCCTCGGCTCGGCCGTGGGCTCGGAATTCTATGAGACCATCCTGCGCGACGGCGAACCAGAACGCGTCACTTTTGAAGATCTGCAAACCGTCTGCGATGACGCCCTGGACCCCAAGGACGGCCGCCTGATCAAAATCGCCGACACCCTGGCCGCCTTCATCGAGGCGCACAGCTCCCTGGCCAGCGGCATCAGCTCGCCCCATCTGCACGAGGCCGTCTCGCGCATCCGTGGCTCCATGCGGAAAGAAACCCTCGGGCCGCTGCATATAGGCGCACTGATAGCGGACTTCGATTAAAAGGCCCCCCGCAGGCGCATTATTTTTTACGCTCCCGTCAGGGCTTGATCATTCCCGGAAGCGCATGTACTTTATGCGCTGCTCTCAAGCCGCGGCCGCGCGAACCCGGCGCGGCCCAATAATATAGGATACCTTATCCATGAAATGGGAATTAAAGCGCGCCACAGTATGCGCGCTTGCCGCGATATATATGAGCACAGTCATGAATCTGACCTTCTGGCGGTTCATGCTCGAGCGTTTGTCGATTGAGGGAACATACGGCCTGCTTTTCGCCCTCTCCTGGCCCGTCGCTTTTATCCTGGTCTCGTTCGTCGTGTTCAACCTCATAATGTGGCCTTACGTGGGCAAGCCCATCCTGGCCCTGCTGCTTGTCGCCTCGGCCGGGGCCAATTATTTCATGTTCACGCTGAACGTGTACATTGATTCTGAAATGGTGCGGAACGTTTTCGCCACCAATCTTAATGAAGCCGCGGAAACGGTGACGCTCAGCGGCATCCTGTGGGTGCTCGGCCTGGGCGTTCTGCCTTCCGTGCTGCTGTTCATGACCAGAATACGGTACAGGCCCTTGTTGAAGGAAATCGCCAGCCGCGCCCTGTTGATCGGCATCTGTCTGATTCTGACCGCCGGGGTGGGGGCGGCCTTTTACAAAGAGTATTCAATCTTCGCCCGGAACAACAAAGTGATGGGCAAGCTGCTCAATCCCACCAACTACATCACCTCGATCGCCCGCTACATTAACAAGGTCCGGCTCGCCAACCGGGAATTCGTGGTCATCGACGAGGCCCCCCGGCATACGCCCTTTGAGGACCCGCACCTTACGGTGCTGATCCTCATGATCGGCGAAACCGCCCGGTCCGCGAATTTTTCATTGAACGGCTACAGCCGGGAAACCAACCCGGAACTGGCCAAAGAGGACGTGATCAGCTTCAAGGACGTTGCCGCCAGCGGCACGGCCACCGCCTTTTCCCTACCCTGCATGTTTTCCGACATTCCGCGCGCGCAATTCAATATCGACAAGGCCGTGAACCGGGAGAACCTGCTGGATGTCATTCAGAAAGCCGGCTATGACGTGCTGTGGCTGGACAATGACAGCGGCAGCAAAGGAGTGAGCGACCGGGTGCCGACCATTGACCTGATGCAAACCGGCAACGCGAAATTCCGCAACGGCGACAGTTTCTACGACGAGGTGCTGCTGGACGGCCTGGAGGACAGGCTGGCGAAGATCGACAAACACACGCTCATTGTCCTGCACATGATGGGAAGCCATGGGCCAAGCTACTACCGGCGCTACCCAGACGCCTTCAAAGCGTTCACCCCCACC
>JAVBVM010000183.1:0-2612 GCA_031554295.1 Desulfovibrionaceae bacterium | reverse complement strand
TATCCCTTTGGCCGCCGGAGGCAAATCTTTAAAGGAGCATTCATGGAATTTCTTCCTGTGCGCCGGGCGTTGTTGAGCGTCACGGACAAGAGCGGTCTGGCGGATTTCGCGCGTTTTCTGGCGGATCACGGGGTGGAGCTGGTGTCCACGGGCGGCACGCAGGCCGCATTGGAAAAGGCGGGCCTGGCGGTGACGCCGGTCAGCCGGGTGACGGGCTTCCCGGAAATATTGAACGGCCGGGTGAAAACGCTGCACCCGCATATCCATGCCGGCATCCTGGCGGACAAGGACAACGCCGGACACATGGCCACCCTGCGCGAGTTGGGCATCCAGACCTTCGATCTGATCTGCGTGAACCTCTATAATTTCGCGGCGGCGGCGGCCAAGTCCCTGAGCCTGGCGGAAATTGTCGAGGACATCGACATCGGCGGGCCGTGCATGCTGCGCGCGGCGGCCAAAAATTTCCACTCCATCCTGGTGACGCCGGAGCCGGAACGCTACCCGGCGATCATGCAAACGCTGAAGGCCGAGGAGCGCAAGGGCGAATTGCACGCGCCGCTGGAACTGCGCCGGCAAAACGCGGCCGCCACCTTCGCGGCCACCTCGGCGTATGACAGGATGATTTCGGGGTATCTGGCGGAGCGCACGGCTTAGGCCGGCACTATGAAGCCGGCCGGCAATCTCCAGGGGCTGAAAAGCAGCCAGTTGAAGGCGCTGGAGCGCCTTTCGCAGCGGCGCATTTCGCCGCAGACCGGTTTTTCCGTCGAGCAGGCGCGCGAACTGGCCCTGGTTTCCCGGGCCATCGGCCGCCAGGTGGCCCTGCTCATCGACCGCGCCGGCAAGGTCGAGCACGTGCTGGTGGGCGACACCGGGGCCATCTACATCCCCGAACTGCCGCGCAGCCGCATGGGCTCGGGCCGTTTGCGCGGCCTGCGCCTGGCGCACACGCACCTGACGGCGGACGGACTGTCGCGCGAAGACTTGATGGACCTGCTCTTCCTGCGCCTGGACGACATCGCCGTCCTGAGCGTGACCAACGAGGGCGAGCCGGACCAGTTCCAGCATGCGCATCTGGCGCCGGGCCTGTCCAGCGGCGAGCCGTACATGGTGCACCCGCCTGTGCCATGGGATCGGGCCCAGGTGGACTTTGCCGCGCAAACCGAGGCCCTGGAAGCGGAAATGGCCCGGGGCGAGATCGAAGCGCCCGCGCCGGGGGCAAAGGCGGCGGAAAGCGGCGGCCTGCCCGCGGCCGTGCTGGTGAGCATTTCCACGGCGCACCGCGACGAGCAGGAACGCAACCTGGACGAGCTGGAAGAGTTGGCGGCCACCGCCGGCCTACGGGTTACCGGCCGCCTGATCCAACGCGTGCATGCCGTGAACCCCCGGCTGATCGTCGGCAAGGGCAAGTTGGCCGATCTGGAAGTGCTGGCCCTGCAAGGCAATGCCGGCATCATCATTTTCGACGGCGAGCTGACGCCGGCCCAGTTGCGCAACCTGGCCGACATCACCGAGCGCAAGGTGATTGACCGCACCCAGCTTATTCTGGACATTTTCGCGGGCCGGGCCGCCACGCGCGCCGGCAAGCTCCAGGTGGAAATGGCCCAGTTGCAGTACACGCAACCGCGCCTGGTGGGCAAAAGCAAGGCTCTGGACCGGCTGGCCGGCGGCATCGGCGGCCGGGGTCCTGGCGAGACCAAACTGGAGACCGACCGCCGTCGCATCCGCGACCGTATCGGCCGCATCAAGAAGGAACTGGAGGACTTGCGCCGCCAGCGGTCCCTCGCGCGCGGCCGCCGGGCCCGGCAGGATCTGCCGGTGGTCTCGCTGGTCGGCTATACCAACGCCGGCAAGTCCACCCTGCTGAACACCCTGACCAACGCCGACGTGCTGGCCGAAAACAAGCTGTTCGCCACGCTGGACCCGACCACGCGCCGCCTGCGCGTGCCCGAGGACCAGGAGCTGATCCTGGCCGACACGGTCGGCTTTATCCGCAACCTGCCGAAAGATCTGGTAGAGGCATTCCGGGCCACCCTGGAGGAGCTGGAGGCGGCGCATCTGCTGCTGCACGTGGCGGACGCCGGGCACCCGGAATTCGACCGGCAATACGCGGCGGTGACGCAGATTTTGACGGACATGGAACTGCACGAGACGCCGCGCCTGCTGGTGTTGAACAAGTGGGACACCGTGGGCGAGGAACTGAGGGAGGCGCTGCGCGAGCGGTTTCCCGAGGCGATTCCGGTATCGGCCCTGAAGGGCGAGGGACTGTTGGAACTGGTGACCGCGCTGGCCCGAGCCTTGCGTGGGTGATTTTTCGCGCGCGGCGCTCCGGGAGCCCCGGCGCAAGCCAAGAGCCATCGCGGTTTCATCGCCTTTCTCCCGCGTTTCGCCCCTTCGGGCCAGTCCCTCCCAAAGCCGCCCGGCCTCGGGTCACGCCGGCATATGAAAACGAATGTCGCCCCCTGAAGGGCGACGCTGGCAAACAAAAGCCGGAGCCGCCACCCCGAAGCGTCCCCGCTCCACCCCCATAAAAACTGCCGTCCCCCCGCCAACATTTGGGGTTCGCCACCCCCGCAAAACGGGGCGTCGCCGCCAAAGAGGCGCCGGGACGGCCC
>JAVBVM010000159.1:0-7963 GCA_031554295.1 Desulfovibrionaceae bacterium | reverse complement strand
GTGGCAAGGATTTGATGGCGGTGGAAGCCGTCGTTTCCCGGGAAACACGCAAAAATCTTGAAGCCGCTTTTGCCGGAAAGGCCACGGCCTATCCGGTGGACTTTTCCGGCGGCGCGGCCTTTATGCGCTATGCCGCGGATCAGGGCCTTTGGGAGCATCTGGTGGCGGGCGGCTTGCTGGTCGGGCCTATCCTCGTGCTGGGGTGCAGCGCCTTTCTGTATGGCCTGTGGCGCTGCCTGCGGCTTTTCAAAGTTCGCTTCGGCACAGATGCGGTGGCCGACGAAGTGTTCACCATGGCCCAGGCGGGCCGTTTTGCCGAATGCCGCGAATTGCTGAAAAAAGAAAATACGACGCGTTTTCCCGGCCGACAGGTGCTGTTGCACATGCTGAACCATTGGAAGGACGATTCCGTCGTCACTCTGGAAAAATGCCGGGACGAAGCCGTACTGGTCAACCTTGTGCCGCTGGAGCGCGGCGTCTCGTTCCTTGCCGTGGCCGCGGCGGTGGATCCGCTGTTGGGCCTTTTGGGCACAGTCACCGGCATGATTTCAACCTTTGACATCATAACGCTGTTCGGCAACTCCGATCCCAAGCTCTTGTCCGGCGGCATTTCCGTTGCCCTGATCACCACGGAACTGGGCCTGATTATGGCCATTCCGCTGATGCTGCTGCACTACGTATTGTCGCGGCGGGTGGACGCAATTGCGGACGATATGGAGGAAAAAGGCGTGATTCTGGTGGCCAGGGCAGGCAGTGGCCTCAAAGGGAAAAAAGCGTGAGCATGCTGAGCGCCACTTTGGAAAGAATTGGGGCCGGCGGGGTTTATATGTTCCCCATTCTGGCCCTGGGCGGGGTCATGTTCGCGCTTGTGCTGTTGCGCCTGTTCCGGCTGGCCTATTTTTTGCGGGATTTGCGCCGCATTGAGCAAAGCGGGCACAATGCCATCATGGACAGCATCTGGCTGGCCGGCATAGCGCACCAGTACGTGGAATCGCGCAGCGGCATCCCCGAACTGGACGCGGATTTAAGCGAAAAACTGGGCACGGTTCTTGTGCGTCGCATGGCCACAAGCGGGGGCGGCATACTGCTTTGCGCCTCGTTGAGCACGCTGTGCGGCCTTTTGGGGACGGTTTCGGGCATGATTTCTTCCTTCCACTCCATGCAGGAACAGGGGGTGCACCAGATGGAGGCCATGGCGGCGGGTATTTCCGAAGCCCTGATCACCACTCAGAGCGGCCTGGTCATTGGCGTCTGCGGGGTTATTCTGGGGCGCTTCCTGGCCTCAATGACGCGCAGCCTGCGCCTGAAGGTGGCGGACTACTGCCTGCACCTTGAACAGGCCATAGCCAACGGGGAAGGGGCACTGTCATGATTCGCCGCCGCAAACAAACCGCCCTGGCGGAACTGAACCTGACGCCGCTGATCGACATGATCTTCATCCTGATTATTTTCTTTATGGTCACGGCAAGCTTTGTCCGGGAATCGGGCATAGAGATCGAACGGCCTGTCGCCGCCACGGCCGAAACCAAGAATCCCACCGTGGTGGTGAGCGTGGACGCGGGCAACGTAATCTGGATTGACAAAAAAACCGTGGACGTCCGCTCCATCCGACTGTGGATGGCCCAGTTTCTCGCGGAAAACCCCAAGGGGGTGGTAGTCATCGCGGCGGACACCATGTCCCGCAGCGGCATTGTCGTGCAAGTGCTGGACGCCTGCCGGGAAGCGGGCGTGAAGAATCTCAGCGTGGCGGCAAAAGGAGCGCAATGAGATTGCTGGTCGAGTATTTTCTGGGGGAAAGCTCCGTAAAGTCGCTGCTGGGGCGCGGCGCGTGCCTGCTTGTCGGTATGGCCATCACCATGCTGCTGTTAATGATTATCTTCCTGAGCTCGGTGGTCTCTGACGCCCCCACGCCCGAAATCATCCAGAGCGGCATCAGCATCCGCCATGAAATGGATGGTGATAGGGCCATGGCCGGCGGCAGCCCGCGGCAGCTTATGGAAAGCGCTACGCAGCAGGAAACGCCGGACCTGCGTTTTCGCCCGGAAATTGTCCTCCAGCAGAATCTGACCTCACTCAGGGTCGATTATGCGCTAAGCCCAATCCGTAACATGGGCGTGCAGGTACCCGCGCCGCCGGTCTTTGTGGAAAGCTCGGCGGGTACAAGCGGGGCTTCGGGTGATTCCGGGGCCGGCATGGGCTTTGGCGGGGGCATAGGCGACGGCGCGGGGGAAGGCGCCTACTCGACTGGCGAACTGGACGCGCAACCGCGTCTGATGCATTCGCCTGCGCCGGTTTACCCGCAGCAGGCCAAACGGCAGCGCCGGGAAGGCGAAGTGCTTGTCCGCCTGATACTGGATCGGGAAGGCCGGGTCATTGATTGCCGAGTTCTGCCCGGCAAGGACGAAGACTTGTTCGGGCAGGCCACGCTTGACGCCGTGCGGCGGTGGCGCTTCACCCCGGGAACGCGGGGGGGCGCGAATGTCTTCACCCGGGTGGACGTGCCCGTGGTCTTCGCTCTGGAACGCTGAAATGGGGGGCTGTGAGGTGCGCCATCTTTTTGTTGCTGTATTCGCACTTTGGTCGCTTGCGCTTCCGTTTTCTTCGGAGCGGGCAGAGGCGGCCGCTCCGCCGCCGGTGAGCCAGGCTCAGGCCGCCTTGTATGCAAAGGCCAACGATCTGTATCGGCAGGGCCGGTATGAAGAGGTGACGCGCCTGCTGGCCGACGAGGTCAGCGTGTCGGAAATGCCGCACCCCTATGTCAGCATACTTCTGGGCGTTTCGCAGATGTCACTGGGGCGGAACGACGAGGCCGTGGCCACATTGGACAAAGCGCTTTCGGCTTATCCGGAGGACCCGTCGCTGCGCTATAATTATGCCGTGGCCCTGATGCGCGGCGAACAGCACGCAAAAGCGGCGGCCGCCTTCCAAAAAGCCGCGGAAGTGGCCGCGCCCGCCGCTGCCGGCGATGTGAGATTTCAGGCGGCCCAATGCTGGAATGCGGCGGAGCAGAATGAAAAGGCCCTGGATCTGCTGACGCCGCTTTGCGCGTCAGGCGCCGCTAAAAACGAATGGCTGTATCTGGCCGCGGTGCTCAACGTGGAAAAGGGGAGCTGGAAAAACGCCGAAGGGTATTTTCATCGTCTGGTAACGCGGAACCCGCAGACGCTGAACTACTGGAAGGGACTTGCCCATACGCGGCTACAGCAAGGCGACAAAGACGGGGCCATTGCCGCCCTGGAAATCGCTTCGCGCCTGCACGGGGCCACGGAACGGGAAAAGCGCGAACTGGCCCAGCTGTACCACTACGCCTCGGCTCCGCTTTTGGCGCTGGAAACGCAGAAAACCCTGCCCAATACCACGGAAAGCAGCCGGATGCGGCTGCGCTGCCTTGAGCGCGCCAACCGGAACCTGGAACTGGCCGCCTATGCGGCCGAACAGAACCGCGCCGCCCCCAATGCCGAACTGTGCTGGATAGAAGGCGTTGCCCACTATCGCGCGGGAAAACGCCCTGAGGCTCGTCGCGCTTTTGTGCGCGGGGCGGAACTGGCTGGAAACGATGCTCAGCGCTGTCGGTTGATGGTCGGCCTGCTTGCCTGGGAAGCCGGCGATTTTCAGGCGGCCCGGGAAGCCTTCAGCTGTTTGTCCGATTCCTCCGTTTACGGAAGTCAGGCCCGGCAGGCGCTGGACGCGCTGGACTCCCTGGCTGAGGGACAAGCCGCGTTACTGCCTTTTTAATAGCTACCCCATAGAAGCGCTTACCCCATTTGGAGAGGTATGATAGCGACCATAACTACTCAAGCGCACAAGGAATACGCCCGCGTCCAAGCGAAAAAAAGAATGCTCCGGCGTCAGGGCTGCGGTGACCCTGGTCTCTCTTTCTGAAAAAAGACCATTGCCGAACACAGTTCCGGCGTATTGGCCGCGAGTATTTGGCAGAGTGCGGAATGCCTACCCTCTTGCCTGGCGTTTTGAAGCTTTGAGCGGGTTGACTTTCTGCGCGGAAACGCCGGAAGAGGTCTGAATGCGATGCTTGTTGGCGTTGAACAGCTCCTCGGGGTTGAGGCCAAGCGCGCGGATACGCTCATTCATGGCCTGGCGGTCGCTCGCAAAACGATTGTTGTCGGCCATGTTTCTGTCAATCCTGTTCTGTGCTGTCAGATAGAGGCCCTTGCCGTCTATAGCCAGACACACGGTCTTGCCATGCTCTTCAACGGTTTGGATGATCATATCCGAAGTGGTGCCGAATCTGCTGAACATGTTTTGCTCCTTTTGCGCATGAAATAGGATAAAAACAAGTAATAATGAAATTGAAATTCATTGTCAATAAAGGCAAGGCTCAGATTCAGGACTCGTTAATTGAGATAGAAGATAACGAGAGCTGCCATACATATACGAACGACAGACGCACTGTCTCATGGGACGTGCCACTACCTTTTTACCTGGTATAAAAAATCGGGGATGGTCACCTGGAGAAGGCGATTTTGGCGGAGGCGGCAAGGGGAAACTTCTGAGCCCGCCCGCCGTCGCGAGTGTGTGCGGCGTGTGCGGGGAGCGATGAAAGCCAGCGAACGCAAGGCATGTGCCGTGGTCGGCCAGAACCGGACTACAAGCCGGATGAGCGCATCAGCCCTTAAAAGGAACGCCGTGATCTCCAGGGCTGTCTCTGGAGTATGTTACGCCTGAGTTTGTCGCCCAAGGCCGGGCAGAACGCCCGCTTCGCGCGCCCCGGCGTCGCCCCGTTCCGCCAGGTCTTTTTGAAAGCTGAACAGTCGCTCTTCGCTCTCTGTCAGCCGGACGGGCGGCTCCAACGCCAGTACCCGTTGAAATTCGCCGCAACGCCGCAACATGTCCGCGAGCGTACAGAACAGGTGGCCTGCTGAAGAGGCGCCTGAAGCCCGCAAAGCGCCTTCCGCCTCTTTGATGGCCGCCCTTCGCCAGGTTGCCGCTCCGGCCCGATCTCTTTCGTCGTCAAAGACCCAGGCGGCGCGCAGAAATTGTCGGGCGGCTTCGGCCGAGGCCCCGGTATACGCCAGCATGGCCCCGAATTTGGCAAAGCGTTTCGCCAGATTCGAACCGAGAAGGGCTTTCCCCGTGGCGGCCGAGGGACTTTTTCTTTTTTCCTCAAGCGGCCGGGAATCGCTGTCCGCCTCGTCGGCGTCGAAAAGGCGAGATGGCAGGCGGAGAAAGGCCGGGAACGCGAATTCCGGTTCCTGGGCAGGCGCTTCAGGGACCGACCAGTCGTAAGCGGTTTCGACTTCACGGTATACACGCAGCAGCGTGTCCCGGTCCAGCTCCGGAGCTTCGTCCAGGCGATCCCGCACATAGCCGCAGTGGGGGCATTCCTTCACCCAATGCGACATGGTGCTGCGGAGCATGGGCGCGGGCCGCCCGTCCAGGTCAGGACCTCCGAACGTCGAATAACTGCCCACGCTATGCTGCGTGGATTCTTCCCCACACAGGCCACACACGACGGTAAAAGGAAAAATGGTGGACATAAACCCTCCCGAACCCGCCGGCCCCTCGTCCGAGGCCGGAAATATCATAGACAAAAGACAGTCTCTCCGTACTCGCCGCCGATCCCGCCGGGCAGTTCGACCACGCTGTGCGCTCCGGCATCGCCGCGTTCCACCAGGTCTTTTTGGAAGCGGAACAGGCGTTCTTCGTCCTCTCCCAGTCGAACAGGCGGCTCCAACGCCAATACCCGTTGAAATTCGCCGCAACGCCGCAGCATGTACGCAAGCACGCGAAACAGGCCGCCTGGTGAAGGTGTGCCTGGAGCGCTCAGGGCGAATTCCGCCTGCTTGATAGCGGGCCGCCCATCCAAGCCGGACCGCCGAAGGTCGAATATGCGGCCAGCCTGCGCCGCATGGATTCTTTCCCGCAACGAACATCCGCAGCGCCCCGCGAACCATAGCGACGCCCTTCCGTTCCCCCATTTGAATCCCGCCTTTTATCCTTCCAGATCTTCAAGCATGGCGCAGAGATGCCAGGAACCATTGCCCGTCAACTCGAACATATTGGCGTCGCCTTCCTTCTCACGGATAAGCAGACAATCCCGCCATCGTTCGACTATACCGCCCAAGCCTTCGCCGCTGAGCAGCTCTTTATGGACGGAGCCCGTCATAAGCTGCTTCGCGATTGTTGACGGCGTCAAATTCTCTTCACTTTCGGCTATGCTTCCCTGAAACAAGGGATAGCCCCGCGCGGCATTAAGAAATGTTTTCGAAAGCCGCGGACAGCGGTAATGGAGGTTTCCGAAAATGCCATCGGCGGAGGCGCCGATGGCGAGTAAATCCTCCCCTCTCCTGGCATGGGTGTAATAGAGGTTTTGATCCGCTGGTTTGGCGTAATGGCAAAAATGGTTCTTGGCGTATCCCGCCTGCGTGAGTTTGCTGTCCGCAGCCAAAAACATTGAAAAATCTTTTACAATATCAGGATAATAGAATTTTCCGCGCATAAAGCCGCGATTGCGGCGGGATTGATTGAAGCGGTACAGGGAGATGCCGTGGATCCCCAGTCGGTCCAAGCGGTCAATGCCGGAAAAAAAACCCGTGACCGTTTGCCCCGGCAAGCCGTACAGGAGGTCAACCGTAGTCACAAAGCCCCGTTCGAGGCAGTCGGCAATCCGCTTGAGCACGGTCTCGGATGACTCTTGACGGCCGATCTCCTGGCGAAGCGGCTCTTCCAGCGTCTGCACGCCAATGTGCAGCCTGCGAAAACCCAGATTCCAGAGAAATTCAAGGTGCGGCCCGGTCAACTGCCGCGCTGTGGATTCAAGAGCCCATTCCGTGGCTTGGCGCGTCTGGAACCCGGCGCGGATGGTCTCGACGATGGAGGCAAAAAGAGAAGGCTGGAGATGGTTGGGCGTTCCGCCGCCAAAATGGATGGTGGTCACCGGCCATGCCGACAGCGCGGTCCGTTCCGACCATTGTTGCAGGTCAAGGCGCAGGCGCCGGACATAGTCGGTATGCAGAGAATGGTCGGGTTTGGCGCTGAGCGTGTAGCAATCGCAAAATCCGCAGCGTTTTTCGCAAAAAGGGACATGTACGTAAATGGAAAGCGGACGCGCCGACCGTGCGTTCACAATACGGCGCAGCCTGTCCCACGTGGCGTCGCCGTCATGCTGAAAGCCATTTTTCTCCCAGAGCGGCCTGGGAAGCCCTCTGTTTTCCAGACGATAGCGCTCACGCGAGGCTTCCCAGGCTCGCAGGACCTCCTGACGGGCAGCCCGGGGCAGGTCGCCCAGTGTCGCGGCGATGGCGTCGGCGACCGGTTGCTCGCGAGAGACGGAAGCGGATGCCCCCGCTTCTTCACGGAGCAGTTCCAGGGCGGTTTCGTTGATCAGCGCGTGGCCCACGGCCCGATTGAGGCGGCAGCGGAAAGAGGCTTCAGTTATTTTTTCCGCCGGCTGAAGGGCACCCGGAAGCGGACAGCGGTCAGGGCAGGAGCGGGCGCAATGGTATGAGGCGAAACACCCTTGGCACCCCGGCTCGCTACGGAAGGCGCGTTCCCGCAGTAAGGCTATTCTAGCCTGATCAAGCGTAAAGCGACCGGAGCGCCGATCGAATCCGCCGATGATCTGGGCGCTGTGACTGGGATCATCCCCATCAACAACCAGAAAGCAATTCGTCGCTTTGCCGTCCGGGGTGAGGTGCAGGGACTGCCGAAGCGTATTGCAGTAGGGTCCATGCTGTTCCTCAGGCCGAAAACCGGAGAAGTCGAGCCCCGCATTTCTCCGCAGGGCCTCCCGCCGCGCCCGCAGGAAATGTCCGGCCCATTCTTCGGGGTCAAGGCCGCGCCGCCGATCTTCGCCGCCGCCCGCGCCAGCCTTGTAGACAGGCTCAAAGGTAATGCTGTCCGCGCCGAGCTCCGTTACGAGGTACTCCAGAATCTCCGTCTGGCGGGAAATCGTCTCCGGCGTGATTGTCGCCCGCACCTCCAGGCGGGCGCCGGCTTCCTTCAC
>JAVBVM010000154.1:0-5343 GCA_031554295.1 Desulfovibrionaceae bacterium | reverse complement strand
TGGCGCTGCTGGAGGCGGACGTCAATTTCAAGGTGGTGCGCGATTTTATCGAACGCATCCGGGAAGAGGCGTTGGGCCTGGAGCGCGCGAAAGAACTGACTTCCGGCCAGCAGGTCGTGCAGATCGTGCATAATGAGCTGGTATCGCTGCTGGGCAGCGATACCACGGAGCTGAACCTGAAGGGGCAGGCGCCGGCGGTGATCATGATGACGGGCCTGCAGGGCTCGGGCAAGACCACCTCGGCGGCGAAGATCGCGAAATTTTTGCGCGAACAGGGCAAGAAACCCTACCTGGTGCCGGCGGACGTGTATCGGCCGGCGGCCATTGATCAATTGCACACCCTGGCGGCGCAGCTGGATATTCCGGCCTATCCGTCGGAACCGGGCATGGACCCCGTGGATATCGCGGTGAAGGCATTGGCCGAAGCGCGGGAAAAACGGGTGGATGTGGTGCTCATAGACACGGCCGGCCGCCTGCACATTGATGAGCCGCTGATGAAAGAGCTGGTGGCCATCCGCCAGGCCGTCGCGCCCGGGGAAATTTTGTTCGTGGCCGACGCCATGACCGGTCAGGACGCCGTGACGGTGGCCGAGGCTTTTGACAAGGCCCTGGATATCTCCGGCGTGGTGCTGACCAAGATGGACGGCGACGCGCGCGGCGGGGCGGCGCTTTCCATCCGCGCGGTCACGGGCAAGCCGCTTAAATTCGTGGGCGTGGGTGAAAAGATCGCGGATATCGAGGTCTTCCACCCGGAACGCGTGGCCGGCCGCATTTTGGGCATGGGCGACGTGCTTACGCTCATTGAGAAGGCTCAGGGCGCCATTGAGCCGGAAGACGCCGAAGAGCTGGCCCGCAAGCTCGGCCGGGCGGAATTCACTTTTGAGGATTTCCGCGACCAAATGAAGCGCCTGAAGAAGCTCGGCTCGCTTGAGGGGCTTTTGAAGCTGATCCCCGGCCTGGGCGGTCTGCGCGAGAAACTGAATTCCGTGAAGATGCCGGAAAAGGAAATGGCTAAAACCGAGGCCATAATCAATTCCATGACCGCGGAAGAGCGTGGGAATCCGAAAGTTTTGAATACCAGCCGCAAGCGGCGCATTGCGGCCGGTTCGGGCACCACAGTGCAGGATGTGAACCTGTTGGTGAAGAATTTTGAGCAGATGCGCGGCATGATGCAACGCATGATGGGCGGGGGCGGTAAAAAGGCCGGAAAGATTCCCCGCCTGCCGTCAATTCCGGGCATGGGCGGCATGGGCATGCCCGGCTTGCCTCCGGGCATGGGGCTGCCCGGTATGGGCGGCATGCCGGGAATGTCCGGCGGGCAGGGCTCGGCGCCGTCGGGAATGTCTAAGACCGCTCTGAAGCGCAAGAAGCAGATGCGCAAAGAGCAGCGGAAAAAAAACAAGAAACGGTGACGATTGCTCTTTCGGAGCATATCGTGCTATTGGGTAATCGAACTTACTTTAACGGGAGAATAGAATGGCAATTAAGCTGAGACTGACGCGCATGGGTAACAAGAAACGCACATTTTTCCGCCTGGTGGCCGTGGACAGCGCCAGCCGCCGCGACGGCCGTCCTCTGGAGTTTCTGGGACACTACAATCCCATGGTGAATCCGGCGGATGTTTCTTTTGACATGGATAAAGTGAAGCAATGGCTGGACAAGGGCGCCCAACCCAGTGACACTGTCTGCGCGCTTTTGAAGGCGCGGGCCAAAGGGTAAAATGCCTGATGCGTCCGTGTTCCCCCGCGCGGCGTAAAATATTTTAGGGGGTATGCGCGCTTTGTTTTTCAGCCTCCGTGAGGCAGCTTGCAGGATATTGAAAGGTTCGACCTGCTTTTGTTCGCCTGCCTTGCGAACTTCCTGGACCTGCAACTGAGGATATTCTGTGGAGGTACGCTATGCTGAAAGATCTGATAGAGTTCATCGCCAAGGCTTTGGTTGATAACCCGGACAGCGTTCAGGTTGCTGAAGTCGAAGGAGAACAGACTTCGGTGATTGAGCTGAAAGTGGCCAAAGAGGATCTCGGCAAGGTGATTGGGAAACAGGGGCGTACGGCGCGCGCCATGCGCACGATTCTCGGGGCCGCCTCCACAAAGGCGCGCAAGCGCGCGGTGCTGGAAATTCTGGAATAGCCGCGCGCGGCGTTGTCCGCGGGCATTGTTGCCGCTGTTGTTAAAGCCTCCCCTTTGCCGGGTTCTGTTATGGTGCCCGGCAAAGGGAACTTTTTTTGAAGAGGGTATTTTCAGTGACGGATTCATTGGTTGAAATCGGCCGAATCACGCGTTGCCACGGCCTGAAGGGAGAGGTGCGCGTCGAATCCTGGGCGGAGTCGCTGGAAGCTTTTTCCGGCACGCTCTGGCTGGCGGACGGAAAAAATCCGCCATACCCCAAAAGAGTGACGGGCGCGAAAACGCATCAGGATCACGTGCTGCTGCGCCTTGAGGGTATAGGCGACCGCACGGCGGCCGAGAGCCTGCGCGGCCTGACCGTGCTGACGGCCGCCTCCAGCCTGCCGGAACTGCCGGACGGCGATGTGTATCTGCACGAGCTGATCGGCCTTGCGGTCATTGATGCCGTGACTGAAGCGCCCATAGGCACGCTTGAGCGGGTGGACCTGTTGCCCGGGCAGGAAATGTGGGTGATTCGCACGGAAGAGGGGAAGGAAATTTTATTCCCCGCTGTGGAGGAATTCGTCACGGATATTGATCCGGACGCGGGCAAGGTCCGGGTGGCGCCGCCGCCGGGGCTGCTGGAACTGTATTTAGCGTGATTGGCGTTGCCGTGCAGTGTACCATTGTCACATTGTTTCCTGAATTTTTCGCCTCGCCGCTTCAGGCGGGGCTTATGGGCCGTTGCCTTGCGGCGGGCGGCCTGGCGGTCGATTTTGTCAATCCGCGCGCTTCGGCCTTCGATCGGCACAAAGCCGTGGACGACCGCCCTTATGGCGGCGGTCCGGGCATGGTCATGCTGCCGGAGCCGTTGTCGCGGGCCTTGCGCGGCCTTGAGCGGCCGGGCCGGATGATTCTCCTCGCGCCCCACGGGCGGCCGCTGACCCAGAGCCTGGCGGGCGAGCTGGCACGGGAAGAAGCGCTGACGCTGATCTGCGGGCGCTATGAAGGTATAGACGCCCGGGTGGAGGAGGCTTTCCGCCTTGAAGCCGTGAGCGTTGGCGACTATGTGTTGAACGGCGGCGAAACGGCCGCCCTGGCCCTTTTGGAGGCGGTGGCCCGGCTCACGCCCGGCTTCATGGGCAAAGAGGCATCGGGCGAGGAAGAAAGTTTTTCCGCCGGCCTGCTGGAATACCCGCACTATACGCGGCCGGAGGATTTTGAGGGCAGAGCGGTGCCGGAAGTGCTCCGCTCCGGGGATCATGGGAAAATCGCCGCCTGGCGTCGGGAAGAGTCTCTGCGGCGCACGTTGCGCGTGCGCCCGGACCTGCTGGACACGGCCGACCTGGATCGGAGCGACCTGGCCTGTCTGGCGAAAACGGCGCATGAAACCCTGGGCCGGAACCTCTCCATCGCCCTGCTGCACCACCCGGTTTTGGACAAGCGGAAGAAAAGCGTTGCGGTCTCTTTGACAAATCTGGATGTCCACGATATAGCCCGCTGCTCCCGCACCTATGGGCTTGCCGCGCTGTATATGGCAACGCCTTTGCGGGAACAGCGCGCGTTGCTGGAAAGTATTCTCGCGCACTGGATTGAAGGGCCCGCGGCCCTTTCCAATCCAGACCGGGCGGAGGCCCTGGGGCTGGTGCGTGGTGTGGATAGTCTGGCCGAGGCGATGCATCTGGTTTCGGAGCGCGCGGGCGAGACGCCGCTGGTGGTTTCGACCAGCGCCCAGTTGAGCGCCCGGAAAAAAGCGCGGCCCGTAAGTCTGGCGAATCCGGCGGACGTGCGCGCGGCCCTGTCGCGGCGGCCGGTTTTACTGGTGTTCGGCACCGGACACGGCTTGGCGCCTGAGGCTTTGGCTTTGTGCGACGCGACTTTGCGGCCGCTACGCTGCGTTTCCGAATATAATCATCTGCCGGTGCGATCCGCCGTTGCAATTATGCTGGACAGAATTCTCGGAGACTGGTATTAAGTCGGGCTCTTGACGGAAAGATACACAGAAAAGCGCATCCTAATTTGCCCTAGAGGGAGTAAGGTATGAATATCATTAAGCAAATTGAAAGCGAACACCAGCGCATGGATATTCCGGCGTTCAAGCCCGGTGACAACGTCAAGGTGCATCTTCGCATCGTGGAAGGCGAAAAGGAACGTATCCAGGTATTCCAGGGCAACGTGATCCGCATCCACCGCGGCACTACCAGCGCCACCTTCACCGTGCGTAAAATGTCGGACGGTGTGGGTGTGGAGCGCATCTTCCCCCTGCATTCGCCTTTCATCGATCATATTGAAGTGGTCACCGAAGGCAGCGTACGCCGCAGCCGCCTCTACTATCTGCGCGCCCTCAAAGGCAAGGCCGCCCGCATTAAGCCGAAAAGCAAATTTTAATACTCAGCGCATTTCCGTTTATTTGATCATAAAACGGCGCTCTCCAGTGGAGAGCGCCGTTTTATGATCACGTTGAAACGACGCGTTCGGCGATGTCTAGCGGCTAGGGTAGCTGTCTTTCACCGGCCGCACGGCCCGGCCTAGCCAGTCGATGGCTGAAGCCAGGTGGCGCATGTTGCGCATGCCTTCGTCATCCTGTTCCACCTCTCCCTTTTCCAGGCCGAACCCCATGTTCCAATAGAGGGAGCCGGGCACCAGCATACTCGACATCAGGAACATGTGGTTTATGGAATCAAAAGCGTGCGTGGCTCCGCCCCGGCGCACGGCCACAACCGCCGCGCCGATTTTTCCCCGAAACGCGCGTTTGTTCATCAGCGCGACATAGCCGGAGCGGTCGATCAGGGCCTTCATTTCTGCCGTGACGTCCGTGAAATAGGTGGGCGTGCCCAACAGCATGGCATCACAGCGGAGCATTTTCTCAAAAATTTCATTGAAAATGTCGCCGCCGACGGCACACTTGTTGTCTTTGTTTTTCGCGCACATGCCGCAGGCAATGCAACCCCTGATGTTTTTTCCGCCCAACTGCGCGAGTTCCGTTTCCCAGCCTTTTTCAGCCAGGCATTCAAGGGCGAGTTTCAAAAGCGTTTCAGTGTTGCCGCCCTTGCGCGGGCTGCCGTTTATGGCGAGAGCATACATAAAGAGCCTCCTTCGAAGGATCGGGTCAATGCCGTCTCTTTGTATGCCGTGCCATAGGCAATGGCAAGCCTCGCGGACGAACAGCGCGGGCCTTGGCCGCGCGGTTAGTGCGGGGGGTGACCGCATTGTGATGGGATAGCTAGTAGGGCGG
>JAVBVM010000064.1:0-7297 GCA_031554295.1 Desulfovibrionaceae bacterium | reverse complement strand
AAGATGTAGTCGAGATCCTGGGCGATGCCGGCCTTGTCGCGGCGCAGGAAAGCGCCGAGGTCGAGGTTTTCCTGCACGGTCATATCGGGGAAGATCAGGCGGCCTTCGGGCACCTGGCTGATGCCCATGGAGACGATACGGTTGGGGGCCAGGCCGGAGATAGGCGCGCCTTCAAAGCTGATGGAGCCGGAGCGCGGGGCCAGGGCGCCGCAGATGGTCATGAGCGTGGTGGACTTGCCCGCGCCGTTGGCGCCGATCAGGGTGAGAATTTCGCCCTCGTCCACGCGCAGGCTGACCTCATGCAGGGCCTGGATGGTGCCGTAAAAGGCGTTGACGCCGGACAGATCAAGCATGGCCGCCTCCGGCGCCGGAATCGGCGGAGCGCGCATTGTCGTGGCTTGGCCGGGCTGATTTCGACCGGGACGGCCGCGGCTCGCCGCCTTCCTCGCCCAGGTAGGCGCGGATCACGGCCGGGTCGGCCCGCACTTCGTCGGGCGTGCCGCGGGCGATAGCCGCCCCGTATTCCAGAACATGGATTTCGTCGGACAGGCGCATGACCATGCCCATGTCGTGCTCGATCAGCAGTATGGACAGCTTGTACCGCTCGCGCAGGGAGAGGACGAGGTCGCGCAGGGCGTGGGTTTCCTGCGGATTCATGCCGGCGGCCGGCTCGTCCAGGCAGAGCAGAAAAGGCTGGGAGGCCAGGGCGCGGGCGATTTCCAGGCGGCGCTGCCCGCCGTAGGGCAAGCTGCGGGCGTCCGCTTTCCAGAACTGGTGGAGATTGACGGCGCGCAGCAGCTCGTAGCTGGCGTCGGCAATGCGCCGCTCTTCCAGACGGGCGCCGCGCGGGCGCAGCAGCGCGGCCAGCAGGCCGGCGTGGGTGCGGCAGTGCATGCCGGTCATGACGTTTTCCAGCACGGTCATGTTGGCGAACAGCCGGATATTCTGGAAAGTGCGGGCCAGACCCAGGCGGGTGATGCGGTCGGGGCTTTTGCCGGTGATGTTGATCGTGTCATCGCCGCCGGAGGCGTCGGGCGGCAGGATCAGGATATCGCCGGCCGCCGGCGTGTAGATGCCGGTGACGCAGTTGAACAGCGTGGTCTTGCCCGCGCCGTTCGGACCGATCAGGGCGGTGATGCTCCCTTCGGCCACGCGCAGATCCACTTCGCTCAAGGCCCGGATGCCGCCGAAGTTCATGGAGACGCCGCGAATCTCAAGCGCTTGGCGCATCGGCGGCCTCCTTGTCGTCCCTCTTCTCATCCGACAGGGCGGTCAGGCGATATTTGGCCGGGCGCGGCGGAATGAGCCCCTGCGGCCGAAAGACCATCATCGTCACCATCAGCGCCCCGAATATCAGCATGCGGTAGTCGGCCAGCACGCGCAGGTATTCGGGCAGGAGAATGAGCAGCAGCGCCCCCAGCACCACGCCCATGGTCGAGCCGATGCCGCCCAGCACCACGATGGACAGGATCGCGGCCGAGGTTTCAAAGGTGAAATTGTTCGGGTTGATATACATGTCCTTGGCCGCGAACAGCACGCCCGCGAAACCGGCCCAGCATGAACCGAGCGCGAAGGCCGAAAGTTTGGCGCGCGTCAGGTTGATGCCCATGGCCTGGCAGGCGATTTCGTCCTCGCGCAGGGCCTGCCAGGAACGGCCCACCCGCGAATTCTTCAGGCGAGCCACGGCCAGGATGCTGACCAGCCCGGCCAGGAGCAGCAAATAGTAGACGAGAATATCGGAGTGGCGCAGGCCCGGCTCAATACCCCGCCAGGCGAGCAGCTGATCCAGACCCGGCAGGTTCGGACGCGGGATATTGGTGATGCCGTTCGGCCCCTGCGTGAGCCAGCCCAGATTGGTGAGCACGGTGACCGTGATTTCGCCGAAGCCCAGGGTGGCTATGGCCAGGTAGTCGCCGCGCAGGCGCAGCACCGGGAAGCCGAGAAGGATTCCGAAAATGCCGGCGGCCAGCCCGCCCAGGGGCAGGGCCGGCCAGAAGCCGAGCCCGAAAAAGTGGTGGAGAACGCCGTAGGCATAGGCGCCCACGGCGTAAAAGGCCGCGTAGCCCAGCACCAGTTGGCCGGTCAGGCCCACGACTATGTTCAGGCCCAGCCCGAGCATGACGAAAAGCATGGCGCGCAGCAGCGGCGAAAGCTGCTGGCTTGGCAGAACAAACGGCAGGATGATCAGAATCAGGGCCAGAATCGGCCAGAGGCGCGGGGGAAGGCGCATGGGACTTTTTGCCGCGACGGAGCTTCGCGACGTCGCCGGGGCGCGCTTGCGGGCGCGCAGGGCGGCGTGCGCCGCTTGCCAGATCAGGGCGGCCGCGAACACCGCGAGGCCGAAGTACAGGCAGTTCTGAAAGCGCCATTCCACGCTGTTGCCGTCAATGCTGGCGCGCAGCTTGACGCCCAGCACCGGCAGGGTGAGCAGGGCGAACCAGAGGCCCAGCTGCAACGGGCGGCGCAGAATACGGGCGCTCATACCTTTTGCACCTTTGGCCTGCCCAGAATGCCCGAAGGCCGCAGCACCAGGATGATCACCAGGATGGCGAAGGCAATGGCGTCCTCATAGTCGCTTGAAATATAGCCCGCGCCGAAGCTCTCGCACAGGCCGAGCACAATGCCGCCGAGCATGGCCCCGGGAATGGAGCCGATGCCGCCGAGCACGGCAGCGGTGAAGGACTTCATGCCGGCCACAAAGCCGATGGTGTACTTGGCCTGCCCCATGTACGAGGCCACCAGCACCCCGCCCACGGCGGCCAGGGCCGAGCCGATGATGAAGGTGAGGGAGATGACCTTGTCCGCGTCAATGCCCAGCAGCATGGCCATCTTACGGTTCTGGGCCGTGGCCCGGATGGCCTTGCCCATGCGGCTGTAGCGGATGAACAGGGTGAGCGTGATCATCACCAGGGCGCTGACCAGAATGATCAACACCTCGCTCATGTCCATATAGTCCAGCACGGCGTCGGGCAGCGGCAGTTCCGGCAGTTCGGGAAAGGGCAGGGTCTGCGAGGTCTGGGCCAGCATCACGTAGTTCTGCAGGAAAGTGGACATGCCGATGGCGGAAATCAGCGGCGACAGGCGCGGAGCCCCGCGCAGCGGACGGTAGGCGACCTTTTCCACGGTGTAGCCGGTGGCCGAGCAATACAAAATGGCAACGCACAGGGCGATCAGCAGCGTGCCGGCCACGGGCATGCCGGTCAGGCCCAGCACCGTGGCGGCGATCAGGGCGATGAACGCTCCCAGCATGTAGACTTCGCCATGGGCGAAGTTGATCAGTTCGATGATGCCGTAGACCATGGTGTAGCCCAAGGCCATCAGCGAATAGATGCTGCCCTTGACAATCCCGCCGAGCAGGAGCCTGAGGAATGATTCCCAATCCATACAAGAGGTGTTGGAGTGAAGGAACAGGGGGCGCAAGGCCCCCCGCGGCCTATTTGAGTTCGACGAAGGCGCCGTTTTGCACCTGGTAGATGGAATAGCCGACGCCTTCGGCATCGCCGTTCGCATCAAAGCGCAGCTTCCCCAGAGCGGTTTCCACGTAGTTCCTGCGCAAGGCTTCCATGACCTTGTCCGGGCTTGTGGTGCCGGCCGCTTCGATGGCGGCGATCAGGGCCTGGGCGGCGGCGGTGGCTTCCTTGAAGTACTCGCCGGTGTTGTCGGAGTTGAATTTGGCCTTGAAGGCGGCCACGGCGGCCTGGTAGGCCGGCAACTGGCTCACGTCCGTGGGCGAGGTGGCGTATACGCCTTCGGCATCGGCTTTGGCCACCTGGATGAAGGTATCCAGACGGATGCCGTCATCGGAGACAAAGGGCGCCTCAATGCGGCGCTTGCGGATCTGGCGGATCAGCTTCGAGGCTTCCGGGTGGTAGCCGCCGTACATAATGGCGTCCGCGTCGGAGCGGCGGATTTTTTCCACCACAGCCGAATAGTCCGGCGCGCCCACGGTAATGCCTTCAAACAGCACCACCTTGGCCTTGCCGCTTTCCTCAAGGAACCGCTTGGAGTATTCGACAAAACCCTTGCCGTAGTCGCCCTTGTCGTGGATCAGGGCCACCTTGGTCACGTTCAGCTTGCCCAGCAGATAGTCGACCGCCACCTTGGCCTGCTGGTCGTCCGAGGAGATGGTGCGGAAGAAATTGGGGAAGCCGCTGTGCGTAAGCTGCGGGCTGGTGGCCGAGGGGGAAATGAGGATCATGTTGGCGTCTTTGTAAATGGGCAGGGCCGCCTTGGTCGGGCCGGAACAGGTGTGGCCGATGATGCCGACCACGCCGGCGGCCAGCAGGTTGGTGGCCACGTTCGAGGCCAGCTCCGCCTTGCACTGGTCGTCTTGCGACACGATTTCAATCTGCTTGCCCAGCAGGCCGCCCTTGGCGTTCTGGGCGGCCGCCACCAGGCGCGCCGCCTCCAGGGTGGGCAGGCCGTAGGAAGCGAGGTCGCCGCTGTGCGCGCCGGCCACGCCGATTTTTATGGTTTCGGCGGCCTGGGCCGGAGCCGTGAACAGCGTCAAGGCCACAAGCAAGGTAAGAAAACATGCTGTTTTGCGCATTATATCCTCCAGGCGATTCAATTCACATGTAGCAACAAGCTGTACGTCTCCCGGTTATTAGTTGTTACCGCCCCCCCTGTCAAACAGGTATTTACGCTTCTATGGTATTTTTGCTCTTGCGGGCTTCACGCGGGTATGCGAAAACCAGCGGACAAGCCGCGTTGAGCCCGGCCTGCGGAACCTGAGGATACATGAGACGCCATAGCGCGCATACAAAATTGGCATGTCTGGGGGTATTGCTGGCCGTTCTCTGGCTGGGCCTCTGCGCGCGCCCCTGCCTGGCGGCCGACCCGGGCCGCTTTGTTCTTTCCGCCTTTTACCTTGAATACCGCGGCGGCATGCTGCTGATCAGCCTCGGCATCGGCGTTGAGGATCCGGAAGCCCTGCGCGTCATGCTCAAGGACGGCGCGCAGATGGAGCTGGCCGGGGAAATCCGGATTGTCCGGCCCCGCACCCTGTTGCCGAACGCCGTCATCGCGGAGCGGCAATTCTCCTTTTTTCTGCGCCACGATACCCTGACCCGCGACTTCGAACTACGCCTGCCCCCGCCGCCGGAAGCGCCCAAAGACGGCAGCGGCCCGGTATTCCGCAACAAGCAGCTTGATCTGCTGCTGGACAGCACCCTGGGCCGCCTGCTGGTTCCCGTGGCGCCGGTGTCCTCCCTGGAAACCGGCACCGACTACCGCGTGGATCTCTCCCTCTCCCTGCGCCACACGGACGTGCCCCCCTGGCTTTCCCGCACGCTGATCTTCTGGTCATGGGACGTGGTGCCCCCCGCCTCTTACGACAAGGACTTCGCGTACGAGGCGCAGCAATGAACTCTGAGCCCACCATCATCAAAACCAACCCGGCCGCCCCGAACGAGCGCAGCCGCCGCCGCCGCGAGCTGGTCGCCGCCGTCGCCATCCTGGCGATGGTGCTGATCGCCACCTGGGTCGAGTTGAGCCTGTTCGGCGGCGACTCGTACCTGGTGCTGATTCTCTTCAACATCAACCTCGTCCTGCTGTTGATCGTGCTTTTTGTGGTGTTGCGCAACGGCATCAAGCTTCTGCTCGACCGTCGCCGCCGCGTGCTCGGTTCGCACCTGCGCACCCGCCTGGTGCTCGCCTTCATGGGGCTGTCCCTCATCCCCACCGCTCTGATGTTCCTGGCCTCGTTCCGGGTGGTGGAAACCTCGGTGGACCACTGGTTCAAAAGCCAGGTGGACAGCGCCCTGGAAAGCGCCCTGGACGTCGGCCAGAGCTTTTACGCGGCCTCCGCCGCCCGCCTGGACGGCCGGAGCGCCTGGATGCTGCGGGAAATCAACGGCCGCGCCCTGGCCTGGGGCGGCGCGAACATGAACGCCCTGCTCGAAGCCAAGCAAAAGGAATACGGGCTTTCGCTGATCGGCGTGGTCACCCCAGCCGGGGCCGAACAGAACTGGCACGCCGACAAAAGCTTCGAGCCGGCCTGGCCCCAGGTGCGCGGCCAGATCGCCTGGGCCCAGATCGCCCAGGATCGCTACCAGTCCTTCCTGTGGAAAGGCACGGACGCAGACTACGTGATCGGCGTGACCGCCGTGGACCAGGGCCGCACCGGCTACCTGGTGATGGCGGAAAACATCGGCCAGGGCCTGATGCTCAAGCTCGAAGGCATTGTGAAAGGCTTTGACGAATACAAGAAGCTGAAAACCCTGAAAGACCCGCTCCAGGTTTCCTTCCTGTTCATCCTCGGCATGCTCAGCCTGGTGATCATCCTGGCCGCCATATGGGTGGGCTTCCGCCTCTCGCGCGAACTGATCGCCCCGATCCTGGCCCTGGCCGAAGGCACGCAGCGTGTGGCGCGCGGCGACCTGGTCCGCCTGGAAGACCACTCCACCGACGAACTGAGCCTGCTCATCCGCTCCTTCAACAGCATGGCCGCCGACCTGGCCGCCAGCCGCGAGCACCTGACCGAAGCCAACGAACTGCTCGAGCGCCGCAACCGATACATTGAAGCCGTTCTCGACACCATCGGCGCGGGCGTGGTCTCGCTCGACGCCGCGGGCCACATCGGCACCATGAACAAGGCCGCGCGCGTCATGTTCGGCCGCGAAGCCGCCCCCAACACCACCCCCCTGCCCATCAACGAAAACGACGCGCAGTACCAGGAATTCTTCCGGGTCATGGACGAAGGCGTGCGCAAAAGCGCCGACGGCCGCTGGCAGCAGCAGGTGGCCTTCCAGCACGCCGACCGCGAATGGACCCTCCTGATCACCGCCGTGCGCCTTGATACTTCCGACGGCACCTACCACGGCATCGTCACCGTGCTCGACGACATCACCGAGCTGGAACGCATGCAGCGCATGGCCGCCTGGCGCGAAGTGGCCCGCCGCATCGCCCACGAGATCAAAAATCCGCTCACCCCGATCAAGCTCTCGGCCCAGCGCCTGGAACGCAAATTCGGTCCGCAGATCAGCGACCCCGTCTTCGCCCAGTCCACGGACCTCATTGTCCGCCAGGTGGAAAAACTCCAGGATATGGTCCAGGAATTCTCCGCCTTCGCCAAACTGCCCGAAGTGCACCCCGTGCCCGGCGATCTCGCCCCCCTGCTCCACGAAATCGCCACCCTCTTCCGCAACAGCCACAGCGCCATCCGTTGGGATATCGACATTAGCGACCCCCAGGCCCACCAACCCCATTTAGCCCAATCCCAGCACCCCGTGGTACTAAAAAATCGACGCCAAGCCCGCGAAAACCCACAAAGGCCCGCCCCCCCCCCCACACCCCA
>JAVBVM010000062.1:0-6086 GCA_031554295.1 Desulfovibrionaceae bacterium | reverse complement strand
CCATGGTCGGCTCCGGCGGCATGGGCGCGATGGAGTATGTGCCGAGTCAGGAAGTCCGCGCAAACCTGAACCCCGCCGCCTTGCAGCTTGATGGCCTTGCGGAAGAAAGCCGCAACATCCTGGCCGAGGGCGACTCCTCTTTGGAAGTCGTGTTCGACCTGCTCAAGCTAGGCGGCTCTTCCGGCGGCGCAAGGCCGAAGATTCTTGCCGACGTGTCTGCCGACAGCTCCAAAGTCGTGCCGGACGGCATCGGAGGCGCGGGTTTTTCTCCCTGGATGATCAAGTTTCACGCCCGTGAGGAAGGACCGGATCAGGGCCTTGTGGAGTACGTCTATTCGCTTATGGCGCGGGAGGCTGGAGTCGAAATGCCGGAAACGCGGCTTTTCCCGTCGCAAACGACAGCGGGATTTTTCGGCGTTCGCCGCTTTGACCGGGACAAGGGTCTGAAAGTACATGTTCATACCGCCGCAGGGCTGCTGCACGCCTCGCACCGTCATCCGACCCTGGACTACGAGAACCTGCTCCGGCTGGCCAAGATGCTGACCAAAGATATGCGGGAAGTGGAAAAAATGGTGCGCCTGATGGTTTTCAACGTCAAATCCGGCAACCGCGATGACCACTCCAAAAATTTTTCCTTCATGCTTGATGCCGCCGGGCGCTGGAAGTTCGCGCCTGCTTACGACCTGACTCCTTCTGCCGGATTCAACGGCGAGCATTCCGCCATGGTCAACGGCAAGGGCAAGGATATTACGGACGCCGACCTCATCCAGACCGCCTTAATTGTGGACGTGCCCAAAAATTTCGTAATCGCGGTCATTCAGAAGACGGAAGAAGCCCTTGCGCAGTTTGAGGCGCTGAAAGATGAGTACCTGATGTAAATTACATTAGCCATACGTATGGAATTTTCTCTGGTGGCACCGGAGAAAGAGCCGGAGAAAACACCGGAGGAAATCCCGCCTCGCTTGGCTTGCCCCCGGACTGTGGAAAGTTATCTGGCTGCGCTGTGAAAAAACAACATATTCGGCGAGTGGGCGTTGAGAACGACGGCAAAGCCGATGATATAGATCAGCGCGAAAGCGGTAATGCCCGGCCAGACAAGCGCTATGACGCCGGCCAGTATTCCGATGCCGCCGAAAAGAACATACGGCCACCATCGGGCGCCGCTTTTGTGCAGGCGCCAGCCTATGCCCAGGGCGGAACCGCCCTCCAGGATGGCGAACACGCCCCACATAATCGCCAGAGCCCAGACGGCCACCAGCGGCCAAGAAATGGCCATCAGGCCAAAAATTATGCAGACTATCCCGCGTAGTGCAAGCCAGCCCCATTGCCGTTCCAGGCATTCTTTAAATTCGCCGAAGGTCTCTTGCATATGCGGCTCCTTTTTGCGGAATATATCTTATTGACGATAAAGGACAAATGGAAAAAATATAATTGGCGCGCACAAAGCGCCTGACTCGTTTTTTATTCCGACAAGCGTGAGAAGTCCGCACTGTCGGAATTTATCGAACGTTCTCTAAATAAAGACTGAATACTGCCGATTATATGACATATTGCTTTGATTATTCCAGCTTGTTGCATGTTCATAGGCTTGCGGCTATAGGGTCTGAAACATTCAGGGTGTTTTAGGGGGGTGTCCATGAGCATTCGTACGAAATTATTGAGCGCTTTCTTCATCTGCCTTTTTCTGGCGCTTGCGGTAAGTGCCGTAATCCAGTTACGCATAGCCGGCACGGCGGCGCGGGAAAACTTCACCACACAGGCGGTCGGGCAGTTGCGGCGCATAGACGAACGCATTGCCACCTACCTTGAACCGGGGAAAATGAGCATAGCCTACCTGGCCAAGCTCGACGTGGTGCGTGAGGCGGACGGGCAGCTGACCAGCTACGTTGACACCACGGAAAAAACCACGCTGCTTTACGCCAACCACGGGCCATACGAACGACGCGTTTATGACGAGTTTTTGCGTATCGGCCAGGCCAATACGAACTTTGGTCTGATTTTTCTCGGCACGGAAAGCGGCCAGTTTGCCCAGGCCCCGGAAAAGGACACCCTCGGGGCGGGCTATGACCCGCGCAAACGCCCCTGGTACCAGGAGGCTTTGAAAAGCAAAGAGGACATCTCCGTCAGCACGCCGTACCAATCGTCTTCCGGTGAAATGGTGTGCAGCGTGATCTCCCGCGTTTACAACGAGCGGAACAAGCTGATGGGCGCGTTGTCCATAGACTACAGCCTGGCCGCCCTGACCAAGGCCCTGGATGCCATTCAGGTCGGCAGGACCGGCTATATAGTGGCCATGGACGCTACCGGCCAGATTCTCACCGATAAGCTGCATCCCGGCAATATTTCGAAAAAGGTCGATACGCTGGACGCCGCCTGGAAAGCCATTTTCGCCGCCAAGGATGAAGCTGTCACCGTGACGATCGGCGACAAGAACAAATACGTGGTCACGCACACCATCCCTTCGTTGGGCTGGAAGCTGGCCGTGCTGTTTGATCAGGCCGAGGTGTCGGAATCCGCCAACGCCATGCTCTGGACCACGATCATTGTGGGCGTGGCCGTATTGATTGTCGCTTCGATCCTGATTCTTCTGCTGGCGCGCTCCATTGTTACCCCTATTGTCCAGTTGGTGGGCGCGGCGCAGTTGATTTCCGAGGGAAAATACGAAAGTTCGGCGGCCGAGCAAGACGATTTGCGCAAAAAGCTCGAAGTGCGCAGTAATGACGAGACCGGCCAGCTTGCCGCCTCGTTGCGATCCATGGTGGGCACATTGCGTGATCGTATTGAAATGGCCAACGCCAAGACCCAAGAAGCGGAAAAAGAGCGCCACCTGGCCGCCGAAGCCACGGCCAAGGCCGAACAGGCCCTGAAGCAGGCGGAAAAGGCCCGGAGGGAAGGGCTCAACCTGGCCGCCGATGAACTCCAGGGCATTTCCACCCAGATCGGCGAGGTGGCCGCGCAATTGACCAAACAGATCAAGGAATCCACGGATGGCGCCGCCGTCCAGAACAGGCAGACCGCAAGCACGGCCCAGGCCATGGATGACATGTCCGCCTCCGTCATGCGGGTGGCTCAGGCCGCCACGGCCCTGGCGGACAGCGCGGATCGGGCGCGCGCCAAGGCGACCGACGGCGCGGGCATTGTCGCCTCGGTGGTCAAGGGGGTGGCTGAAGTGGATATGCTCACCGGCAAGTTGCGCGGCAGCCTGGGCGAGTTGGGAGACAAGGCCGACGGCATCGGACAGGTGATGAGCGTCATCAATGATATTGCCGACCAGACCAACCTGTTGGCCCTGAACGCGGCCATTGAAGCGGCGCGCGCCGGTGAAGCCGGGCGCGGTTTTGCCGTGGTGGCCGACGAAGTGCGCAAGCTGGCGGAAAAAACTATGCTGGCCACCAAGGAAGTGGGCGACGTGGTGCGGGCCATCCAGTCCGGAACCCAGGCCAACCTGCGCGAAATGGAGGAAGCCTCCAGGGCTGTGGCCAACAGCACCAAGCTGGCCACTTCGGCCGGCGAGGCGCTGGATGGCATCGTTCTGGACATTAACGCCACGGCGGAACAGACCCGCAGCATCGCCACGGCCAGCGAGGAGCAGTCGCAGACCAGCAATGAGATCAGCCGCGGGACGGATGAAATAAGCCGTATCGCTGAAGCGACCGTGAGCAATATGAATCAGTCCTCGGTCCTTGTGGCGGACATCAACCGGCTTGCCACAAGCCTCAGGGATTTGATGGCGCGCCTGCGCGATATGTAGGCGAAAAACACGCGCGAAAGCCGCTGACCTTCCCAAAGGAACGTCGGCGGCTTTTTCCGCATTGAGCTTTTGCGCGCAAGACGTTATGAAAGGTGAAGCGCGATTTTTGCGACAGGAAGGACAGGTAGTGCAAGGAAAAAAAGTATCGGAAAGCGTCGTCACCATGCAGCACGCGCCCATGCCGGATGAAACCAATCTCGCGGGCTCCATGCACGGCGGAAATCTGTTAAAGCTTATCGACACCGCCGGCGGAATCGCCGCCTGCCGGCATTCGCGCACCCGTATTGTCACCGCCTCGATTGAGCGTATGGATTTTCTCGCCCCCATCTATCTTGGGGAACTTTTGACCCTGCGGGCCTATGTCAACCTGGTCGGCACCAGCTCTCTGGACGTCAGCGTTTATGTTGAGGCGGAAAATCTGGCCTCGGGCGCGATTCGTCAGGTGGGCGTCTGCCATCTGACCTATGTGGCGGTTGACAAAAACGGCCGTCCCATGTCGGTGCCGCCCTTAATCATCGCTGGCGAGGAAGAGGAGCGGCGCCGGGCCGAAGCTCTGGAGCGCCGTCGGCATCGTGCCAGCTTGAAAAATAGGCCCTGACGCCGATCGGCCTGAGCTTGCCAATTCCCGGAAAATTCCCGCCAACTGTCGCCCTTCGACGGAAGGAGCGAGGCCCGTATGAATGTTTCCTCCGCGCAAGGCTGGATTCTGGCTTTTGTCAACCGCACGCTGAGCCATCGATTTTTTCGGCGCCCCTTGCTGTTTGGCCGGCAAAGCGCCGCCGGGCAAAAGCTCACGGACGAGCAAAGCGCCAGGCTGACCGCTTTGGCGGACGCCGCGCCGGAAGAAGCCTTGGCCGCGCTGCATTCCCGCATGTCCGGCTTGAGCGGGACCGAAGCGGAAGCGATCCGCGCGCAAACCGGCTATAACGAAGTCGCCGCGGAAAAGCCCCTGTCCTGGTGGGCTCACCTGTGGCTGTGCTACCGCAATCCCTTCAATCTCCTGCTTACCGCTCTGGCCGTCATTTCCGATCTGACGGACGATGACCGGGCGACGATCATCATCACCGCCATGGTGCTGCTCTCCACACTCCTGCGCTTTGTGCAGGAAAAGCGTTCGCATACGGCGGCGGAAAGGCTGAAGGCCATGGTCAGCAATACCGCCTCGGTTTTCCGGAACGATGATGCGGGAGGTTCCGGCGAATCACTGATTTTTCCCGGCCGGTCGGAAGTGGGCGGTGGAACCACGGCGGAACTGCCCATCCGCGAGCTGGTGCCCGGCGACGTGCTGCGCCTGTCCGCCGGGGACATGCTGCCGGCGGATTTACGGATTTTGTCCTCCAAGGATCTGTTCATCATGCAGTCCTCGCTGACCGGCGAGGCCATGCCCGTGGAAAAGCATGCGCAACGAAAGTCCGGTGGCACGAACAATCCCCTGGAAATGGAAAATCTGTGCTTCATGGGCACGACTGTGATCAGCGGCACGGCCAGGGCCGTGGTGGCGGCCACGGGAAAGAATACCTATTTCGGCGCGCTGGCTGGACGGGTTACGGATGAAAATCGCGCTCCAACCGCTTTTCAGGCCGGCATCAACAAAATCAGTTGGATACTTATCCGCCTGATGCTTTGCATGGTGCCGGTGGTTTTTTTGATCAACGGCCTGACCAAGCACGACTGGCTGGAGGCCGGGCTTTTCGCTCTTTCCGTCGCCGTCGGGCTGACGCCGGAGATGCTGCCCATGATCGTCACCAGCACCCTGGCCAAGGGCGCGGTGATGCTTTCCCGCCAGAAGGTGGTGGTCAAGCGTTTGGACGCCATTCAGGATTTCGGGGCCATGGACATTTTGTGCACGGACAAGACCGGCACCCTGACCCAGGACAAAGTCGTTCTGGAACGCTATACCGATGTATTCGGCGGGGCTGACCGGCGCGTGTTGGAATTGGCCTATTTGAACAGCTATTTCCAGACCGGTCTGAAAAACCTCCTGGATGTCGCGGTGCTTGAGCATTCGGAGCTTTCGAAAAGCATTAACCCGTCCGTGGACTATCATCGGGTGGATGAAATTCCCTTTGACTTCTCGCGCAAGCGCATGTCCGTGGTAGTGCACCGCCACGGCGGGCGGCATTTGTTCATCTGCAAAGGGGCGGTGCGGGAAATGCTCGCCATCTGCGATCGCGTGTGGTGGCATGATGACGCCGTCCGCCCCCTGGACGCCGATACTCTGGCGCACATTGAAGGCACCGTGGCGGCCATGAACAAGGACGGCCTGCGCACCGTGGCCGTGGCCGTGAAAGAGCTGACGCCGAATCGACAGGTCTACGGCCTGGACGACGAAAGT
>JAVBVM010000164.1:0-7936 GCA_031554295.1 Desulfovibrionaceae bacterium | reverse complement strand
ACGCCGCCCGATGTTTCACCTACGATGTTTATGCAAATCACGCCGCTTTGGCGTTTTCGGTGCTCGAGTGTTTGACGGGGGGGCTCATGCGTTGGCCCGTGTGACCTGTACCGGGGGGCGTTGGGGGGGGGGCTGGGGGGGCGATGCCCCTTTGGAAACCCCTCTATTTACGATCCGTTTTTACTTTGCGGAGGGCACGCTGTACGCGCGTGACTCCTATGATTCCGATTTTCAAGGGCCTCATGGGCTTTTGGCCGCCGGAGGCGTTCCTTTCTAAAAAGGAATTTTCCAGCCGCCGCTGCCGAAGGGCGCGGTGGAGACGATGAGCTGCGGGGGTAATTGGCGGCGTTTGAATTCGGAGGCGACGAGCAGCTTGAGAGTGCGATCGACGAGGGCGGGTTCATGGCCTTCGGCAAGGAGGGCGGTACGGTCGAGCCCGCGTTCGAGAACGGCTTCGAGGATGGCGTCCAGAGTCGGGTAAGGGGGCAGACTGTCGGAGTCTTTCTGGCCGGGCCGGAGTTCGGCGCTGGGCTCCTTGCTGATGGTGTTCCGGGGAATCGCCTTGTCGGGGTGGGTCAGGTTGTACCAGGCGGCCAGCTTGTAGAGGTCGGTTTTGAAGATGTCGCCAAGCGGAGCCAGTCCGCCGACAGTATCGCCGTAGAGGGTGCAGTAGCCGGCGGCGATTTCGGACTTGTTGCCGGTGGCCAGAATCATTTTTTGAAATTTATTGGCGACGGACATGAGCAATGTGCCGCGAACGCGCGCCTGGATGTTTTCTTCGGTGACGTCGGATGCCCTGTGCTCGAAGAGTGGAGCCAACATGGCGTTGAAGGTGTGCATGCCCGGACCGATGGGGATGATCCGGGCGGCCATCCCGAGGTTGGCGGCCAGCTGTTCGGCGTCGGCCACGCTATGGTCGCTGCTGTGCGGCGAGGGCATGATCAGGCCGAGCACGTTCTCCGGGCCAAGGGCTTCCACGGCCACGGCGGCGGTGACGGCGGAATCCAGCCCGCCGGAGAGGCCCAGGGCGACGCCGCTGAGGCCGCTTTTACGCACATGGTCGCGCACGCCGAGCGTCAGGGCATTCCAGAGTTCATTGCACAAAGCGTGTTCGTCCGGTTCGGCTTCGGGCAGGGGGAGGGAGGTGGAGCGCGTGCCGGGCAGGTCCAGTATTAGCGTATCTTCGGCAAAAGGCCGGCCTTTGGCGATCAGGCGGCCATCCCGGGTAATGGCCATGCTTTCACCGGAAAAAATCCGGCCCTGGCCGAAGCCGACCGGGTGCAGACTGAGCACGGTGGCGTGCAGACCTTTGGCCAGAAAGGCAAGGCGGTTGGCGTGCGCGTGCTGCCAGCGCGGGTAGTATTGCGGGTTGGCGAGGCAGATCAGGGCATCCGGAGCGTCGGCGGGCAGGGCCTCGGGAATGCCGCGTGACAGGGAGAAGCGGATATTTTCCAGGGAGAATGAAGCCTTGCAGGAGAGGGGCAATACCGTGGCGTCGCCCTTGTAAAGCAGAACGGCGCCCGGCTGCGGCGGCGCGCCGGGAATAAGCGTGCCGAGCAGGAGTGGCGGGCGGGAGGCCAAATCGCGGGCGAGTTGCTCCCAGGTGTCGCGGCAGGTTCGGGCAAAGCCGGGTAAATGCGCCAGATCCTCGCCGGCAAGGCCGGAAAGGGCGAGGTTCGGGGCAATGCAAAAGGCGGCGTTCATATTTTCGGCCGCGCGAACGGCGGCGGCAATGCGGGCCGCGTTGTCGGCCGGCTTGCCGGCCGTGGTGTTCAACTGAAGCAGGGCGATTTTCACAAGACATCCTGCATGCAGTAAAGTTTTCCGGGCTTCTGTCCATGCAGCCAGGCGGCGGCGCGTAGCGCGCCCTGGGCGAAGTTTTCCCGTGAATGAGCGTGGTGGCTGACTTCAATGCGTTCGCCCGTGCCAAGGCAATAGACGGTGTGAATGCCGGTGACGTCGCCGCCGCGCAAGGTCTGGACGCCGATTTCCTTGTGCGGCCGTTCGCCGGTGATGCCTTCGCGGTGGTAATTGGCCACATCCTCAAGTTTCCAGTCGCGCGCCTTAGCCAGGCAGCGGGCCAGGGCCAGGGCCGTGCCGCTGGGCGCGTCTTTTTTCCGGTTGTGGTGGATTTCGGTCATTTCCAGATCGTAATTTTCGCCGAGCATGCGCACCAGGTCGGGCAGGATGCGCAACAGCACGTTCACGCCCACGCTCATGTTCGGGGTCCAAAACAAACGGTTTTTTCGCGCCAGGTCTTCCAGTTCGCTCATATGCCCGGCGGTCAGGCCGGTAGTGCCTATAACCAGGGCCGCGCCATGCCGGGCGGCTGTGCGCGCGTGGTTCAGGCTGGCCTCGGGCGCGGTGAAGTCAATGATCACGCTGTTCGGATTTTTCTCCAACATGGCGTTGAGGTCGGAGCCGCAGGGCGCGTTTAGACTGGCTATGGCCTGCTGCATTTCCGGGCGGTCCAGCACGCCGGCCAGGGTAAAACGGCTGTCGGCTCGCGCCAGGGAACAGAGGGCTGCCCCCATGCGGCCGGAAGCGCCGGTGATCAGTACGGAGATGGGAGTTGTGTTCATATTCCTTCTCTTGTAGTTATTTTTTGACCAGGGCAAGGAATTCCTGCTCGCTCAGAACGGCCACGCCAAGCTCTTGGGCTTTTTGAAGCTTGCCGCCCGGTTCGCCGCCGACAATGAGGAAATCCAGTTTTTTCGAGACGCCGTTGGCGGGAATGGCTCCGGCGCTTTCGGCCAGGCGCGTGGCCTCGGTGCGCGAAAGAGAGGGCAGGGTGCCGGTGAAGAGGATGCGTTTGCCCGCCAAAGGAGAGACGGAGGCGGCGGCGGAAGTGGCCGCTCCAAAAGCGGTCGCTGTAGCCGAGGCAAACAAGGAAAGCTGCTCCCCCTTGGTTGAACCGGTCGGGGCGGGCGTCACTTTGGCTTTCTGCACAGGCCAGAGGTCCAGTTCCTTCAAACGACGCAAGAGCTCGATATTACCGGGATTGTTGAAAAAGTCACGGATCGATTCAGCCACCTTGGCGCCGATATTCTCCACTTTTTGCAAATCATCAATGGAGGCGGCGGAAAGCGAGTCCAGACTGCCAAAGCTGTTAGCCAGGTCGCGCGCGGTTTGTTCGCCCACGTGACGGATGCCCAGGCCGCTGATCAGCCGGTGCAGGGGTGCGGTTTTGCGCGCCTGATCCAGGGCATTGACCATATTGGAGGCAAGCTTCGGCCCCATGCGGTCCAGAGTAAGCAACTGCGCGCTGGTCAGGTCGAAAAGATCCGCTGGGCTTTTCACCAGACCGCGCTGCACCAGGATTTCAATCCAGCGTTCGCCCACACCGTCCACATCCAGGCCGGCCTTGGAAACGAAATGGACGATCGAGCGTAATAAGACGGCCGGGCAAATGACGTTCACGCAGCGCCAGGCGGCCTCACCCGGTTCTCGGTGCACTGGCGTGCCGCATTTCGGGCAGGTGGCCGGGAAGTGGAAGTCCTGTTCCTGGCCGGTACGTTCTTCGACCAGGGGGCGCACCACTTCGGGAATCACGTCGCCGGCGCGCTGCACCAGAACGATATCATGGATCTTCAACCCCTTGGATTCAATTTCCTCTTCATTATGCAGAGTGGCGCGCGAGACGGTCACCCCACCCACGGACACCGGCTCCAGAATGGCCACGGGCGTGAGCGCGCCCGTGCGGCCGACCTGGACTTCAATGCCCAACAGGCGGGTACGCGCCTGTACGGCTTTGAATTTCAGGGCCACGGCAAAACGCGGGGCGCGGGCGGTGAAGCCGAGGGCGGACTGGGCTTCCAGGGAGTCGAGCTTGGCCACTACGCCGTCAATGTCAAAAGGCATGGATTCGCGCTTGGCGGCCATTTCTTCGAAATAGGCATGCACGGCGGCCGGGTTGTCGCAGAGCCGGCCGCCCGTGGGACAGTCGAAACCCCAGGCCGAGAACTGGCGCATGGCCTGGGCGTAGGAGGTCCAGGGCGCGACCCCTGCGGGCCAGTCCACCAGGCCGAAACCGTAGGCGAAAAAGCTTAAAGGCCGCCGGCCGGCGATGTTCGCGTCGAGTTGGCGGATGGAGCCGGCGGCCGCATTGCGCGGATTGGCGAAGAGCTTGCCGTGCGCCCTGGCCTGGGCCGTGTTGAGGGCGGCAAAGTCATTTTTTGTGATCACCGTCTCGCCGCGTACTTCCAGCAGACGGGGCAATGGTCCGTTAGTCGGGAGTTGCTTTGGGATATTTTTTATGGTGCGCACCGTGTGCGTCACGTCCTCGCCGATTTCACCGTCCCCGCGCGTTAAGGCGGCGGTCAGAGCGCCGTCCTCGTAAACCAGCTCAAGCGCCAGACCGTCCATTTTCGGGTCGGTCCAGAAGGTGAGAGGGGCGGTCGGCTCCTGGCGCTGGATGCGCTGGACAAAGGCCAGCCACTCTTCCTCGGAAAAGGCGTTCTCCAGGCCGTACATGCGCTGCGAATGGGCGCGGGTGGGCAGTTCGGGCAGGATCTCCGCGCCCACGGAAGCGGTGGCGGAATCCGACGCGTCCGCTGCGTCTGGCGCCAATTCGGGGAAGGAGGCTTCCAGCTCTTCCAGTTCGCGGAAAAGGGCGTCAAATTCCGCATCGGAGATTTCCGGCGCGTCCAACTGATGGTAGAGCCGGTTGTGACGGGCCAGTTCGGCGCGCAGCCAAGCCGCGCGGGCGGTTTGTTCCGGGAGCGGGATATTCTGCATGATAAAAAAACGGACGGAAGTTACCGCCCGTTTTTTCAGCACAAAGCTTTCCAGCACGATAAGGGCGGGGGCGGAGAAACGCCTCCGCCCGCGCTTACTTGATTCAAAAATCAGTCCGTTGTCATGGACATTTATGCGTACGTTTTGCCCGTCTTGCAGGTCGCCCTTCAAGATACGGCGGGCCAGCGGCGTTTCCAGACGCTGCTGGATATAGCGCTTCAGCGGCCGCGCGCCGTAGACCGGGTCATAGGCCGCTTCGGCGATGAATGTCCGCGCCTCATCCGACAGGTCAAGCGTAATCTTGCGATCCGCCAGCCGGGCGCGGAGGCGCTTCATTTGCAGGTCCACAATCTTGCTCAGCTGGTCGGCCAACAGCGGCTTGAACATGACGATTTCATCCACACGGTTCAGGAATTCCGGCCGAAAGTGGCGGCGCAGGTCCTCCATGACCGCCTCGCGCGCGGCTTCCAACAACTCGCCCTGTTTGCTGATACCTTCCAGCAGGTGGCGCGAGCCGATATTCGAGGTCATGATCACCAGCACGTTGCGAAAATCCACAGTCCGGCCCTGGCTGTCGGTCAGCCGTCCGTCGTCCAGGAGTTGCAAAAGCACGTTGAAGACTTCCGGGTGGGCCTTTTCCACCTCGTCGAACAGGACAACGCTGTACGGCTTGCGCCGCACCGCTTCGGTCAACTGGCCGCCCTCGTCGTAGCCCACATAGCCCGGAGGCGCGCCGATCAGCCGCGCCACCGAATGCTTTTCCATATATTCGCTCATGTCGATGCGCACGATGTTCTCTTCCGAGTCGAAAAGCGCTTCGGCCAGGGCCTTGCATAGCTCAGTCTTGCCGACGCCTGTGGGGCCGAGGAAGATGAACGAGCCCACCGGCCGGTTCGGGTCGGACAGTCCGGCGCGCGAGCGGAGCACCGCGTCGGACACAGCGTCCACCGCTTCGTCCTGGCCGACCACCCGTTCGTGTAGCAGTTCGGACATGCGCAGAAGTTTCTCCCGTTCCGATTCCATGAGGCGGGACACGGGGATGCCGGTCCAACGCGCCACAATGTCGGCCACATCGTCCGGCCCGACCTCTTCTTTCAGCAGGCGGGGGCCGCTTTCTGCCGCTTCTGCGGCCTTCAGGCGGTTTTCCAGGTCGAGCAGTACGGAATACTTTAATTCGGCCGCGCGATTCAGGTCATAGGCGCGTTCGCTCTCTTCAATGGCCCGGCGAGTCTTTTCAATTTCTTCCTTGAGGCCGCGCGCGGAGTCAATGGCGCCCTTTTCCTTTTCCCACTGGGTCAGCAGCGTGGTCTGCACGGCACGCAGGCTTTCCAGCTCGTTTTCCAGGCGGTTCAGGCGTTCGGCCGAGGCGGCGTCCGTTTCACGGCGCAGGGCCTCGCGCTCGATTTCCAATTGCATGATCTTGCGCTTGGCTTCGTCCAGTTCGGCCGGCAAGGAGTCGATTTCCGTGCGGATTTGGGCCGCGGCTTCGTCGATCAGGTCAATGGCCTTGTCCGGCAGCTGGCGGTCGGAAATATAGCGGTGCGAGAGGGTGACCGCCTCGACAATGGCCGAGTCGCTGATGCGCACGCCGTGGTGCACCTCGAAGCGTTCCTTCAGGCCGCGCAAAATGGAGATGGCGTCCTCCACCGAGGGCTCGTCCACCAGCACCGGCTGGAAGCGGCGTTCCAGGGCCGGGTCTTTTTCACTGTATTTGCGGTATTCGTCCAGGGTTGTGGCGCCGATGCAATGCAGTTCGCCGCGCGCCAGCATGGGTTTCAGCAGGTTGCCCGCGTCCATGGCCCCTTCGGTTTTGCCCGCGCCCACAATGGTGTGCAGCTCATCAATGAACATGATGATGCGGCCTTCGGCCCGCGTTACTTCCTGCAAAACGGCCTTCAGGCGCTCCTCGAATTCGCCCCGGTACTTGGCGCCGGCAATAAGCGCGCCCATGTCCAGGGCGAAGAGCGAGCGGTTCTTCAAGTTTTCCGGCACGTCGCCGTTCAGGATGCGGTGGGCGAGACCTTCGGCGATGGCGGTTTTGCCCACGCCGGCCGCGCCGATCAGCACCGGGTTGTTCTTGGTGCGGCGCGAGAGAATGCGAATTACCCTGCGGATTTCCGCATCGCGGCCGATCACTGGGTCGAGCTTGCCTTTACGCGCCTCTTCCACCAGGTCGCGGCCGTATTTTTGCAGGGCCTCATACGTGCCTTCCGGATTCTGCGAGGTAACGCGCTGGCCGCCACGCACCTCTTCCAGCGCGCCGAGGATTTTTTCGCGCGTGATGTTGAACTGCTTGGCCACCATGCCGATCAGGCTGGAGGGCGGCTCCTCGAGAAAGGCGCAGAACAGGTGCTCGACGCTGACATATTCGTCCTTCAGCGTTTTGGCGAAATCCTTGGCGCGCAGAGCGGCCTGCTCCAGTCGGCGGGTGATGTAAATCTGCCCTTGGGCGCTGCCCGGGCCGCTCACGGTCGGTTTTTTGCGCAGGCCGTCCTCCAGGGCTTTGGCAAAGGCTTCATGCCTGTAGCCGGCCTTTTCCAGCAGGCGCGGCACTAAGCCATTTTCCTGCTGGGCAAGAGCCAGGCCCATATGCTCGATGTCCACCTCCTGGTGGCCGAAGCGTACGGCGTTAGCCTGCGCTTCCTGCAAGGCTTGCTGGGATTTTTCCGTAAAAGTGTTCAGATCAAGAGCCATAGTCTGTACCTCAAAAAGTTTTTTAGCGCGCCTTAAAGTCGGACTCGGTCGCCAGGGATTGCCAGAGATCGCGTTCGCGGTCCGTCAGCTTTTTCGGCACGCTGATCAGAACGCGCACATACTGATCGCCGCGCTTTGCCCCGCCGCCCATGCCCTTGCCGCGGAGACGGAGTTTTTGGCCGCTGGATGTCCCGGGCTTGATGGATACGTCCACGTCCCCGTCCAGGGTAGGCACACGCACGGTGGCGCCCAGCGCGGCTTCCCAGGGCGCGATATGCAGATCGTAATTCAGATTGTCGCCTTCCAACTGAAACACGGGGTGCGGGGCCAGGCGCACGCGCAGGTAGAGGTCGCCTTTTTGCGAGCCTTGGCCGCTTAGGCGGATACGTCCGTTTTCCTTAACCCCAGCCGGAATATTCACGTCCAACGTGCGCGGCGCGCCGTCGCCCGAGATGGTGATGGTCTTTTTTCCCCCGGAAACAGCCTCTTCCAGGGTTAGAGTGAG
>JAVBVM010000195.1:0-6689 GCA_031554295.1 Desulfovibrionaceae bacterium | reverse complement strand
AGAGTCCGGCCAGAGCCTGCATGATCGAGGCATGGAAAAACCAGCGCAGGCCCCGGCGGATGCGCTCATCCGCCTCTTCAGGGTCGGCATAGGGGTCGCGTTTGCTTAAGGAGCCCCGGAAGGCGAGCACCAGTCCGCCTACGGCGACACTGGCCAGGATGATGTGCAGGTAGCGCGGTATAAATGTGGGATCGCCCAGGTTCAGCAGGGTGCCGCCGGGATGATTCGCCCAGCGGAACCAGCGGTCGGGCCGCAGCATGAGCGTATTATTGGTGCAAAGGAAAAAGGCCACGGCCAGCAGCATGATCGTGACCAGAGCCAAGAGCAGCCGTTTGGTGAAAAGTCCGTCCGCCCCGCCGTAGTTCATGATGTAGAGGCCGTAATAAGCGAGCATGGCCAGAGCGATGACCGACAACCACCAGACAGCCATAAGAATGCTGCTGGAGTAAAGAAAACTGGAGTACAGCACTTGGAGGAACAAATTGGGCGCCACGCCGAAGTTCACGGTCAAAGCAAGGACGGACGGCACAAAAGCGGTTTCCCTGGCCAGGTTCCCGACCGAAAACGGCTGGAAGCGGAAGGAGTTGACCAAGGCTATAATAGACGAACCGATAAGAACGTTGACCAGGATAATATGAATAAAAAAGGTCAAGAGGAGCAAAGCCTTAAGAATGCCCCAGGACACGGGCAGGCCATAGGGGGAGGGAATCAGTTCGGGGGGCGTCGCGGCGAGAACGGGGGGGGTGAAAAGAAGGAGGCAAAAAGCGGCAATTCCTGCTGTGCGGGCGGAAAACGACCATATCATGGGACGATCCTCTTGATAAAGGTGCACGCACTTTGTTTGCAACAAAATGGCGAAATACGTAAAAACTATACCATCTTCATTCCCTCAGTGCAATCATTTATAAAAATATACTGTTCCGCATAAAATTCAAATTGAAAACCCTGTATCTGGTGCGCGCTGGCAAGGGGTTGAGTTGTTACGCTTCCTTCTCCTTCAGATGCAGGCCCAGGCGGCGTATCTCATCTAACAGAACCTGACGGCGGATAGGCTTGATAATATAACTGGTGGCCGTGCCCAGGAAAAAAGCATCATGCACTTCCTGGGAGTCGTCAAGCCCGGTAAGCATGACGATTTTCACCGCTTTTTCTTGGGAAATTCCGCGTTCTTTTTCTATTTCGCGAATTTCGCGCAGGGCCTGCTGGCCGTCGGCATTGGGCATGATGATGTCGAGCGTGATCAGATCATACGGATCATTGTCCCGTAAGGCCGATTGAAAGGCCGCCACAGCCTCTTCGCCATCCGTGGCCACATCGACGTAGCCGAAAGGATAGAGAATTTTCTGTACGAGCCTGCGGCTGTCAAAGTCGTCATCACTGACCAGAAATTTCATACTCAACCTCCACACTCGAGGATCTTCGCCGCACGGTGCACGTATTCGTCCGCGCCGGGTGGCTATTTATAGGGAGCGTAGAAAGCGTATAACAGATTCAGTATGCCCAGAAAAGAAGTATTATTCAGTATGTAATATATTAACAAAGCAGTGTCGCACGATGGAAAATCAGATAGTATTTATTAATAGATACGGCCGCTTTCCCGTATATACCATACGGCCATGACGCCAAGCAGCACGGCCGGGCGCCATGTCTGAGCGGCGCCTGGCCTTCCCTCGGCGCCTGGGGTTTCAGGGACATATGACGGAAAAAGGCGCGGTCCCGGATTTTAGGGAACCGCGCCTTACAGGAAGACCTACGGTTTAGACGCCGGCGGCGGCAAAGGCATCTTGCACCAATTCTTTGGCTTCAGTCTGCACCTGCTCCAGATGTTTGGAGCCAAGAAAACTTTCCGCGTAAATCTTATACAGATCTTCCGTACCCGAGGGGCGCGCGGCAAACCAGGCGTTGGCCGTGGCCACCTTCACGCCGCCGATTGGTTCATTGTTGCCGGGCGCGCGCGTCAGCACGGCCGTGATCGGTTCGCCGGCCAGCTCTTTGCGTCCTAAAGACTCTTGGGTGATAGTCGGGAAAACCTTTCGCTGGGCCTCGCTTGCGGGGGCATCCAGGCGCGCGTAGGCCGGATTGCCCAACTGGCCGGTCAGTTTTCCATAAATAGAGGAAGGGTCGCGATTCTGCACAGCGGTGATTTCCGCCGCCAACAGGCCGAGCAGGATGCCGTCCTTGTCCGTGGTCCAGGGCGAACCATCCAGGCACAGGAAAGAGGCGCCGGCGCTTTCCTCGCCGCCAAAGGCCAGCCCGCCGGAATGCAGGCCGTCCACAAACCATTTGAAGCCGACCGGCACTTCCAGAATTTTCCGGTCTGCAGCCGCGGCCACGCGGTCCAGCAGGGCGGTGGTGACCAGGGTTTTGCCCACGGCCGCCGCCGGGTTCCAGGCGCGCGTGCGCAATAGATGCCACACGGCCGCGCACAGGTAGTGGTTTGGGTTCATCAAGCCCGAACGGGTGACAATGCCATGGCGGTCCGCGTCCGTGTCGTTGCCGAAGGCGATGTCAAAATTGCCCTGCTGCTCGAGCAGTCCGGCCATGGCCCAAGGGGAGGAGCAGTCCATGCGGATTTTACCGTCATGGTCCTGGGGCACAAAGCGGAAGGTGGGATCGACCAGCGGGTTGAGCAGCGTGATGTTCAGCTTGTAGCGCTCGGCAATGCGCGGCCAATAGGCCACGCTGGCGCCGCCCAGCGGGTCGGCCCCGATTTTCAGGCCGGATCGGGCAATGGATTCAAGGTCCAGGGCCAGCCCCAGATCTTCGACGTACAGGCCGAGCAGATCCATTGGGTGCAGAAGATCCGAACGGAGAGCCCGTTCCCAGGGGATGCGGCGTACGCCTTTCAGGTCTTCTTTCAGCAGTTCGTTGGCCCGCCGCTCAATGGCGGTGGTGATGCCGGTTTCCGCCGGCCCGCCGTGTGGGGGATTGTATTTGAAGCCGCCATCCTCGGGCGGATTGTGCGAAGGGGTGAGCACGATGCCGTCCGCCCGACGCGAAGGCGGGCCGCTATTTTGGCGATTATGCCGGATTATGGAGCGGGAAATGGTCGGGGTTGGCGTGAGACCGTTATTTTCCTGGATGCAGACGGAAACGCCGTTGGCAACGAGTACTTCCAGCGTGCTGCGCAGGGCCGGCTCGGAAAGGGCGTGGCTGTCGCGGCCGAGAAAGAGCGGGCCGGCAATGCCTTCCTTGGCGCGGAAGTCACATACGGCCTGGGCCATGGCCAGCACGTGCGCCTCGTTAAAGCTGCCGTTCTCCGACGAACCGCGATGTCCGGAAGTACCGAATTTCACGGCGCAACGAGGTAGGGCGGGATCGGGAACAATTGTATAATAGGCGGATATCAGGGCGGGAATGTCCGTCAGTTTCGACAGATCAGGCCGCCTTCCGGCCTGGGGATGCTGCGCCATATCACACCTCGCAGAGTTTTTTCTGTTGCCAGACTGGAGCAGATTAATATTGAAAATGTTCATCTGCTCTGTAAGGATTTGCTCGCAAACCCTTGCCACAAAATTGTCGTAGCGGGCCTTGCTCGCCGTTAAGCGGCAATCTCAAAGTGGATATGCTCTATACATTGAAAAGGAAGTGCATGATATCCCCATCTTGCACCACATATTCCTTTCCCTCCACGCGCAGGACGCCCGCCGACCGGCAGGCGGCCTCGGAACCCAGGCGCACGTAGTCATCGTAACTGATCACCTCGGCCCGGATAAAGCCGCGCTCAAAATCGCTATGAATGACCCCGGCCGCCTGAGGGCCTTTGGCCCCGCGCTCCACGGTCCAGGCCCGCACTTCTTTTTCGCCCGCCGTCAAAAAGCTGATCAGGCCAAGCTCGGTGTAGCCGGCGCGGATAATCCGCACCAGACCGCTTTCTTCCACGCCGTAGGACTCAAGCATGGCCCGTTGCTCTTCTTCGGCCAGGCCCTGCAATTCTTCCTCAAGCTTGGCGCAGACTTTGACCACCTCGCCGCCGCGCGTTTTCGCCCGCTCGCGCACCAGCTTCACCTGCTCGCTGTCTTCCGCCAGGCCGTCTTCGTCCACATTGGCGCAATAAATGACCTTTTTTCCGCTCAGCAGACCCAGTTCGGCCAAGTTTGCCTTCACTGTCTCGCTGTCCTTGGCGGTAAACGCGGAAGCCGGTTTGCCCTCGTTCATGTGGTCAATCAGGCGGGCCATCTCGTCGGCCGCCAGTTTGGCCTCCTTGTCGCCCTTGGCCTGGCGGGAGAGACGCTCCAGACGGCGTTCGGCCGTCTGGATATCGGCCAGCAACAGTTCGGTCTCAATGGTTTCGATATCGCGCAGGGGGTCAATGGCGCCGTCCACATGCGTGATGTTGTCGTTCTCAAAACAACGGACCACCTCAAGAATGGCCGCGCATTCGCGGATATTGGCCAAAAACTGGTTTCCCAGGCCCTCGCCTTTGCTCGCCCCGCGCACCAGGCCGGCGATGTCGATAAAATCCACCGTGGCATGGATGGCCTTTTTCGGCTTGACCATGGCCGTCAGTTTGTCCACCCGTCTGTCCGGCACCGCCACCGTGGCTTTGTTCGGTTCGATGGTACAGAAGGGGTAATTCGCCGCTTCGGCGTTCTGCGCTTTAGTCAGCGCGTTGAACAGGGTGGACTTGCCCACGTTGGGCAGGCCGACAATTCCAATACTGAGGGGCATGAAGAATCTCCGTGAACAGGATGGGAACAATCCGCGTCGGTGAGTGAAAAATGCCTTCGACAACCAAAGAGTCCCCGCATGGCGGCCCCTTTGGCGACCTTCTATGAGGAACGCTATGGTTAAAGTTTTGCTTTAACCATGATGGCTGTAACCTTGCGCCCGGCAAGGCTTTATACGCCTCAACCGCCGCGACGACCCTTGCCGCCGAGCCCGCCCCGGTTAAAGAAGTAGAGGATGGCGGCCACAATGAGGATAATAATCAAAAGTTTTATAAACATGATGTGTCTCCAAGCTTTTGGGCTTAAATGCCCAGGATGTTATAGCCTGAATCGATATACTGGATATTGCCCGTGCTGCCGCAGCTCAGGTCCGAGGCAAGGAACAGGGCGGCGCGGCCCACGTCTTCAATGGTCACGTTGGCCCGCAGGGGAGCGCGTTCCTCGATCTGGTGCAGAATGTCCTTGAAGCCGGACACGCCGGACGAGGCCAGGGTTTTGATCGGGCCCGCGCTCAAAGCGTTGATGCGTACCCCCTTGGCGCCCAGGTCCACAGCCAGGTAGCGTACGCTTGCTTCCAGGGCTGCCTTGGCCACGCCCATGACATTGTAGTTCACCACAGCCTTTTGCGAGCCGTAATAGGTCATGGTCAGCACCGAGGCGTTGGGCGCCAGTAGCGGCTCAAACGCCTTGCACAGGCAGACCAGGGAATAGGCGGAAATATCCATGGCGATTTTGAAACCCTCGCGCGAGGTGTCGATGAAACGGCCGTGCAGATCTTCGCGCGGGGCGTAGGCCACGGAGTGCACCAGCACGTCCACGCTGCCCCACTGTTTTTTCACGGTTTCCACGGACGCGGCGATCTGCGCATCGTCAGAAACATCGCACGGGAAAGTCATGTCCGCGCCTAGCTCTTCGGCAATGGGCTCGACGCGTTTTTTCAGGGCGTCGCCCGCGTAGTTGAAGGCGAGCCGCGCGCCTTGCTTCTTGAATTCGCAGGCAATGCCGTAAGCGATGCTGCGATTGTTCGCCACACCGAAAATCAGCGCTTTTTTATCTTTCAACAGCATGGAATTCCTCCTGAACAAGACGCTTTATAATCGTATTGAAGTTTCATTCCGGTCAACTTTTCAAATGCCTCCGCATACCGTTTCGCGGTTTGCGCGATGACCTCAGCGGGCAGGGCGGGCGGCGGCGGCGCGAAGTCCCAGGGCTGTTTGAGCAGCCAGTCGCGCAGATACTGCTTGTCAAAACCCGGCGGGCACGAACCCGGCGCATAGTCGGCCAGCGGCCAGAAGCGCGAGGAGTCGGGCGTGAGCACCTCGTCGATCAACGTCAGTTGATTATCGACCAAGCCGAACTCAAATTTGGTGTCCGCAATCAGAATACCTTTTTCTTTTGCATATTCGCGCGCCTGCGTAAATAGCCTCAGCGAAAGGGCGGAAACGCGATCGAACAGCTCATCGCCGACCAGTTTTTTCGCCGCGTCCAGCGTGAGATTCTCGTCATGCTGGCCGGCTTCCGCCTTGCTGGAGGGCGTGAACAGCGGCTGCTCAAGCAATGCTGCTTCGGGCATGTCTTTGGGCATGGCCCGGCCGCTCAACAAGCCGGTTTCAGAGTATTCTTTCCAGGCCGAGCCGGTCAGGCAGCCGCGCACAATGCATTCCAGCGGCAGGGGCTTGGCTTTTTTCGCAAGCACCGCGCGGCCTTCCAGCTCGCTTTGGTAGGGGGCGAGCTTTTTGGGGAAATCCGCCACATCCGCCGCCTTGATATGGTTGGGCGTGAGGCTGGCGAACTTCTCCATCCAGAACAGCGTGAGCTGGTTTAGAATAACGCCCTTGTACGGCACCGGCTCACTCATGATCACGTCAAAAGCGGACATGCGGTCAGTGGTGACAAGAAGCAGGGTCTGCGCATCAACTTCATAGATATCGCGCACCTTGCCCCGCGCCAGCAACGGAAATTCTTTTATCGCCGTCTCGCTGACTATTTTCATGACGCTCAACTGCCTTTAGCTGGAAA
>JAVBVM010000145.1:0-12465 GCA_031554295.1 Desulfovibrionaceae bacterium | reverse complement strand
ATGGCGATATAACCCTGAGCCCGGATGAATTCCGCCATGGAAAGCACGGCCATGGCCATGCGCGAATAGCCCAGCTCGGCCATGCTGTTGGCGGCCGTGGTCGGCGAGGTCTGCATGAACACCCGGTTCAGGGAAATGCCCATGACAATGGCCTTGTCGACCGAGGTGGGGATGATCAGTTCCTCGTCGGTTTCGGCCGGAATGGGCACGTCGCGGAACACGATGTTTTTCGTGTGGAACGGCGGCTCGGGCGCGTTGTAATTGCGCTGGATGCGCGAATAGAACCAGCGGGGGTTGACCGGCCCCACCCCCACCAGGTCGGCCCCGGCCAGGCGGGCCATGGTCTTGACCTGCCTGGTCAGAATAGTCGGGTCGGTTTCGTCCGGCATCCGGTTTTCCCGCCGCAGCGGGGCGGGCACATGCACCGGGTGCCAGCTCAGGATGCCGGTGTTTTCCTTGCCGTGGCCATACGCGGCCAGGGACATGTTCAGGGCGTCCGTGCCGGCCTGCAGGGCTCGCAAGGCGCGCGACTGGGCCACGCTGCCCAAATCCACGGTCCGCGAAGTCTTGCCCTGGAGAATAAGCTCCAGCCCCTTTTCCGTGGCCAGCCCCGGCCAGGGGCGGCCCAGCTTGCGCGAGGTGACGTTAAAGGCCGTCATATGCGAGTCGAAACGCTTGTAGACCTTGTCATCCACCCGGATGGGCGAGTGATCCAGATAGGTCACGTTACGGTCGCGGGCCTCGCGCACGGCGGCTTCCTGCGCTTCGGCCGCGGCCAGGCTTTCGCTCAGCGCGTCGGCAGCCGCGGAGCCTGTCTTCTTGGTGGTTTTTGCCATAACTCCCCCTGTAGAAGGTGTGCGAAATCAATCCCGTTCCCGCTCTGCGATGGAAAAAACGCAAGCCTGTTCCGCCGGAAGGCGAATCAAGCGCCTTGAGTGTCCAGTATGTAAGGCCCCCTTTACCTGAATACGCGCCGATGCGCCAGCGCATTAAATACCCCTGGGGACCATGTTGGCATCCTGCCTGGTGTCGGGAATATCGCGGCGCTTGACGCCCCGGCCTCGGCCGCGGGGCGATGGGCGAACTCGGCCCGCCGGGCCGGCGATGCCGCCGCAAGGGCGGCGCCCGGCCCTAATGGCCTTGAAAGGAGAAAGACTATGGCCTATCCTGAAGTCACCCTGAAGGGCGGAACGCCAACCGCCCCGCCGCCGGAAGATGCCGCCAGCGAAAGAAACCCCGCCTGAAGCGGATCAAGGGCGCGCAATCCAAGGAATTACCCAGCAGGGACGAGGACGTTCAGGGTCCGCGAGGCTTCGCAAGCGGCGCCGAGGCCAGCGCCCGCCTCAAAAACGAGCCGTTCACCCCCGATGTGGCGAACGGGTTCGGCCCGCGCCTGGAGCCGCGCCGGAAATCCCCATCCGCGACGCCGTTTAACCGGGTCGTCCCGGGAGCTCAGCTTTCGGGGCTTCCCCGACAAAGGAGTATGGTATGGAATATAATCAATTGATCAAAGAACGCTACTCCGTGCGCAAATTCAGCCCCCAGCCGGTGGAAGAAGCCGCGCTGGCGGCCATTCTGGAAGCGGCCCGGCTGGCGCCCACCGCCGTCAACAAACAGCCCCAGCGCATCCTGGTATTGCGCGACCCGGCGGACATGGAAAAGCTCAAGACCTGCACGCCCTTCACCTTCCACGCGCCCATGGCCCTGGCCGTCTGCTGCAATAGGGACGAAGCCTGGGTACGGCCCTATGACGGCTATAATTCAGCGGTCATTGACGCGGCCATTGTCGGCACGCACATCATGCTGGCGGCGCACAACCTGGGCCTTGGCTCCACCTGGGTGGGGCATTTTGATCCGGTGGTTTTCCGGAAAGCGTTCCGCCTGCCGGACAATGTGGACCCCGTGGCGCTTTTCCCGATCGGGCACCCCGCCCCCGAGGCCAGGCCCACCCCCCAACACCAGTCGCGAAGGGCTCTGGCTGAAACCGTGGTCTATGACAGTTTCTAGGGCCTGCCGGCGCCACGGCTTCAAAGAAGCCCTCATCTCCGACAGAGCAAAGAAGCGGCGCGCGGTCCGATATCCGGAAGCGCGCCGCTTCCGCGAGGCATCCGTCCTTTGGCGAGAGGATTATTCGAATCACGTAGTTCTTCGCCCATTTCCTTAAAAAACTTACTTCCTGGAGCAAGTGGCAGCTTCCCGATCAAAAGGGGGCCAATAACGATGAAACCAAAGATCAACCCAATCCCGATTTCTACATCGAATTCCATATGTGCCCGTCATCATCAAGAAGGATGAGATCGGGGAATGGCTGGGAGGGACGCGGCCGGGGTATTTTCTGGAGCGTGACCCGTTCGATCTTGTGGGAACGGCCGTCGGCGAAGGCCGGTGACGCCCCCAAAACTCCGGGCACTGAGAGATGCCATTACCTTTGAGGCTTCATGCCTGGCCAAGCCAATAGCACGGCAACGGCGCCGGCACCCGCATAATCCGGGTCTTCGCGGCCCCGTCAAATTCCAGCGGACCCATATCGTCAGGGGATTTGGTCACCACAAAGCCGCGCTCGGTTTTTTTCTCTTCCATGAATCCCAGAAGGCATTTCAAGTCCCGCGCGCCGCTGTGCTGTCCCGGCAAGGGTAAAACGCGCGTGGATCCCATGTAAACAGGTCGTTGACCTCTTCAAGGAGCGGCAAGGCCGGCAACCTAACGCGCAGTTCCCTTTGTTGAGACAGCGTTAATCACCTTGCCAGTCCGAATACGGACTCTGTGAGCAGATAATAAGGGCGCCAGTGTCGATTCGTGGCTTGAAAACAAAAAAGAGCCTCAGCATATTCACTGCTTTGGCTCGATCATGTGTTGCGTTGGCGGAAGGAGAGGGATTTGAACCCCCGGAGGGCGTAAGCCCTCAACGGTTTTCAAGACCGCCGCATTCAGCCGCTCTGCCATCCTTCCGTGAGCGACTAGTTACCGGAAGAGCGGGGGATCGTCAAATCTTTGGGAGGGGAAACTTGGTTGCCGGAACATGCTTGAGCTGGCGCGCGCCCTCAGGGCCACGGCGGCTTCCGCCGGCGATGCCCGGCGACGGTTGCGCGTTCCTGGCGTCCGGTTCCGGGCGGCGTTTTCGCGGGCGCTCGTCAATCCGGCCTGGCTGAGGCCCGGCGCGGATGGGCGTATCGTGCCGCTTCGGGGCGGCGCGCCATAAGGGCTTCCCCCGCCTCCCTCATAAAAAAACCGGAGGCACAACGCCTCCGGCCTTATTTCACCATGAGTGGAGCGGGGGTATTTCCCTGAAAAGGCGGCAAGGCCGGCTTTCCCGTTTGGCAGTGCGTACTGCGTTTATGTTACATGCCGCCCAGCAAGCTCAGCGCGAGCTGGGGCAGCGCATTGGCCTGTGACAACATGGCGACCGAGGCTTGAGTGAGAATTTGCTGGCGCGTAAATTCCGTCATCTCAAGCGCCACGTCCACGTCGGAAATACGGGACTCGGCCGCCTGCAAGTTTTCCGCCTGTATCTGCAGGTTCGATATCGTGTTCTCCAGGCGGTTCTGGATGCTGCCCAGGGTGGCGCGGATATTGTCCTTCGAGATAATCGCCGCGTTCAACCCGTCCAGCGCCTTCTGCGCCGCGGCCTGGGTGGAGATGGTATACGCCTTCCCAGTCGAGGCCGAGGAGTTGCCCACACCAAGAGCGGACGCCGTGGCGTTGTTGATCTTGATGTAGTAGTAGTCCTCCGTGCTGTCGTTGCCGGAGCCGAAATGGATCTTCAGCTTGCCGGTGGCCTTCAGCTTGCTGCCGTCGTGCGTTTCGGACGACAGGTTCCCGTTCAGCAGATAAACGCCGTTAAAATCGGTGGCGCTGGCGATTCGGGTGATTTCCGAGGCCATGGCCTGGTATTCGGATTCAATAATCAGGCGTTGATCCGAGTTGTACGTGCCGGTGGCCGCCTGTTCGGCCAATTCCTTCATACGAATGAGCTTTTCGTCGATAACGCTCAGCGCGCCGTCCGCCGTCTGAATCAGCGAAATAGCGTCGTTGGCGTTGCGCACGCCCTGGTTCAGCGTGGCTATTTCAGCCCGCATCAGTTCCCGGATGGCGAGCCCGGCGGCGTCATCCGCCGCCGAATTCACGCGCAGGCCCGACGAAAGGCGCTGCACGGAGGTTGCAAGGTGCGTGTACGAATTTCCCAGGTACCGGGCCGCATTATCGGCCATAAGGTTATGATTGATGGTCAGCGACATGATCATTCCTCCTTGAATGGATCAGTCCCCTGCCACAAGGCGCGCGCCCCAGGCGCGACGCCGCCGGGATCCGGTTTACTCTGCCTCCTTGTCTTACCGGTCCCACTCCACTCGACGTCCTTATCGGTCAGCTTATGCGAAACTTTAGGGGGAGAATGAAAATACGGGAAAGGCGATGCCGCTGCGGCAAAGAGACAAAGTTCCTTCAGAAACCCTTCTGTTTTACGAACGATTCATGCGCTTTTCGGTAAGTTTGCGATTTGAGCAGGCTCAGGCTCACGCTCGCTCGGTTCCTGTCAAACGTCCGGACAACCCCGGCCTTTCTCGGGCCGCCGCCCTCCCGAGGAAGCGGACGTTTCCGCGTCCGCCTGGCGCCGCGACGCCCGGACGGCGGCAAAGGCCAAGCCTGTAACGGCGAATATCCACGGCCCCTTGTCCCTGTCCATTCCACCCGCTGCCCGATACAGCCCCCAAGGGTTCTCCGTTGCCTCGATGTCCGCGCGGGGAGGCGCGCTTTGTCGGCTCCCGGAGCCCTGGAGCTGATCACCCGGCGGAGGCTTCGCGCGGCCGGGCGGCTTCGGAAGGCTTTTGGCCCGGCGCGCGGCGCAAAAAGCCGGAGTCCGCCGGAGCGATCGAAAAGCGAGCCTACAGCCCTTTTACCGCTACAATGGCCACGTACCCCATCTGCGGTCGGCGTCCTCCCCCCATTCCGCCCGAAGGGCCGCCCCCCGCGGGAGCCTTCGCCCCCCCGCAGCCGCAAAGCAAATCGCGCAGCGCATCCGTTGAGCCGGTTTCCCAGATCAGCCTGGCGGCGAATTCGCCCAGGGCGCGGGAGTGATCCTCCTCGCCTTGCACGACAAAGCCCGCGCGTTCCAGCGCCGTCCGCAAGCCGGCCGTTCCCCCGGGCGCGGCTGGCGGGCCGGCGGCGCCACCCTTGAAATAGACATCCGACAGGGCCAGCCTGCCGCCGGGCCGCAGCACACGGCGGCATTCCGCCAAAGCGCCGGCCGGATCGGGCAGCAGAGAAAGGACGCACTCCGAAAAAACGGCGTCAAAAGCCTGATCCCGGAAGGGCAAGAAGCCGGCGGCGTCAGCCCGCACCAAAAGAGGCCGCACCAAAAGGGGCCGCGCCGAAGGGGGGTCCGGGGGCACGCCCCCGGCCGCGTACCGCCTGGCCTCGCCCAACAGAGCGGACGAAACATCCATCCCCACGGCGCGATAGCCGCGTTCCTGGAGTAAGCGCGCCCCGCGCCCGGCCCCGCAGCCGACATCAAGCGCCCGCGAACCGGGAGCGAGGCCGCAGGCATCAATCAGCCCCCGCGTGAGGGCCAGGCCGCCGGGCCGCAGCACGCCGTCAAAAGCGCGAAGCAGCGCGGCATTTTCATAAGGGGAAGCCATGCGGCCAGCACAGCACAAAGCGCGGAAAAAGGGAAGGGCGCGGAAGGAACTGAAAGCAGAAAACCGTGGAAGCAAAAAAGCGGGGGAGGACCAGCCTCCCCCGCACGGCGTGGTGCGCCCGGCGGCGGGCAGACGCGATACCTTCACCGCCGCCGGACGCGGGAGGCGTACACGTTAGGGCGTTGAGATCCCCGGTCTGGCCGTTCATCCGGCCAATGGCCCGGACCATTATCCGAAGCGGCCGCCGGCCGGCGGATAAACCGGAATATCAGGGTTGAAGAACGCCTCTCGGGTCGTTCGGCCGCTTCAGGCGAGCTTAAAGAGTTTTTTCGCGTTGCCGGAGGCGATGCCTTCCTTCTCCTCTTTGGGCATGTCGATTTTGTCAAACCAGGCGCCGGCCACTTCGGCCGACTCCAGCGGGTAGTCAATGGCGTACAGGACGCGATCCGGCCCCACGGCGGTGAGGGCGCTGCGCAGGGCGGGCGTGTCGAAGTGGCCGCTGGTGGTCACGTGGAAATTATTTTTGAAATATTCGGGCAAGGGCCTTTTTCCTTCGGGCAGGCCGATGCCGCCGCGCTGCATGTTCAGGCGGTGCTGCGTCCGGGGCAGCAGGAAGCTCAACCCTTCGCCCAGGTGGCCGAGGATCACCTGGAGTTTCGGGTTTTTATCGAAAATGTCGCTCATCAGCAGGCGCATGGCGAAGGTGGCCGTGTCCAGGGCGAAGGCCCAGGCCGAGCCGAGCAGGGCCGGGTAATCCTCGTAGATGCGGCGGCCGGCGCCGGGCGCGGGTTCGCGCGGGTGCAAATAAACCGGCACGTTCAGTTCGGCCGCTGCGGCCCAGAAGGGCGCGGTGGAGGGGTGATCAAGATACATGATGTCATCGCCCAGGTTGGACCAGCCCCGGATCAGCGCGCCGCGCGCGCCAAGCGTGCGCACGGCCCGCTCCAGTTCCCGGGCGGCCGCCTCGCCGCACTGCATGGGGATGGCGGCCATGGCGGTAAACTGTTTGGGGTGCTTGCCGGGATAGTTTTCGGCGATGAAGTCGTTCGCCGCGCTGGCGAAGGGCGCGGCCTTGACCGGATCGGCGATGCCCTGCGCGCCCGCGCCCACCAGGGACACCACGGCATGGTCGATGCCGTTCTTTTCCATGGATTCCAGCCGCAGGGAAACGTCCATGAAGCGGCGGCGGACTTCGGCCATATACTCGGCGCCATTGCGGGCGGCTTCGCCGGCGTTGTGCGGGGCGGACATGGCTTCGTTTTCCGGGGTGGACACGTGGCTTTCAATATCTATTTTCATGGTTCCTCCATTGTTTTCAGGCAGTGCCGGGCCGGGGCGAGCGTCGAACACGGGAAAAGTCAAATCAGCCGCAGTCGCTGTTTTTGGAGCGGCATGGATATCCGATGCTTTGCCGCTACGCCGGATCAGCGCGGTGCGCGCCGAAAAATATGTAATCCGGCCGCATGGGCCGACTGAGCCGCATTCCGATCCGGCCTCCCGGTCCCGGCCCCGCGCGCTGTGGCGAATCAGTTGAGCTTGAAAAGCTTTTTCGCGTTGCCGGCGGCGATACGCGCGAAGTCCTCCCCGGGCAGGTCAAGTTTGTCGAACCAGGCGGCGGCCACTTCGGCCGACTCCAGCGGGTAGTCGGTGGCGAACATGACGCGTTCCGGCCCCACGGCGGCCAGGGCGCTGCGCAGGGCGGGCGTGTCGAAGTGGCCGCTGGTGGTCAGGTGAAAATTGTTTTTGAAATATTCGGGCAAAGGCTTTTTCCCCTCGGCCAGGCCGATGCCGCCGCGCTGCATGTCCAGGCGGTGCTGGGCCCGGGGCAGCAGGAAGCTCAGGGCTTCGCCCAGGTGCCCGAGAATCACCTGGAGCTTCGGGTTTTTGTCGAAAATGTCGCTCATCATCAGGCGCATGGCGACGGTGGCCGTCTCCATGGCGAAGGCCCAGGCCGAGCCGAGCAGGGCCGGGTAGTCCTCGTAAATGCGGCGGCCGGCGCCGGGCGCGGGTTCACGCGGGTGGAGGTAGACCGGCACGTTCAATTCGGCCGCTGCGGCCCAGAAGGGCGCGGTGGAGCGGTGGTCGGCGTACATGACGCCGTCGCCGAAGTTGGACCAGCCCCGGATCAGCGCGCCGCGCGCGCCAAGCGTGTGCACGGCCCGCTCCAGTTCCCGGGCGGCCGCTTCGCCGCACTGTATGGGGATGGCGGCCATGGCGGAAAATTGCCCGGGGTGCCTGCCGGGGTAGTTTTCGGCAATGAAGTCGTTCGCCGCCCTGGCAAAGGACACGGCCTCGGCCGGGTTGGCAATGCCCTGCGCGCCCGCGCTCGACAGAGAGACCACGCTATGGCCGATGCCGTTCTTCTCCATGGATTCCAGGCGCAGCGAGACGTCGACGAAGCGGCGGCGGACTTCGGCCATGTACTCGACGCCGTTGCGGGCGGCCTCGCCGGCTCTGTGCCGGGCGGACATGACATCGTTTTCCGGGCTGGATACGTGGCTTTCAACGTCTATTTTCATGGCCCCTCCATTGTTTTTGGGCAGCGCGAGCTTGGGGGGAATTGCTTTTTAGGGTCTTTTTGATCTCCGCCCGCGCCTGTTCCGGGCGGACTCGTCCCGTGCGAAGCCCTTGCGGGCGCTCTCCTGGATGGTCCGGGGCCCGGGAAAATCAAATCATCCGTGGTGCCGCTCATGACATGGCGGGCGGTAAAAAATATTTATAGGTCGTAAGTTACATCTGCACGACATGTGCCAAAAAAATATTTAATGTATCAAGTGAAGTATGTTTCAGGGCGAGGTAAGATTGCTAATTTTTATATAAAAAAATCTTGCGATTTTGTTAAAAACTATCAATTATAACCGCATGAGCCCGCATGAGCCATATTCCGATCTGGCCTCCCGATCCCTGCTGAGTATTTACCGGACCAGCGGCCTGGCCGCGGCCATGAACGTCTTGCTCAGCCTGTTGCGGGATTCCATGCGCGTGGCGCGCATCAACAGCATGTACGCCATGCGCGACGGCGTGCTGACCATCACCCTGTCCGACACCCACGGCCAGCCCAGAAGACCCGGCCTGTTCCGCATGATGGTGCTGCCCGAACGCCTGGAGGAGGTGGTGATCGTCAACGACATTCCCGCCCTGCGCAAGGAAAAGGGGGTGGACAACGACCCGCGCCTGGCCGGCCGGGGCTTCATGCTGCACCGCTCCATGCTCCGTTTTCCCCTGTTCACCGCCGAGGAGCGGGTTTTCATCGTCCATCTCTGGTCGAACGAGTTCAATGCCTTCAGCGGGCGCGACTACGAAACCGCCCATGCCCTGCTCAAGCCTTTGGCGGCGGAGCTGCCGGCGGCCCTCTCGGCCCTGGACGGCATCACCGAGCCGGACCGGCCCGAGCCGATTTCCCACTACCAGCGCCTGGCCCAGTGCCCTGGTCTGGCCGGGATGATGGACCTGCTCCAGCAGGTGGCGCCCACGGACGCGCCCGTGCTGATCACCGGCGAAACAGGCGTGGGCAAAGGCGAAACCGCCGCCTGCATCCACGAGCTTTCCAAGCGCCGGGAACGGCCCTTCATCCACCTGAACTGCGGAGCCATCCCGGAAAGCCTGCTGGAAAGCGAGCTGTTCGGGCATGAGCGCGGGGCCTTTACCGGCGCGCATTCCCTGCATCAGGGGTATTTTGAGCAGGCCGCCGGGGGCACCATTTTTCTGGACGAGATTGGGGAATTGAGCCCCTCGGCCCAGGTGCGTCTGCTGCGCATTTTCGACGCCGGCAGCATCAACCGGGTGGGCGGCGCCCGCGCCATTCCGGTGGACGTGCGCATTGTGGCGGCCACCAACCGCGATCTGGAAAAAAGCATGGCGGCCGGGGCCTTTCGCAAGGATCTATGGTATCGGCTGGCTCTGTTCCCGCTGGAAAGTCCTCCGCTGCGCGAACGTCGGCAGGACATTCCGCCGCTGGTCGACTATCTTCTCCAGGCCAAGGCGCGCAAATTGTCGTGCGAAGCGCCGCCCGCCGTCCCCAGCCGGGAGATGGACCTGCTCTGCGCGCAGGATTGGCCGGGAAACGTGCGCGAACTGGAGCACGTGATCGAGCGCACGCTCATTCTGCACCGCCGGGGGAACGGCGACGAGCCTCTGAGCTTCCGCCTGAACGGGGTCAAGGGAGAGGCGGAAAAGCTCCCTGTCCTGGAACGCCTGATCGAGGGCTGGCCCACTCTGGCGGAAATGGAGCAACAGTATATCCAGGCCGTGCTGAAAAAAACGCGCGGCAAGCTGACCGGCCCCGGCGGAGCCACGGAAATACTGGATATCCATTACGCCACGTTGCGCGCCGTCATGCGGCGAGCGGGGCTTTTGACGCGGCGCCAGAGGAAAGGGGGATAAGGGGGTGAAGGCCCCTCTTTTTTTGTACGAGAAATCCCCCCGTTCCGATATGCGCGCCAGGTCGCGACGTTCAGCGCGCGAGGCTTTTTTCACGTTGCCCACCCCGATTGGGCACATCACCTGCCGGGGATATTCCGGGCCGGATTGGGGCCGGGGACCAGTGGACGCGTTGTCCCGGCCGCCGGCGGTATTTTTATTTTGCCTGATCCTGGGCGAAGTTGATATATGAGGGGCGTTCACCGCAACCGGACTGGAAAATTCATGTCACAATCGGTTTTGAATATATACGGCACTGTATGGACGGCCCTCCTGGTCGCGCTGATCGCCGTCGGCGCGTTGACCACAGTGCCGTTCGGGCCTGTGCCTTTTACGCTGCAAGGGCTGTTCATCGCTTTGGCGGCGCTGGCGCTTGGACCGGCGCGCGGGGCGCTGGCCATGGTTTTGTATATTGCGCTCGGCATCGCGGGGCTGCCGGTTTTTTCCGGCGGCAGCTCGGGGGTGGCGGTTTTCATGGGCCCCACGGCCGGGTATCTGGTGGGGTATGTGCCGTTTGCCGCGATCCTGGGTTTCGGCGGTACGGGCTGGAAGGGCGCGGCGGGCGGCGCGCCGCCGCTGTGGCGGACGGTGTGCCTGGCTGTGCTGGCTGAAGTCGCGCTGTTTGTTTGCGGCGCGCTGTGGCTGATGCGGCTTTTGGATATCTCGGCGGCGAAAGCGTTTATGGTCGGCGTGTTGCCGTTTTTACCGCCGGATGCCCTGAAAGTGGCGGCGGCCATAGCCGCGTGGCGCTTCTTGCTGCGCCAGAGGCTGCTGCCGCGATGATTCGGGTGAGCAATTTGTCCTGCGCCTGGCCGGGCGAGGCGACGCCGGCGCTCGAGGGGGTTTCCTTCAGCGCGGGGCCTGGCGATCTGGTCTGCCTGGCCGGTTGCAACGGCAATGGGAAATCCACGCTGCTGCAAACCCTGGCGGGCATTCTGGCGCCGGCCGGCGGCGTTCTGGAGATAGGCGCGGCCGGCGCGGGCCGGGCGAGCGCCTTGCTGCTTCAGGACGCGGACATGCAGATCCTGGGCTCGACCGTGGGTGAAGACATGCTGCTGGCCTGGCCCACGCCCGACGCGGGCCAGGCGGATGACGCGCGCGCTTTGGCCGCGCGGCTGGGCCTTTTGGACTGCTGGGACATGCCGGTGCATACACTATCTTACGGGCGGAAGCGGAAGCTTTGCCTGGCGGCCGCCTTGCTGGCGCGGCCGGCCTGTTTGCTGCTGGACGAGCCGTTCAGCGGCCTGGACTATCCCGGATTGCGCGAATTGCGGGAGATATTGCGGGCCAACCGGCGGAACGGGATCGCGCAGGTGGTGTCCACGCACGATCTGGAGCCGCTGCTGGATCTTTCCACGCATGTGCTGGTTCTGCACGGCGGCGGGCAGGCTTTTTACGGCGAACCGGCCGAAGCGCTGGCCCGGCTGGACGAGCACCCGGAATGGGGTCTGCGGCCGCCGTGTTCCTGGCGGCGCGACCGGCGCATAGCGGCCTGGGAGGCGGGCGGGTGAGCGGCGGCGGACCTGACGGCCGCCCGGCGGTGGCGCTTTCGCTGATCGCCGGCTTCTGCGTCTGGCGCTACGAAGCGCCCGCGCTGGCCGTGCCCTTGGCCTTTCTCGTCTGGTTTCTGCCCCGGCAGCCGTCCTTCCGGAGCGTGGGCGGGCCGGTCCTGCGGCCGGCGTTGCGTTTCGCGGCATTTTTCGCTGCGATCAAGTTCGGGCTGGATATGATTTCGGCCGAGGCGGACGCCCTTCAGGCGGCCATGAACGCGGGCATGCTGTTCGGCCGCCTGCTGGCCGCCGTGGGCATCGGCCTTGCCCTGCTGACTTTTTGCGGTCCGCGCGGCCTGTGCCTGGCGTTGACCTGGTACTTGCGGCCTTTGCTCGGGCGCCGGGCCTGGCGCGTGGGCTTGAGCGGCGCGCTGGTGGTGCGCTTTCTGCCGATGATTTTCGCGCTGGTGGAGCAGACCGCCCGGCAGATCCGCCTGCGGGCGCCGCATTTGGGAATTGTCAGGCGGCTTGCGCTCCTGAGCCGGGCCGTGCTGCGCCAGTTGGCCCAGAAAAGCTGGAGCCAGAGCGTGGCCCTGCTGGCGCGGGACCTGGCCCGGCCGGAAGCCTGGGTGACGGCCGGCCCGCCGGCGGCGGCGCCGGTATTGCGGGCCCTGGCCGCCAGCGCGGTTTGCATCGGCCTGCTCTATGTGTAGCGGAGGCGCCAAGCGTTCACCCGAGGATCATCGCCGCGAGAATCGCTTCGCGGCAAGCGCCGCCCGCCGTTAAGCGACAGCCGCGAAGCGAATGCGCGCTAAAAGAAGATCTTTTCCGGCGGCCGGCGCTCGGGCACTTTATCGTGAGGGACCGTCCCGTCGTTCCATGCCTTGGAGACGTACAGGCCGCAATAGCAGGCGCCAAATTCG
>JAVBVM010000162.1:0-9022 GCA_031554295.1 Desulfovibrionaceae bacterium | reverse complement strand
CTTCCCTACCCCGGCGGTTCATGAGGTTCCGTCCGTCCAGGCTGAAGCTGCCGCAGCACAGCCAGTTGCCGCTTGAGGTGGAGCCGTCGGCCTGGAGAAGGGAGAAACCGGGCACGGTCTGGCCTTTCTTGTAGTCCTTGCCGTCGATGGTCACGTCACGCTCGAATTCGCCGTTGATGCGCCGGGCCACTTTGGCGGCGTCGAATTCGCCTTTGTCATCCAGGTAATCAAAGCGCATGTTCAGCACGGCTTCGGGCAGCGCCCCGCCGTCTTTCTCGTAGCGAGACTGCAACGTATGCATCAGGCGGGTGGTAATGGCGCCGACCGAAAGGCTTTGCCCGGGGCCGTCCGTGGCTTTGTGCATCCACTGCATCCAGCGTCCCGAGTTGGCCTGGCTTCCCTCTTTTTCCAGGTTCGCGGAAGCCGGCAGCAGGAAGCACTCGGTTTTCACACTTTCGGGGGCAAGGCCGGGGCCTTTCCAGAACGAAGCGGACTCGTTGTCAAAGATGTTGATGTGGACCATCCAGTCCAGTTTGGTCATGCCCGCGCGGACCTTGTTGGAATTGGGCAGGCTGTTGCATGGATTTTGCCCGATGCAGATGTAGCCTTTCATTTTGCCGGCATACATGGCGTCCACCATCTGTAGCACGTCGCAATGCTGGTCGTCGTCCAGTCGGGGCAGCCAGGCGTAGCCAAACTGGTTTTCCGGCGTGGCGGCTTCTCCGTACCAGCTTTTGAGCAGGCTGTTCATGTATTTCGGCTCGTTGCTCAACCAGTTCACCGACCGGGGATCCTTGGTGCTCGGCGTGGCGGCCTTGTTGAAATCATCCAATGTGCGGTGCCTGACGCGCGGGGCCGGCAGATAGCCGGGCAGGGAATAGTACAGCAGGCCGTGGTCGGTGGAACCCTGCACGTTGGGCTCGCCGCGCAGGGCGTTGACCCCGCCGCCGGCAATGCCGATGTTGCCGAGCAACAGCTGCACGATGCTGATGGTGCGTATTTTCTGCACGCCTACGGTGCTCTGGGTCTGGCCCAGGGCGTACATGATCGTGCCCGCACGATCTTTGACCCCGGTGGAACTGTATAGTTCGTACACGGCCAGCAGATCTTTTCTGCTGGTGCCAGTGATGGCCGAAACCTTGTCCAGGGTGTAGCGAGCATAGTGGGCCTTGAGCACGTTGAAAACGCAGCGGGGATTCTTGAGGGTCATGTCCCGCTCGGGCAGGCCGGCCTCATCATAGACCAGGGCCCATGAGGTTTTGTCGTACTTGCGCGTTTTGGAGTCATAGCCCGAGAACAGGCCGTCCTTGAAGGAATAGCCGTCGTTCAGGATGTGCGAGGCGTTGGTGTAATTCAGCACGTACTCTTCAAAGTACTTCTTGTTCTCCAAAATATATTTGATCATTCCCCCCCAGGAAGGCGATGTCGGTGCCGGAACGCAGGGGCACGTAGAGATCCGCCTTAGCCGAGGTGCGGGTAAAGCGCGGGTCCACATGGATGATTTTAGCGCCTTTATCTCTGGCGCGCAGGACCCATCTGAATGATATGGGATGATTCTCGGCGGCATTGCTGCCCTGGATGAGAACCACATCACTGTTTTGAATGTCAATCCAGTGATTCGTCATGCAACCGCGACCGAACGACTCTGCCAGAGCCGGTACAGTGGGGCCGTGTCAGACCCGGGCCTGATGGTCCAGGTAGGCGAAGCCCATGCTCCGGCTGAATTGCGCGAGCGCCCAGCACTCCTCGCTGAGGATGTTGGAACTGCCCATGAGGGCCACGGTTTCCAGGCGATTAGCGGTTTCGCCTTTGGCGTTTTGGGGTATAAAGGAGGCATCGCGTTCTTTTTTAATAAGTTCCGCAATGCGGTTAAGGGCAAAATCCCAATCCTTTTCCTCCCAGCTGACGCCGCCGGGCTTACGGTACAGGACCTTGGTCAGGCGGTGCTCGTTCGCGGCCGAAACCTGGAACAAGCCCGCGCCCTTGGCGCAGAGAGTGCCTTCATTGATCGGATGCTCCGGATCGCCTTCGATATTGATAATCTTGCCGGTGGCGACGTCAGTGCTGCAAATCAAGCCGCATCCGACGGAACAATAACAGCAAATGGTAGTGGAGCGGCGCGCCTCTTTCAGGGCGTCCATATTTTTCATGTCCTCCGCGTAGGCGGCCACCGGAGCAAAGGTCGTTTCGAACCCGGAAGCGGCAAGGCCGGCGCCCAGGCTACAGGACATTTTAATGAATGTTCTTCGCTTCATGCTTCCTCCTGATGGCAGCACGGCAATGCCATTCCCTATGGTCCCGGCGATATTGGCCAGACAGGCGCACAGCGCGCACTTAAAACACCGTCATTATAACGCGTTTTTTAATTGTGGCAAATGGATCAAGAAGTACTGAGCGCAGGGCTCGGGAAAAAATTAAAAAGCCTGGAACGCCATATCCCGCAAGGATATGGCCAGACGATTCTTTTCGTTTTTAAACGGATTTTGAATCAGCTCTCGTAGGCCCGTTCGCGCTGTTCGCGCCGGCCCAGTTCGCTGTGGTAATGAACGCCCAAAGTGGCGGCGTTCGCGCGCGCCCAGTCCGAGAGACGGGTCAGGCCCGTGGCCGACGCGCCCGGCACGTGCAACAGGCCGGCCATCAGCCCGGCGATTTCTTCTCTGGTCACAAAGATATCGCCCACCAGCTTGCCGATGAACCAGGAACTCCAGTAGCCCAACCAGGGCGGCACGCCCACGATCGGCCGCTTTTTGCCAATGGCCGCGCCAATCATTTCCACTAATTCCCGATAGGTGAAATCTTCCGGCCCAAGGGCGTTGAGCAGCGAGTTTTCCGTGCTTTTTCCCTGTTCCGCCATGATCCGGGCCAGGTCATCCACATGGATGGGCCGGATGCGGTAGCGTCCGTCGCCGAACAGGGCGAAGACGGGAAAACGCCGCAGGGTCCAGGCGATATTGTTGATCAGGATGTCTTCCGGCCCGAACAGCACGGCCGGTCGCACAATGGCATGGCTGAGCCCCGAGGTATTGAGCGCGGCCTCAAGTTCGCCTTTGCCCCTGAAGTATTCGAGTGGAGAATGCGCGTTGGCGTTGGCGATGCTGACGTGCACAATACGCTCTACCCCGGCCTGTTTGGCGGCTTCGAACAGATCCAGAGTATTACGCACCGCGGCCGAATGGGTGAAGCGGGCGGGACCGGGCGTGTCGTGGTTAAAGCGCACCCAGTAGGTGTTGTAGAGCACGCGTACGTCCGCCAGGGTTTCGGACATGGCGTCAATATTGCCGAAATTATAGGGTCTGGCCTCGACTGCCTCGTTGAAAGGATTGGGACGGTTGGGCGAATTGGTGAGCGTGACTACACGCTCGCCCGCGTCCAGCAGGCGGCGGGCCAGATATTTTCCGGAAAAACCGAAAGCGCCGGTGACGGCATGGGCTTTGGGCCGCATGGCTGCCTCCTGGAATTGGTGGAATGGGGTTCCGGCCGTGGCCCCCGGTCGCCGGAGGCGTTTTCTCTACCCCTTCAGCATTTCCTCGACCGCTTTGAAGGCGGCCTCGATTCCTTCAGGATTGCCGCCGCCGGCCTGGGCCATATCCGGCCGGCCGCCGCCCGAACCGCCGATATGCGGCCCGGCCGCGCCAATCAGCTTGGGCGCGGGGAAGCGTTCGGCCAGATCCTTTGACACCGCGACGATCAGGCTCACCTTGCCGCCTTCTTCCATGGCCAGGCAGATGACGCCGGAACTGACCTTGCTGCGCAGATCGTCCATCAGTTCACGCAGGGCCTTGACGTTCGGCGTATCCACCTTGGCGGCGACAAGCTTCACGCCATTCACCTCGCGCGCTTCGGCGGCCAGATCACGCCCGGTTCCGGAGGCGCGCTGGCCGCTGGCCTTCTCCAGATCCTTGCGCAGGGCTTTGATTTCTTTTTGCAGGCTTTCGGCGCGCTCGGCCAGATCGCCGGGCTTGGACTTCAGGACCGTGGCCACGGCGGCCGCTTCGGTACGTTGCTCGGTGACGAAGCGCAGGGCGTTCCAGCCGGTCAGGGCCTCAATGCGGCGCACACCGGCGGCAATGCCGGTATCGGAGAGGATGAGGAACAGTCCGGCCTGACCCGTGCCTTTCAGGTGCGTGCCGCCGCATAGCTCGGTGGATTCGCCGGGCACGGCCACCACGCGCACCACGTCGCCGTATTTTTCGCCGAACAGGGCCATGGCCCCGCGCGCCAGGGCTTCGTTCCGGCTCATGTTCTCAATGCTCAAGGGGATGTCCGCCATGATCACGCGGTTCACGTCCTGCTCCACGGCCCGCAGTTCCCCGGGCGTGAGCGGCGCGATATGCGTGAAGTCGAAGCGCAGGCGATCCGGCGCCACCAGGGAGCCGGCCTGCTTGACGTGATCGCCCAGCACCCGGCGCAGGGCCGCGTGCAGCAAATGGGTGGCCGTATGGTTGCGGGCCGAAGCCACGCGCATGCCTTCCTCGACGGTCAGATCGACTTCCTGGTCGGCCAGCAGTTCGCCTTCCGTCACCTGCACCGCGTGCACCGTGAGTTCGGGCGAGGGCTTCAACGTGTCGACGATTTTGCCAGCGCCCGACGGGGTGATGAGCAGGCCGGTGTCGCCGGCCTGGCCGCCCGAAGCGCCGTAGAATGGCGTCTGCGTGCTCACCAGCCAGCCGGATTCGCCTTTTTCCAGCGAGTCCACGCGAGCGCCGTCCGCATCAAGCAGAGCGCTGACCCGGCTTTTCGCCGTGCAGCGTTCATAGCCGATGAATTCGCCGCGCAGGCCCTCTTCCAGCAAGGCGTGGAAGCGGCCGGCAATGTCTTTCTCGCCCGAACCCTTCCAGGCGGCCTTGGCCCGCTCTTTCTGCTCGGCCATCAGGGCCGTGAAGCCCTTCTCGTCCACGGCCACGCCGCGTTTTTCCGCAATGTCGTTCACGATATCCAGGGGGAAACCGAAGGTGTCATACAGCTTGAAGGCCACGTCGCCCGGCAGCAGCTTGCCGCCCAGCGCCTCCAGTTCTTCCTCGAGCAGGCCCAGGCCCTTGTCCAGAGTGCGGTTGAAGCGCTCTTCCTCCTCACGCACCACCCGGCCCATGAAATCGGCCGCTTCAAGCAATTCCGGGTAATCGTCGCCCATGACCGCGGTCACATGGTGCGCGGTTTTGTATAAAAAGGGATCCATAAAGCCGATCATGCGGCCGAAACGGTAGGCCCGGCGGATCAGGCGGCGCAGCACATACCCCCTGCCTTCGTTCGAAGGCAGGATGCCGTCCGTGATCATGAAGGCAATGGCCCGGCTGTGGTCGGCGATGACGCGCAGGGCGGTATCCGTTTCCGGGCTGCTGCGGTAGCTCACCCCACCCAGTTCGGCGGTAAAGCCGATAATGGACTGGAACAAATCCGTGTCATAGTTCGAATGCACGCCCTGGCACACGGCGGCGATGCGCTCCAGCCCCATGCCCGTGTCGATGGAGGGTTTGGGCAGCGGCGCGCGGCCTTCCGCGCTTTGGTCGTACTGCATGAACACCAGGTTCCAGATTTCCAGGAAACGGTCGCAGTCGCACTGGCCAATGCCGCAATTCGGCCCGCAGGTCATATGTTCGCCCTGGTCGAACAGGATCTCCGAACACGGCCCGCACGGGCCGGTGTCGCCCATGGTCCAGAAATTGTCCTTCTCGCCCATGCGGAAAATCCGCTCGGCCGGCACGGGCGTGAGCTTCAGCCACAAATTCCGCGCTTCATCGTCATCACGGAACACCGTGACGTACAGCCGATCCTGCTGCAACTTCAGCTCTTCGGTCAGAAATTTCCAGGCCAGCCGGATCGCTTCCTCTTTGAAGTAATCGCCAAAGGAAAAATTCCCGAGCATCTCGAAAAAGGTATGGTGTCGCGCAGTGCGTCCCACGTTGTCCAGGTCGTTATGCTTGCCGCCCACGCGCAGGCACTTTTGCGACGTGGTGGCGCGGCTATACCCCGGCTTCACCTGCCCCAGGAACACCTTCTTGAACTGCACCATGCCCGCGTTCGTGAACAGCAGGCTCGGATCCTCACGCGGCACCAGCGAAGAGGAGGACACCACCTCGTGCCCGTTATCTTTGAAAAACTGAAGAAATTTGCGGCGGATTTCATTGGCCGTAATCACTGTGAAACTCCTTGGGAGGGAAGATTCGCCCCCGGCGGCCAAAGGGACGCGGTCCCTTTGGAAACCCTTCTATTTTTATAATCCGTTTATGCGCTTACGACAATCAGCGCATTGGCTCCTGTGGCTCCGATCGGATGCTCCGAGAACCCGGGAGCTTTCCCGAGCCGCCGCCCTCTTGGAGAAGCCTGCGTTTCCACCCCAGTCTTTCCAAACCGACGACCGGGCGGCGGCAGAGGCGAAAGAGGTTTTGTCTTTTCCACATCCTGCCGGGTCAGTGGAGCAAAAGCCGCCCGGCCTCGAGCCACCAGAGGGTGGTGCGGAAACGAATGTTTCCTCTCGAAGGGCGGCGGCGGATTAAAATAAAAAACGTTCCCCCCATACGGGGTTCCAAGGGGCCATGGCCCCTTGGCCGCCGGAGGCGTTCTTATTCCCTATTCATCATCCTGAGGCATAAACTCCTCTATCTCGCCCGGTTCGCCGGCGGGCGGAAGGGTTTTGACGGGGTGCATGCCGAGGTGCTCGATCAGTTTCTGTTCGATTGTATCGCGCAGGGTGGTGTTTTCGTCGAGCATGGCGCGCACATTGTCGCGGCCCTGGCCGAGTTTTTCCGAGCCGAAGGCGAACCATGCGCCGCTTTTGTCGATGATGTTCATTTCCGCGGCCATGTCGATGATTTCGCCGGTGCGGGAGATGCCCGTGCCCCAGACGATGTCGAAAAGGGCTTCGCGGAACGGCGGCGCCACCTTGTTTTTGACGACTTTGACCTTGGTGCGGGAGCCGTATGCCTCTTCCTTGTCCTTCAGGGTCTGGATGCGCCGGATGTCCAGGCGCACGGAGCTGTAGAACTTCAGAGCGTTGCCGCCGGTGGTGGTTTCCGGGCTGCCGTAGCCGGTCATGCCGATTTTCATGCGCAACTGGTTGATGAACACCACGGCCGCGCGCGAGCGGTGGATGGTGGAGGTAAGCCGGCGCATGGCGTGGGACATGAGGCGCGCCTGGCCGCCCACCTGCATGTCGCCCATGTTGCCTTCCAGTTCCGCGTGCGGAATAAGGGCGGCGACCGAGTCGATGACCACCAGGTCCACGGCGTTGGAGCGCACCAGCAGGTCCGCGATGTCCAGGGCCTGTTCGCCGTAGTCGGGCTGGGAGATGAGCAGTTCGTCGGTTTTTACGCCCAGACGGCGGGCGTAGGCCAGGTCGAGCGCGTGTTCGGCGTCGATACAGGCCGCGGTGCCGCCGCGTTTCTGGCATTCGGCGATGACGTGCAGGGTGAGGGTGGTTTTGCCGGAGGATTCGGGACCGAAAATTTCCGTGACGCGGCCGCGCGGAATGCCACCCACGCCCAGCGCCATGTCAATGCCGATCGAACCGGTGGGGATGACCGGGATATTGACGTGCACGTCATCCGACAGCTTCATGATCGCGCCGTTGCCGTGCTTGCGCTCAATGGTCTGGAGCGCGGTGGCCAGGGCCTCGCGCCGCATTTCCTCGGGGGTCATCGTGGGTTTTTTGGCCATGGAAATCTCCGGGCAAAAGGTGATACTCTGAAAGCATATGATCATATCAGAAGAGGCGGACTTCGGCAATGCGTCGGAAGGCGGGATCTGGTGCGGGAAAAATAAAAGACAGGCTTTGACGGGCTGGCCTTCTTCAAGTATTTGATAAGGAGAAAGAGGCGGAAACTATTTTTCAAAGCGGTATTTGCGGACGCAGTGATGGCGCGGAAGAACGAAAGAATGCTGGAGCGGAAACCAAATAAGCTGCGTCGCCCCGTGCTTGTTGGGCTGTGGACACTGTGCCTTCTCTTCGTTCTGGCAGCGGTTCCGTGGGGGCAGGTGGCGCGAAGCCTCGCGGAAGCCTCTTTTCCGCAAGACTGGGGCGGGTTGCCGCGCGTACGCTCGGCCGTGATCAAAAACGGCGTGTCCGTGACGGATGGCTTGGTCCTGGGGGGGCGGGCGGAAGTTGAGCGCGCCCCCCTGTACCGTAGCGACTACTACCGGGGCGGTTACCCGCCGGAAACGGAAGGCGTGTGCACGGATTTGATCTGGCGGGCTTTCCGCGACGCGGGCTATGATCTGAAAGGCATGGTGGACGCCGATATTCGGGAGAATCCCAAGGCTTACCCACGCGTGGACAAGCCGGATCCGAACATTGATTTCCGTCGTGTGCCCAACCTGCGGGTGTTTTTTCAGCGCCACGGCCGGAGCCTGACTCTGGTGATCGCGCCGGGGAAAAGCGAGAATCTGGCACAGTGGCAGCCGGGCGATATTGTCACGTTCAAGGGGCCGAATCACATCGCCATTCTTTCGGACAAGCGCAATGCCGACGGCGTGCCGTACCTGCTGCACAACGATGGTCCGTGGGCGTCCGAAGGGGACGATTTCATGAAATGGTATGCGCGCGGCATTACGGGACACTTCCGCTATCCCGCGGAATAGGCCGGCCGCGCAAAGGGGGGGCATCATGGTAGGATCATGCGCAATTAACTGGACAAACGCGGCTTCCGGGCGTCTTGTCCCACAGGATTTCGGGACGGATTCCTCGTGGAGCGCCCGCGCGCCGGAATTGGCGGCGCGTTTGCAAGGCGAGATCGAGGCCGGCCGCCTGCCGTTTTTCAGCATGCCCTACATGAACGGCCTGGCTGAAAGCCTCATCCGCCTCACGCCGCGCCTGCGCGCCTTCAAGCATATGGTGGTATTGGGCATTGGCGGTTCGGCGCTGGGCGCGCGCGCTTTGCAGAAGGCATTCTTTCCCGGCCAGGACCGGCCGGGGCATGCCGGGCCGTGGCTGTGGATTGCCGACAACGTTGACGCCGCGAGCCTGGAAGCCTGGCTGGCGACCTTGCCGGCCGCGGAGACGCTGGTGGTGGTCAACAGCAAGTCCGGC
>JAVBVM010000044.1:0-4002 GCA_031554295.1 Desulfovibrionaceae bacterium | reverse complement strand
AAAGGGAGAATTTTTTCAGTTTTTGCAGCCCGCCGATAAACGGATCATGGGCCTTCCAGCCAGGCGTTCATCGCGGTCAGGCGGCACTAAAGCTCTCTAGCCAGTCGGACAGGCAGCGCCGGATATTTCAGGTGCGTCATTCGGACGGCTAGAACAACTCTTCCTTAAGCGCGCGTATTACTCACGCGGTGTCGGCCTTACCTAAGTTTTCCGAAAAAAATTCTTTCGCGACCCCGTCTTCTTCTCACTCATCTTCTTTCCCATCATTCTGTGCGGCCTGTTCCTCAAGATCAGGGGCGCGTCGCAGGATTTCCTCAAGCTGGATGTCCGCGCCGAGCACGCCGGTGATTTCGTCGTTTTCGTCGGTCACAACTGTGGAGACGGTAAGGATGAGGCGCCCCGTGACATAGGACTGATAGACGTCCGTAATGTACAGCTGGCCGTTTTCCATGGGCTTTTTGAACCAGTCGCGCACGGAGAAGTCAAAGCCGCTGGTGGAGAGTTCCTTGTAGCGCTCCTGATAGGCCGGGTCGCCGGTGAAGGAATAGGAAAGCAGCTGGCCGTGCTTGTCCGTGAGGAAGGTGTATTGAATAAAGGGATATTCCTGCCCGAAGTCCGTGATGCATGCCTGGGTGTCCGTGTGGCCCGGCGTGGCAATGCATTCTTTGGCAAGCTTTTCCACCAGGTGGGCGGCCAGTTTGCCGGCCAGGCGTTTGGCCTGTTCGAACTGCGTTTCGAACAGTTCGGGCATGAAGCGGTGGACCAGCGCGGACATCTCCTGGCTGGAAAACGAGGTGTTGCGGCCGTCCTCGTAGGCTTTCATGATCTGCGCGTAGATATGGCCGACCGCCGGGTGGGTTTTCGACACCTTACGTCCTTCGGGCAGGCGCAGGTTCTGGTTGATCCAGTAGGCTACGCCCGCGCGACCCGAGGTGTCGGTAATGATTATGGAAACCGGGCGGTTGAGGAGCATTTCCGTGTCAAATACGTTGTAAATTTCCTCGTTCTTAGCCAGGCCGTCCGCATGCACGCCGGCGCTGGTGGCGTTGAAGTCGCGCCCGGCAAAGGGATAGTTGGACGGTATATCATGCCCGAGTTCGCCGGTGAAGAATTCGGCGATTTCGGTGATCACGCGCGTGTCGGCCGCGTCGTCATCGCCGGTGAGGGCGATGTAGTTGATCACCAGCGCCTCGATTGGCGTATTGCCGGTGCGTTCGCCAAAACCCATCAGCGCGCCGTTCACCCCGCCGCAACCATACAGCCATGCGGTCACGGCGTTGATCAGGGTATAGTGATAGTCGTTGTGTCCATGCCATTCGAGCCAGGCGCCGGGCACGCCCGCTTCGTCCGTGAAGGCGCGCACAATGCGCTGGACGGAACGCGGCAGGGCCGCGCCGTGGTAGGGCACGGCATTGCCCATGGTGTCGCACAGCCGGATTTTGACCGGCATGTTGCTCTGGGCGGAAAGCTCCATGAGCTTTTGCGCGAAGGGAATGCAGAAGCCGTAAATGTCCGCCCGGGTGACGTCTTCAAAATGGCAGCGAGGCATGATGCCCCATTCCAAAGCCTGGGAGGCCACACGCAGATAGTCGTCCATGGCTTCTTTGCGCGTTTTGTTCAGCTTCAGGTAGACGTGGTAGTCGGACACGCTGGTGAGCAGACCCACTTCCTCGAATTCCATGGACCGAGCGATTTCCAGGTCGGCCAGATTGGCCCGGATCCAGCCGGTGATGCGCGGGAAGCGGTAGCCCATGGCCCGGCAGGTCTCGATGGTTTTACGGTCCTTCTTTGAGTACATGAAGAACTCGGCGGCTTGAATAAGGCCGCTTTTTCCGCCCAGATTATGGAGCAGGTTATAAATCTGCGCGCCCTGCTGCACGGTATAAGGCGGCCGGGCCTGTTGTCCGTCGCGCAGGGTGGTGTCGGTGATGAACATCGGGTTGGCCGGGCGCGGCAGTAAAAAATTGTCGTCAAACTCCACGCGGCTGATCCGGCTGTAAGGGAAAATGTCGCGATACAGCTCGGGCTTGTCCACATTGACCAGGGGGTAGGGTTTGATCGCTTTCTTCTGATGGATAAGATTCATTCGCCACCTCAGGGGAAAAAATATGCGGGTCACGGGCGCCCAGCTAAATTCGTAAAAAGGGGATATAAGCATTTTCCTTGAAAGAGTAAATGCGGCTTTTTGACGGTGCGGCTTTTCCCTCGCGTGCCATAATCTTTTGCTTTTATCACTGTTTAGGCGTAGGGGTGAGTGATGCTTTTGTATGTGCATGTTCCTTTTTGCCGCGCCAAATGCGCCTATTGCGCGTTCCATTCCTTGCCCGGACCAGAAGCCTCGGTTGTGGCCGCCTATGCGGGAACGCTTCTGGATGAGATGCGCCTCCAGGCTGGACGTCTGCGGCAGGCGGTCTCCGAACCGGTTGAAACGATTTTTTTCGGGGGCGGCACGCCCACCCTGCTGCCGTCCGCCCTTCTCATCCACTTGCTCAAGGCGATTCGGACGGAATTTTCCGTGGCCCGGGATGCGGAGATCAGTCTGGAGGCGAACCCGGAATCCGTGCCGGATGTCGATTCGGTGCGCGGGTTGACCCTGGCGGGTTTTAACCGGGTTTCCCTTGGCGTGCAGAGCTTTTCGGACGCGCGGCTGAAGGCGCTGGGGCGCCCGCACACTGTGACGGAGGCGGTGGAAGCGTTTTCCAGGTTGCGGAGCGGGGGTTTTCGCAATATCGGCCTTGATCTGATGTGGGGGCTGCCAGGCCAGCGCCCCCAAGCCTGGATGGATGAACTGAAGTATGCGCTCGAATTGGGGCCGGAGCATATTTCTTGCTACGGCCTGACCCTGGAGCCGGGAACGCCGCTTGCCGCATCATATTGCGCGCCGGAAGCGAAATGGGAAGAGGAGGGCGCGCCCAAACCTCCGCCTGATTTTCCTCCCCCCCCCCTGCCGAATGAGGACGAACAGGCCCGTATGTATGTGTACGGCATTGAATAGTTGACGTCACGGGGGTATATTCAGTACGAAGTATCCAATACGGCGCGCATGGGGTTCGCGTGCCGGCACAATATGGGATATTGGAACGGGGATGATTACCTGGGCCTGGGGCCCGCGGCCGTGTCCACGATCCGGGGGCTGCGTTGGACAAATTCATCGGACCATGCGAAATGGCGCGCGGCTGTGGCCCAGGGGACCATCGGCGTCGGGGCTGAAACAATAGATGAGAAGACGCGGCTTTTTGAAACCGTCATGTTGCGTCTGCGCACGTCCAAAGGGTTGCCGTTCGCCCTCTACCAGAAATTGAGCGGGCGCGATTTTCTGCGCGATCACGGCCGGCTGGCCCGTTTGTTGGTGGAAAAGAAGCTCCTGAGCCTGCGTAATCGCCACGCGCGCCTGACATTGACCGGAATGCTGGTGTCCAACAGCATTATCGAGAAGTTTTTTGAACGTATGGAAGAACTCGCCTAAGGCCGAACCGGCGGGATTTGCCGCCCTCTCCCGCTGCCGAGGGAAATATGCCTGCCATCAAGCTGATTCCTGAAAGCCGAACCCTGCGCATTCGCGGGCTATGCTTTTGCATCGCCCTGTTTTTATTCGCCGCGGCTTTGGCGCGGCTTTGGGCGGTCTACACCGACCGGGGGCACTACCGCCAGCTCGGGCAGGCCAGAATAGCGGGCGCCGGCAGCAGCATGGCCGAACAAATCGGCGCGCAATTTCGCATGATTGATACTTCGCTCGGCTCGGCCATTGACAGCATGCGTATGCATGAAATGCTGCCGAACATCCGGGCCGAGGAATTATCCGTGGAGGCGCGAAAGCGCATCAGCGGACATTTGCGGGAACGCATGCGTACCTTTGTGCCCATAGTGCGGGAGGTCGTCATCCTGGATGCGGCCGGCCACCTCGTCGCCTCGTCCGCGGTTGACGAAAGTCGCCTGAAAGACGGGCTTGCCGCCGCCAACGTGCCAAGCTGGTCGGATAAGGCAATTGCCGTATTGCCGCTT
>JAVBVM010000106.1:0-4511 GCA_031554295.1 Desulfovibrionaceae bacterium | reverse complement strand
AAACACGCCTCCAGGCCATGCTCAAGGAAGCGGACGCCACCCGCGACGAAAAGCTGCGCCACCTGGTTGACGTCTACACCAACATGAAAGCCCGCCAGGCCGCTGAAGTCATCGAAACCCTCGATCAGTCCATTGCCGTCAAAATTCTGGCCAACATGCGCGGACGTCAGGCTGGCGAAATTCTTACCTACGTCAAACCCGAGATTGCCGCCAAACTGTCCGAAGCTCTCACGCGGGTGCAGTTGCCTATGGATTATTAGAAAAGAAATGCCTCCGGCGGCCCAACGAGCAATAATACGTTGGCCGCCCACCCATAACTTTACGTTCGGCGTGCGTACTGTATCAGGAACGTGCACTCCGTGCGCGCATAGGCTCCTGTGGCTCCGATCAGCTGTTCCGGCGGCCCGAAAAATTTCCCGGGCCGGCCGCCCTCTTGAAAAAACCTATGTCTCCACCCCGGCTTGAATCACCCAAGGGACGGACGGCGGCAAAGTCGGCAGCCCGCCAGAATCCGCCCATATAAAGTGGATGCTTTTCAGCGCCCTATCTGGTAAGCGGGACAAAAGCCGTCCGGCCGGTGCAACTCAAGTGAGTGTGGAAACGAGTGTTTCCTCTCAAAGGACGGCGGTATCAAATGAATAACCAAACGCTCCCCTATCGGGGTTTCCAAAGGGGGCCACCCCTTTTGGCCGCCGGAGGCGTCTTCCAATGTCCCCCGAGAACACGACACAGCGCCTGCTATTCACGCTCTCCTATGTAGGCACGGACTTCTGCGGTTTCCAATTGCAGGAAAACGGCCGCACGGTGCAAGGCGAACTGGAGGCGGCGTTTGCGCGGCTGGCCGGGGTATTCGTGCGCGTGCACGGCGCGGGGCGGACGGATTCGGGCGTGCATGCGGAGGGTCAGGTCGCGCATGCGGATATTCCCTGGGCAAGGCGCGGGCTGAACTGGCGACGCGCGTTGAACGCGGTGCTGCCGCCGGACGTTGCCGTGCGGGATGTGCGTTTGGTGGAGTCGGATTGGCATGCGCGTTTTGACGCGGTTGCCAAAAGCTACGCGTACCGGCTGTGGTTGGACCGCGAGTTTGTGCCGCCCGCGTTGAAACCTTTTGTCTGGGCTTGCGGGCCGCTGAATGTGGACGCCATGCGGGAGGCCGCTTGGCATCTCATGGGCAGACATGATTTCCGATCGTTCCAGAACCAGGGCACGCCTCTTGAGGATACGGTGCGGACGTTGCACAAAGTGAGCGTTAGACCCGGGGATTCCGCACTGGAGGCATCGGAGGGACATCGGACGCTTTTTGGGGGCGAACAGGACGAACGCCCTTGGCCGGAATTAATCTGGGAGTTTACGGCGGACGGCTTTTTGAAGCAGATGGTGCGCAACCTGATGGGACTGCTGGTGGCGGTGGGCTGGGGAAAAATTACGACCGAGGCCGTTCCGGATATCCTCGCCGCCCGGAATCGCGCGGGGTATATTCCCACAGCGCCCGCCCACGGGCTGACGTTATTGCGGGTGTATTATCCGGGAAGCCGGGGCAAAGTCTAGCGCGTCAGGAGAGCACGCGCGTTCAGCCATTCGGCGATGGCGCGGACGCAGGCGTCCGGCCGCAGCTTTTCCGTGTGCAGGACGAAATCCGCATAGCGGGCATACAGACGCTCGCGTTCAAGGAACAAATCCTCAATGGTCTGCCCCGGCGCAATGGCCAGCCCTCGGTCGGGGTTTCTGGCGATGCGTTCCAGAATGATCGGCAACGGCACCTGAAGGTGGACGATGGGGCCGAGGCTCTTCAAATATTCCATAGCCTCGTGGCGGTAAACGACGCTGCCGCCGGTGGAGAGCACCGCATGGACGGCCCACACGCCCTGGATCACGCCGGCCTCCATATCCAAAAAACCGTCCTTGGTCAGGGCGTCGGCCACTTTTTGCAGCGGCACGCCGTAGACGGATTCGATCAGGTCATCGGTATCCAGGTGCGCCCAGCCGATATGCGCGGCCAACGCGGCGCCCACGGTGGTTTTTCCTGCGCCCGCCATACCGATAATGGTAATGCAGCGCACGGGCGCGGGGCTGGCCCCGTCGCCGGCTGTGGGCGATGTCGCGAAAGATGCTGACACCATGGCGCTCTCCTTGCCTCACATAAAACGATAGTGCGGGCCTTCATTATGAAGACCGCGAGAAACACAAACAGGCAGATCCGCATGCGCGGACCTGCCTGAATAGTGCCGTGAAAAGCCTCTTAACGCTTCGAGTACTGGTAGCGAGCGCGAGCGGCGCGCAGGCCGTACTTTTTGCGTTCTTTCTTGCGCGCGTCGCGGGTCAGGAAGCCGGCGCGCTTCAGCAGGCCGCGCAGTTCCGGATCAGCTTCCAGCAGGGCGCGGGAAATGCCGTGGCGCACCGCCTGGGCCTGCCCGGTCGAGCCGCCGCCGCGCACGGTGATGCGCACGTCGTATTTTTCCACCAGGCGGGTGAGCACCAGAGGCTGGCGCACAATCATCTGGAGTGACTTGCGGGGGAAATAATCATCCACTGAACGGCCGTTCACCACAATGGCGCCGCTGCCCGCGTACATACGGGTGCGCGCGGTGGCGGTTTTACGACGGCCGGTGCCATACACGAATTGTTCGGACATTGTCGCCTCGCGATGCTATTTAATGTCAAGCGGCTGAGGGTTCTGCGCGGTATGCGGATGCGCCGGGCCGCTGTAAATTTTCAGTTTCCTCAGAAGAGCGCGGCCCAGACTGTTACGGGGCAGCATGCCGCGCACGGCGTGCTCGAGCACGCGGTCCGGGTGCTTTTTCAATTGCTCTTCAAGAGTGATCTCGCGCAAGCCGCCGACATAGCCGGAATGGCGGTAGTACTTCTTATCCGCCAGCTTATTGCCGGTCACTCTGATCTTTTCGCAGTTCACCACCACGATGAAATCGCCGTTATCCACATGCGGGGCGAATTCGGGTTTATGCTTGCCGCGGAGGCGGTGCGCAATCTGGGTAGCCAGGCGGCCGAGGATTTTGCTGTCGGCATCCACGACAAACCAGTCACGTTGAATATCCCCGGGTTTGGGGCTGAAGGTCTTCATTGCTTTTCTCCTGCATGCTCAAAAGGAATCGCTCTTGTATGGAGTTTTGCCGATCTTGTCAAGTGGAGCTTCCGGCGGTTTTTTTTCTAGCCACCATCTAGAGCATTTTACGCTTGATTTACTCGCTTAAAGGCGGGCAACGCCCACCGGCGACAAGCTCGCGGACGCGGCTGCGCTTCGTGCCGCCGGGGCATTTTATCCGACTTAAACTTTCAAGGTTAACATGCTCTACCGCCACGGAAATTGCCGCGCACAAAAAAGCCCTCGCTCCCGCGGCGCGCCGGAAAACACGGAGCGGGCCTTCCTATCTCAAGAAAATAAACGCTGAATAATATAATCGCTCTTGACGGCCTGCGCTTCCTCAAGCAAGGCGCGCGCGTCATCGAGCATTTCGCCGGGGGGAAGGGCATGGGAGAAGCACGCCACACTGATGCTGACGTCGATGGCATAACCGGCCCCCGCTAACCAGTCGGAAAGCTGGTTTTGCAGTACCTGCGCGGTATAGGCCGCGGTATCCGGGGGGGTGACGGGCATCAGGAGGGCGAAAAATTTTTCGTCAAAAAGACCGACACTGTCCATCGGGCGAATATTTTCACGCAGAATGCGGCCCACCCCTTCAGTAAGGCGCTTGAGTTCCTCTGGGGCAATAGACGCTTTAAGCTCACTGTAGTTGCTGCAGGATATAAGAATAAGCGCGCAGGGCTGCGCCGCCGCTCCAAATGCGGAAATGTGGGCAAGCACCTGTTGAAAGCCTTCGGGGGTGAGAATAGACGAGCTATACTGCCGCCGAAACGGGAACGCCGGACGCGGCGCGACGGCGCCGCCCACATAACGCGGCCGCAGCCAGAAAACCGCCAGCCCATCAAGCAGGGTAATCCCAATAGCCATGAAAAGCGCCCAGCGCTCCAGGTTCTGCTTGACGTGGTCGTACAATTGATGGGCATCGGCGAAAGTGCGGCCCACATATAACAAAAGGTTGTCTCCCACGCTCACAAAACGCCCCAGTCGCGGTTTGCCGTCAATCGGCAGGGTACTGACGAGGAGGGTGTCCAGTTGCGTTTCTTTGATCACACGGGCGAGCGCGGTGGAGAACGTGCTGAGGGCGGCGCGTCCCGGGCCGCGCCAAAAGCAGATCAGGCCGTCGCGCCTGACCAGCAGAACGGTGTCTTCCGGGGTGAGAGAAAGCTTGGCGAGAAACCGCTCCAGCCCGCCCAGGTTGAGAGAGGCCACGAGAAAGCCGCTCGGCTCGCCTCCCGCCGGCTCGAAGCGGCGAGCGATGATCAGGCCGGAATTATTCTCCCGGGCGTCCATCGGTTCACCCAATATCTTGTTCGGGGTATCGGGCCGCACAAGCAGATGGAAATATTGCTGTTCCGATATATTTCCGGTCTGGCGCGGGAATTCCCGAGTAGAGGCGATCACCTGGCCGCTG
>JAVBVM010000192.1:0-25443 GCA_031554295.1 Desulfovibrionaceae bacterium | reverse complement strand
CGCCCGATCGCGGGCGGCCGCCAAAGCCGCCCGGCTTTCCTCGAATTGGCGGAAGCTTTCCGGCCGCACGCGCGGCCGGCCCGCCCACAGCAGAGCCAGGCCGATCAGGAGGAAAATTCCCGCGAGGCTGAGCGCCGGGCCGGTATCCAGCAGTGAAGTATAGGGGGAAATAAGGATCGGGGCGTTGGCGCCCAGCGATTCGAGCGCCCCGGCGGCGGGGAGCAGGCCGGAACGGTCCAGCAGCGCGGGCAGCGGCGTGATCAGGCAGAGGCACATCGCGGCTATGCCGGGGGCGAGCAGCTTTCCGCGCGGGCGGGGCAGCGGGCGGCCGGCGTCGTGGACGGCCAGATCCCGTTCCGCCCGTTCCTGGCGCTCCCCGGCCAGGGAAAGTTCGGCCGGCAAACGGCGCAGGTCGGCCAGGGCGCGGCCGCGCGTTTCGATATCCGCCGCCGAGGGAGCATCGGGATTATTGCGCTCCAGCAGGCGGGCGCGCCGTTCTTCCAGCTCCGCCAGGCGGCGTTGTTCGAGTTCCAGCGATTGCGCGGCCTCTTCGCGCGCGCGCGCGGCCCGGATCAGTTCGCGCGCCAGGCTTAGGCCGTTGGCCCGGACTGTCGGGGCGAGCGCGCGTTCTTGCAGCGTTTCCGTGGTCCAAAGCGGCGAAATTTCCCGCAGCGCGGCGGCAAGCCGTTCTTCGCACCGCCGCTGTTCCTCGCGCAGGGCGGGCAGGCCGGCCACGGCGAATTCCGCCTGGGCGCGCAGGGCGCGCAAACGCTCAAGCCGCTCCGGCGCAAGGGCGTTCAGGCCGGCGTCCATTTCCGACAGAGCGGCCTGGGCGGCCTCGGCCTCAGCCCGCTCGAACTCGCGCCGGACGCTTCGGCTTTCCGCCAGGGCCTGAGCGCGCAGGGCGGCGGCGCGCTCGCGGGCGGACTCGGCCGCGCGCAGGCGGCGCTCGTGCGCCGCGATATCCTCATAGGTGAACAACGAGCGGTCAAAAGCCGCCACCCGCTCAATGGCCCAGCCGGGGCCGAGCACGGCCAGGCCGCGTTCGCGTTCCGCGCGGGCCCGCTCCAAATCCGCCGTCAGGCCGGACAGGCCGCCTTGCGCGGCCCGGTAGCTGGCCTTGCGCTCCGCCAGGGCGCGCGCCTCGGGCAGGCAGGCGGCCAGGGCCGAATCCGGCGGGGGGCCGGCCAGAGCGGCTTTCAAGCGTTCGTGGCGTTCATTGGCTGTGGCGGCGTTTTGCTTCGCCTGCTCGCGTTTTTCCAGGCAGCGTTCCAGCCTGGGCAGGGCATCCGGGGGAAAGGCCGCGACAGCCAGCTCAGGCTGGGCCAGGCGGGCTTCGACTCGCAGCAGTTCCTCCCATTGCGGCCAGGCGGCGGCCAGGCGTTCGTCGGCGCGCAGGGCGCCGCCGCGCCCGGCCAGGTCCGCGCGCAGGCGGGCGAGCTCTTCTTCCAGGCCGTACAGTTCTTGCTGTAGGGCGTCATAGCGCGGGGCGTCCCGCTCGTGGCGGCGCAGGGCCTCCCGCACTTCGGCCAGGCGGGTGAGCAGGGCGCGCGTGGTCTGGTTTTTCTGGCCGCGCACGGTGAAGATGGATTCCATATCGCCTTCGAGCCGCCGGATAATCTCGGCGGGCGGGCGGGCGGTGAGTCCGAAGCTCGCGCCGTACAGGGCGTGGCGCACCTCATCGCTGTCGCTGATTGAGGAAAAATCCTGCAATTCCTTCAGGCTGAAGCCGTAGACCGAATGGTACAGGCCCCGCGTCACCCCGCCGAACAGCCGGTCCAGGGCCAGCGTTTCAATGGCCGCGCCGGCGGCGTCCCGCAGCAGCGGGTTTTTGTCCGCCCGCTTGCGCGAAAGGCTGAGCGGCCCGGCGGCAAGGCCGCTTATGCCGTGATTTTCAAGCAGAATGCCGCCGCCCTCGGCGCCGCCGTACAAGGGCGGAAAGCGCCGCTCCTTGGTTCTGCGCCGGTCAGGGTAGCCGCACAGCATGGTGCGGAAAAATTCCAGGCAGGTGGTTTTGCCCGCCTCGTTGGTCCCCGAAAAAATATTCAGGCCCGCCGAAAGCCCTTTCAGCGCCTGCGGCCGCAGACGGCCGAACCCGACAACGGTGAAGCCGGAAATATACATTATTCCGCCTCCAGGCTTTCCAGTTCAAGCAGATCCAGGCAGGCCAGCTCGGCCGCCCTGAGCAGATCCCGCGTTTCCTCGGCGCTGAACGCGCCCAGCGTGTCGCGCATCAGCCGGTTCCTGAACAGGTCGGCGAACACCTCGTCGGCCGCGGCCGCCAGAATTTCCGGATCGGCGCGCAACTGTTCGGCGCAGCGCAGGCTTTCGCCCAGCAGATCATCCCGCTGGCCGCGCAAAACCTCAAGATCCGCCTCCGGCCGCGAGGCGACGATAATATCCTTCACCCAGACGCGCGGGCGGCCCGCCAGACCGGATTCGCGCAGCGCGCCCGTCAGATCGACGATGGCCCCGGGCTTGCGCAGCAAACCATCCAGGGAGCTCCGGCCCGTGAAAGTCAGCCGGACAATGGACAAATCAGCCCCGGCCTGGCCTTCCTCCATGCCGGCGAACAGGCGCTCCAATGTCTGATCATGCACATCCACCATATTTTGCGCGGATTCCAGACCGCCCAGATCAATGGTCGCCTGTCGCCAGCGCACCGGAGCGAGCGGGAAAAATTCGTGTTCCACGCTGTCCCGGCCGCGCAGGGTGACCAGATAACAGCCGTGCGGCCCGCTTTCATTGATGTGCAGGCCCTGAATCGAGCCCGGGTAGGCGATATGCCCCCGGCGGCCGAACACCGCGCGGGTGTGCACATGCCCCAGGGCCCAGCAATCCAGGCCCGTGGCCTCCAGATCCGTTACGGAACAGGGGGCGTAGCGCGTCTCCGCCTCGCCCGTCGTGCAGTGCAGCACCCCGATTTGGGGCAGCCCGTCCGCCCGAACCGGTGACCGCGCCCGCGTGGCCTCCGGCGCCTCGACGGATTGCGCCCGTTTGAACAGTCGCGCCAAATTGCGTTCCTCATGCCCCGTGGCATGGCTGATGCCGTGCACGACCGCGATCGCCTCGCCGCCGGCCAAAACCGGAAAGGCCCCGACCTCCTCGCCGAACACCGTGACGTTCGCGGGCCAGGCCAGGGTCTTCATGCGCGAGGAAAGCGGATCGTGGTTGCCGTGCGCGATGAAGACCGGCACGTCCGCCTGGGCGAGCCGGGCGCACATGTCGCGCACCGCGATCTGCGCGGCCAGGCTGCCGTCCTCCTCATTATAAAGATCGCCGGCAATCGCGAGAAAGTCCGGCCGCTCGTTCAGGCACAACGCTTCCAGGCGATTCAGGGCTGTGAAGGTCGAGGCGTGCAGTTCGGCCGCCAGATCAGGCGGCGCCTGCGCGGAAAGGCCGGAAAAGGCCGCATCCAGGTGCAAATCCGCGGCATGGACAAAACGAACGGTGCGCATGCGCAGCTTCTAGCACACCTCGGGCAAAACCGAAACAGAAGAGAGGGAACCCTCCCGAACGGGCGGAGCCGTCGGTATTCCATGCCGATTGTCAGGCCGGTGCGGACTTGCTACTGTGGGGAGAAGCTTGAGTGGAGGAGCGTATGGATCGGTTGCTTACGCGTGTGGTCGAGGCTTTGGGCGCTCAGGCGCCGCGGGACGGCGTCCGTCTGGCCGGCTGGGTGCGCACCCGCCGGGATGCCAAGGGCTTTTCCTTTCTGGAATTGAATGACGGCTCGTGCCTGGGGAACATCCAGGTGATCGTGGACGAGACCCTGCCCGACTACGCGCTGGTGGAGCGGGTCAACACCGGGGCGGCCGTGGCGGTGGAAGGCGATTTGGTGGCCTCGCCCGGCAAGGGCCAGCGGTGGGAACTGCGGGCGACGGGACTGCGCCTGCTCGGCGAAGCGGACGCGGAAAGCTACCCCTTGCAGAAAAAGCGGCATTCGGACGAATTTCTGCGCGGCATCGCGCATTTGCGCCCGCGCACCAACAAATACGGCGCGGCCTTCCGCATCCGGTCCGAGGCGGCCTTCGCGGTGCACGAGTATTTCCGCGAGCAGGGCTATTTTTATGTGCACACCCCTGTTTTGACCGGCTCGGATTGCGAGGGCGCGGGCGAGATGTTCCGGGTGACCACCCTGCCTGCCGGCGCGCCGGTTGCCGACAAGGCCAGGCCCCATGCGGCGGACTTTTTCGGGCGGGAGTGCTCGCTCACGGTTTCCGGGCAGTTGGAGGCCGAGGCCCTGGCCATGGGCCTGGGCCGCGTCTACACCTTCGGCCCGACTTTCCGGGCGGAGAATTCCAATACGCCGCGCCATGCGGCGGAATTCTGGATGATCGAGCCCGAGGCCGCGTTTCTGGACCTGCACGGCCTGATGGATTTGGGCGAGGACCTCACGCGCGCGGTGATCAGCCGCCTGATGGAGCGTTGCGGCGCGGATCTCGATCTGTTCGCCCGCTTTGTGGACGCCGACTTGCCCGGCCGCCTCAAAAACATCGTGGATCGGCCGTTCGCCCGGGTTCCCTACCGCGAGGCCGTCGATCTGCTCAAGAAATCGGGAAAGCATTTTGAATTCCCGCCCGCCTTTGGCCTGGACCTGCAAACCGAGCACGAGCGCTTTCTCACGGAAGAGCATTTCCAGCGGCCGGTAATCGTGTATGACTACCCCAAGGCCATCAAGTCATTCTACATGCGCCAGAACGAGGACGGCGAAACCGTGGCCGCCATGGACATGCTCGTGCCGCGCGTGGGCGAGCTGATCGGCGGCAGCCAGCGCGAGGAGCGCCTGGACGTGCTGGAAGCGCGCATGCGCGAATTGGGGCAAAATCCGGAGGATTACTGGTGGTACCTCGATTTGCGGCGTTTCGGCAGCGTGCCGCACGCCGGCTTCGGGCTGGGCTTCGAACGCCTGCTCATGCTCCTGACCGGCATCGCGAATATCCGGGACGTGCTGCCTTTCCCGAGGACGCCGGGGAATCTTGATTTCTAGGGCCGGACTTTTCCCTGGCGTTGCGGAACAATGCGGGGCCGGAAGAGAAAAAAGACGGGAACGGAGGAGCATCCGGGTTCTTTGTCCGCCGGCGATCCCGTTTGAATTAATCGGTGTTTTTCTGAGGGCTTTTCGCGCTCTTTCAGGCGGAGAAGCCCGGAGGCGATATTGCGCGGAGCGGATGCCTGCGCTATACTCCGGCAAAGTGTCTTTCCAAGGATGAGGCGCGGCGTGCGCGCCCATGCCTTGAATGGAGTTCCCATGCGATATTTTTTCACTCCCCTGAAAACAGCGCCTTTGTGCGTTTTGTTGGCCGCCGCGCTGTTGTGCGGCGGTTGCGCCAGCAAATACGGCGAACAACGGACCAAGGTTGACTACTATCCGGAATGCTACGCGCCGATTCAGGAACTACGGGCCTCCGAAGAGCAGTTCGCCCCGACAGTGGCGGTGGGAGCCATTTTGGGCGCGGTTCTGGGCGCGGCCATTGGGGCCATGGCTTCCAGCGACAACCGAGCCCGGGGAGCGCTTCTGGGCGCGGGCATCGGCGCGGCGGCGGGCACCATGGGCGGGCACGCCTATGCCCGGAACCGGGAGCGGCAGCAGGAAGCCGAGCGCTTCAACGCCTATTCCCGCGCCCTGGATCAGGATTCGGCCCGGGTGGATTCGGCGGTTCTGGCCGCCCGCGAGGCGAACCGCTGCTACAATGACCGCTATGATCTGGCGCTCGCCCAATACAAAGAGGGCAAGATCGGCAAGCAGGGGCTGGAGGCCCGCGTCGCGGAGATCCGCGACGGCATTTCCGAGGCCGAATACATCCTGGGCGAAATGTCCGTGGAAATGGACACCAAGCACCGCGAATACGTGGCCACCTTACAGGAAGAGGCCAACGCCATGGGCCGTCCGGTGCCGGAGGTCGGCCCGGACAGGGCGCCCAATCAGGGAAGCGCGGCCGCCGTCACCACGGCCGGCGCAGCCAGCCCGGACCCGCTGACCGACCTGGCCTACCGGACCGACGATCTGAACGCCCGGCGCAGCGAACTGGAGGCCCAGCGCGAGGAAATGCGCCGCCGCCTTCAGCAGTATGACGCGGCCCAACAAGCGGTTTCCGGCGCATAGCCGATTTTTTCCGGACGGAACGAGCCTATGGACAATCAGCCCGCCTCCCCCGCCAACGAGCCGCAGGGTCCGTTCCCCCGGCCGGATTCCGACGCGTCCGGCGCGCCCGCATCGACCGCCGGACCGGCCCCCGCCCGCCGTTGGCCGTGGTTTCTGCTGGGGGTGGCGATTGCGCTCCTCCTGCTCGCCGCCTGGTACGCCTGGAAAAGGCCGTTTGCCGTGGAGGAAGCGGCCGCGCCGCCCGCCGTGCTTGATTTGCAGCGGGGGGTGAACGATTCGCTCCAGGCGGAAATAGATCGCTACCGGGCGGCGCTGGCCGGCGACGTTTGCAGGGAACCGCTTCCGCCCGCCGGGCCGGACGTCCACAGCCCGCTTGTTCCCGTCCCCGCTGAACCCGCGCCGGGACAAGGCGCGCCGGCGTCCGCCGCTCCGACCAGCCAGGCCCCGGCGGCGCGGGCCCAGCCGGCGAAGGCTCCGACCACGGTGGCGGAACTTCTGGAACAGGCCACCGTGTTCATCGTCGCGCCGGTCAAAGACGGCGTGAGCATGGGCAGCGGCTTTTTTTTCGCGCCCAACCTGGTGTTCACCAACTACCACGTGCTTGAGCCGGGCGGTTCCGGCAAGGCGCTGGTGATAAATTCCTTTTTGCACGAGCCCTTGCCCGGCCGGGTGATCGCCTCGACCAACCAGAACGGGCGCGATTACGCCGTAATCGAAGTGGCGCCGCCGGCCGACAAACAACCCGCCTTCCTGTCGTTCAACCCCGTGGCCCAGCGGACCGACCCGGTCAGCGCCTGGGGCTTCCCCTACCTGGCCGTTGAGGAGGACCCGAAATACCATGCCCTGCTCGAAGGCAAGTTTGATGTCGCCCCGGAAGTGATCTACACGGCCGGGGTGATCAGCGTGATCCAGGCCGAGCGCTCGCCGCCCCTCATCGCGCATACGGCCGAGGTCTCGCGGGGCAGCAGCGGCGGGCCGCTGGTGGACGCCAAGGGCAACGTGCTCGGCGTGAACACCGAGATACACGTTGACCGGGAGAGCAACCGCCAGTTGAACGTCGCCCTGGCGAGTTCCGATATTCTTACCTATCTGCGCCAGGCGGGCATCATCGCCGGGCCGAAATAGGCCGTCGCCGCGCCTTTTTCGCGCGGCTTTTTCCATACAGGAGCCGACGCATGCCGCAATTCCGAGCCGACCTGCACATCCACTCGCGTTTTTCGCGCGCCACCAGCACGCGCCTGACCGTCGGCCATCTGGCCGCCTGGGCGCGTCTGAAGGGCATTGACGTCCTGGCCACCGGCGACATCACCCATCCGCAATGGCGGCAGGAATTGCGCGAGCAATTGCGCTTCGACGAGGAAAGCGGCCTGTACGCGCCTGAGGCCGAGCCGGATATGGAGCGGGAAGCCCCCGGCTTCAGCGCGCCCGGCCCTGGCGGCAAGGGGCCGCTGTTCATGCTCCAGGGCGAGATCAGCTCCATCTATAAACAGGGCGGCAAGACCCGGAAAATCCACAATATCGTCTTTTTTCCGGACTTTGACAGCGCGGACCGTTTCAGCGCCAAACTCGGAGCCCTGGGCAACCTGAATTCGGACGGCCGGCCAATCGTCGGCTTAAGCGCGCGCCATGTGCTGGAACTGACCCTGGAGGCGCATCCGCAGGCATTTCTGGTGCCCGCGCATATCTGGACACCCTGGTTCTCGCTGTTCGGCTCCAAATCGGGCTACGACAGCCTGGAGGAATGCTTCGGCGATCTGAGCCCGGAAATTTTCGCCCTGGAAACCGGCCTGTCCTCCGACCCGGAAATGAACTGGATGCTGAGCGCGCTGGACCGCTACGCCCTGATCTCCAACTCCGACGCCCATTCGGGCGACAAGCTCGGGCGCGAGGCCAATCTGTTCGACGGCTCCCTGTCTTATGAAGGCATCTACAAAAGCCTGCGCGGTCAGGCCGTGGGCAGCCGTTTTGTCGGCACCCTGGAATTTTTCCCGGAAGAGGGAAAATACCACATGGACGGCCACCGCGCCTGCAAGGTGGTGATGGACCCGCGCGAAACGGCCGCCGCCGACGGCATCTGCCCGGTCTGCGGCAAGCCGCTGACCATCGGGGTGCTGCACCGCGTGCTGGAATTGGCTGACCGCGAACAGCCGCAAAAGCCGCTCAACGCGCCGGGATTCCTCTCGCTCATTCCCCTGGTCGAGATTTTTTCCGAGATCGTCGGCAACGGCGTGGGCGCGCGCAAGGTGCAGGACTGGCTCAGCCGGGCCATCCGGCGCTTCGGGCCGGAGCTGCGCATTCTCCAGGACATCCCCGAGCGGGATCTGGCCGCCTTCCACGCCCCGCTCGGCGAGGCCGTGGCCCGCATGCGGCGCGGCGAGGTGCTGCTCCAGGGCGGCTATGACGGCGAATACGGAGTGGTGCGCGTGTTCACCGAGCGCGAACGCCATTCCATCCAGCAAAGCGGGCACCCGGTGAGCGCCTCCCTGCTGCCCGGCACGGAAACGGCCGCTTCCGGAGAAATCCCGCCCGGCAAGCCCCGGCGCAAGGCCGCCGGAAAAAGGGACATGACGGCGCGGGAGGCCGGAACCGACGCCCCCGTGCAAGCCCCGGCCGCTTCCGACCCGGCCGCCTCCCCTGTTTCCGCCGCCGCGCAGGATTCCCCGGGCGCGTCCCCGGCAGCGCCCCCGGCCATGCCCGCAATCCTGAACGATCAGCAGCAAGCCGCGATCGACGCGCCCGGCCCCCTGCTGGTGCTGGCCGGGCCGGGCACCGGCAAAACGCGCACCCTGGTGGCGCGGGCGGAAGCCTTGCTGCGTCAGGGCGTCAGCCCCCGGCGCGTTCTGGCCGTCACCTTCACGCGCCGGGCCGCGGCTGAAATGCGCGAACGCCTCGAGCCGACCCTGCCCGACCCGAAAGATCCGCCGCGCGTCGACACCCTGCACGCCCTGGCTTTTGACACCTGGAAGCAGGAAACCGGCCGGTCGCCGGTGCTGCTCACCGAGGAAAACGCCTTCCGCCTGTTCTGCGAAGCCAACGGCCTGTCCGCCTCCGACGCGCGCAAGCCCTGGAAGGAAATCGCCCTGTACCGCGAGCTGCGGCGCTCCCTGCCGGAAGAAATGGCCGCCCGGCATGCCCGCTACACCGACCACAAGGCGGCCTGGAACCAGGTGGACTATACGGACCTGCTCGAATTCTGGCTCAACCTGCTTGAGGCCGCCCCGCTGAATACGCCCTGGTCTTTCATCCTGGTTGACGAGATCCAGGATCTCTCGCCGCTCCAGCTGGCCCTGATTCGCGCTCTGACGCCGGACCAGGGCGCCGGCCTCTTCTGCATCGGCGACCCGGACCAATCCATCTACGGCTTTCGGGGCGCCAGCGGCAATGTGGTGGAAGCGCTCAAGGAAGCCTGGCCCAACCTTTCCATCGTCAGCTTGACGACAAATTACCGCTCCGGCCCGGCCATTCTCCACGCCGCCGCCGGCCTTATGGGCAGGCGCTCGGCCACCGGGCCAACCCGGCCGGCCACGCAAAAGCCTTCCGAAGTACGGCTGTTTGAAGCCCCGAACGGCGAGCGCGAAGCGATCTGGGTCGCCTCGCAGATCCAGCGCCTGATCGGCTCCGGCAGCCATTCGCTGCTCGACGCCACCTCGGACCGCGCCCCGGACTCCGTATTGCGCCCCGGCACCTACACCCCGGGCGACATCGCCGTTCTCGTGCGCATCAAGGCTCTGATTCCGCCCCTGCAACGCGCCCTGAACAAAGTCGGCATTCCCGCGGCCGTGCCGGAAATGGAAGCCTTCTGGGCCGATCAGCGCGTGGCGCTGGTCCTCTCCATGGCCGGCCGCATGCTCGGCATCCTGCCTGAAGAGGGGAGCGAAGGGCCGGAATGCCCGCCCAAGGTCATGGCCCTCGGCCCGCTTGGCGTGGCCGCCTATTTGCGCGACCGCGCGCCGTTCGACGAGCTGTTCTGGCAGTCCGCCGCCTTCCGCGCCCTGGTCCGGACCTACGACGATCTCGGCTCCTGGCCGGCGGTCATCAACCTCGCCCACTTCCAGAGCGAAATCGAGCTGGTCCGTCAGAAGAGCGAAAAGGTCCAGATCATGACCCTGCACGCGGCCAAGGGCCTGGAATTCAAGCTTGTCTTCCTGCCCGGCCTGGAGGAAAGCCTGCTGCCCTTCGCCGGCATGGGCATGCTCATGGGCAAGCTCGACCCGGCCGAGGATCGCCCCGACATCGACGCCGAACGCCGCCTGCTCTATGTGGGCATGACCCGCGCCACCGAAGGGCTCTTCCTCAGCCACGCCCAGCGCCGCCAGATCTATGGCGGCGAGCTGCGCCAGAACCCCAGCCGCTTCCTCGACGAAGCGCCCCTCGGGCATGCCAGGCGCACGCGCCTGGCCGAACACCGCAAGGTCGAAGTGCGGCAACTGGATATGCTCTAAGAACGCCTCCGGCGGCGCGACCGGAGCAAAACGGCCCTCTGCCGGCAATCGCGGCATCGCCGAAAAGACGCTCTTCCTCCCGCTACAGGGTGAGCAGCATCTTAACGTGCGGAATCCCATCCTCCATGAATTCGCCGGAGGTTTGCACAAAACCCAGCCGTTCGTAAAAGCCTTTGGCATAGGACTGGGCCCCGAGGCAGACGCCGGCGGCGCCCATTTTTTCCTTCGCCACCCGAATGCCCTGAAGCATGATTTCCCTGCCCAGCCCGCTGCCGCGCCTGATGGTGAGCACTCTGCCGATGGAAACCATCCCGCGATGCGGGCTTGGGTCCACCACCCGGAGATACGCCTGAATGCGATCGCCTTCCCGAAAAAAGACATGGTGGGAAATGAGATCCTTTCCGTCCAGGTCCTGATAGGGGCAGCCCTGCTCGACCACAAAGACCGCCGCCCTTGCCTGGAGCACGTCGTAAAGCTCGCGCGGGGTCAGCTCCTCAAAGCGCTTGTCAATCAGTTCCATGGCGGTTACTCCCCGTCGGCGAGAATGGCGCGCAGCTTCTCCGCCGGAATCGCATGAATGGAAACAACAGGCCGCGGGTTGTCGTCATAGGCGGCGATCTGCTTTTCAAACCAGGTCACGTCGCGCCAGCGGCCGTCTTTATAGCCGGCATTATGGCATGTCCCGATCGGCAGGAACCCCATTGATTCGTGCAGGGCCTCGCTGCCTGGATTGGGCGAGGTGACGCCGCCGTAGACGTTCCTGACGCCCTGGAGTCTCAGCATCTCGATCAGGATGCGGTAGAGGCGCGTCCCCAGCCCTCTGCCGGTGAAGTTCCGGTCCAGGTAGACCGACAACTCGGCGTTCCACTGGTAGGCGGCCCGCTCCATATGCCGGTGCGCGCAGGCGTAGCCGACAATCCCGCCGTCTCCCTCGGCCGCCAGATAGGGGTAGAACGCGGCCATGCCGGCGATCCGTTCCGCGAACTCCTTTTCCGTGGGCGGAACGTATTCAAAGGTGACCGGGGTGGCTATGTACTGGGCGTAAATCCGCAGCAGGGCGGAACTGTCGGCGGTCGTGGCGAATCGGATTTTCATGCGTGCCCTCCATCCCTTTTCCGCTATTCCGTCCAGAACAGCCGGCGCGCGCCGTTCAGGCCGCATTTCTGATATTTGTCGTAGGCGGCGGCCACGGCTTCGCGGGCGGCGGCGGACGGCTCGCCGCGCAGCCAGGACCGGAGCAGGGCGTGCGTGGTGTAGGCTTCCGGGCACATCAGGCCGGTGGTCAGGATGAATGGCCTGGCTCCGGCCTGGCGCAGCAGCGGTTCGAAATACGGCTTGCTTCGGCAGGCGAATACGGCGGCCTGGCGCGGGCCGGCCCCGGGGTTGGCGGCCGGAAAATCCAGGGCGGCGAGCGGAAAATCCATAAGCCCGTTGTGCCCGATATACACGATCAACCCGGCCGAGCCGCCGGCCCGCGCGGCGAAATTTCCGGCGCTTACCGGTAAGCCGCCCCATCCGGCCGCGTAGACAAGAAAATCCTGCACGGCGGCCTTGATGTGGCGGCCTTCATACGCGTCCGCCACCAGAAGGGCGGGCGGGTTTTCATGCGTGAAGACCAGGCGTTCCAGAATGTGCGGGGCGGGGTTTGCCTCGCGGCGCGCCAGCGTCCACTCGGTCTGCCTGCGCATGAAGGTTTTGAAGCCGTGGGCCGCGCCCCAATAGAGGTTCTTTTCCGGGTCAAAGCCGTTGCCCAAAGCGGGCGGCACCGGCACAATGCCCTGGTATTCGTTGTCGCACAGCGCCACCAGCACATGCGCCACGGACGGATCGCCCCCGGCGGCCAGGGCCGGAAAAGGGGCGACCGGCAGGAAGAGCGCGACAAAGCAAAGCGGCAGGAGCAGCAGGGCGGCCGGGCGCGGAAATGCGAAAAGGCGGCGCTTGGCGCGGCCGTGGGCTGGATCGTGCATGGACTTTCTCCCGATATTTTTTCGAGCATAGCCTATGGGCGGAAAAGAGGAAATATCCCGGAAAAGTCGACCTTTCGAGGGCCTCGCGGCCGCCGGCGAAGCCAAAGACATGTATCCGCTTTCGTCGGGATGGCGGTGATGGGGCGCGTCGCGCAACCGGTCGTGGCTCTCCGCCTCTCCCTGGCGGGGCGGATATAAAAAAGGGAGGCGCCTTGCGGCCCCTCCCTTCCATTCACCAGCCGTAAGGCCGTCTATTTCAGTATATCCCGCAGCACGTCGCGCGGCGTGGGCTTTGGAGCGGTTTCTCCGGAACCGCCAGCGCCGGAACCAGTGCCGGAACCGCTTGTGCCGCCCGTCGTCCCGGTCCCGCCGCTGCCGCCCGGCAGCAGGTTCCGCAGGGCATCCTCCGGTTTGCGGATGTTCTCGATGCCCTGCAAAAGCTTCGTCGGGTCTTCCAGCGCGCCCCGAATCAGTCCGCTGGGGTCAATGCTGTAGTTGGGCGAATCCAGCGGGCCGGACAAGCGCGCCGGCAGATGCGTGGTTGAGCCGAAGGACAGGGTCATGCGGTAGTCGATGGTGTTTTTCGGCAGATCCGCCGTGCCCGCGCCCGCGACATTGCACAGGGCCGAGAGGAACTTCATGTCCTTGTTGGTGAATACGCCGTTTTCCGCGGTGAAGGTGGCGGTCATGCCGTCAAAGACCTGGCCGGTCTTGGCCATCCAGTCGTTGGGGATGCCCGGCACCTGCTGCGGCACCAGGGTGATGTTGTTCAGCGAGCCTTTGCTCAGGGCCAGCGAGCCCTGGCCGCCCAGGGTGCGCTTGACGGCGTCCGCCGAGTCGCCGACCGCGTTCAGGGCGATGTCGGCCGTGGCCTTGCTGGCCACATAGTCCTTGCCCATGGCCAGGCGCTGCACTTCGCCGATGTCCACATTGTTCACCTTCACGGTCACGTTCGAGCGCGTGGCCGCCTGGCGGGCGTCCGCCTTGAGGGTAGCCGCCACCGTGCCGCCCGCCACCGTGAGGTTGGCCGGGTTGACGGTGATCAGGCCCTTGTCCGCCAGCAGTTCGACCACAATGTCGGTCAGCGGCACCTTGGAGACGGTCAGGCTGCCCACTGTGACTTTGGCATACGCGTCCAGGCTGTTCAGGGTCTTTTTCATTTCCGCCGCGCTGTCGGCCTTGGTCGCGCCGGCGCCCGACGCGCCGCCGGCCTGGCCGCCCGGGGAAGCGGCGCCGCCCGAACCTCCCGAACCGCTCGAACCGGCCGGGGGCAGGTAGCGGTCCAGGTTGATGGCGTCCACGGCCAACCGCGCGTTGGCCTTGATATTGGCTCCGAGCGCGGCGGAAACCGCGCCCTGGATGTTGGTGTCGTCCAGCGTGGCCTTCAAGTCCGGAATATCCACGTTGCCGGGCGATGCATTCACGGTGAACGCGGCGTCCAGCTTGGCCAGGGCTTTGGGATCCCGCGTGGCCACGGCCATGTTCAAGGCTTTCAGCAGCGCGGCCGGGGCGGCCGAGAGCTTGAAGCTGCCCTGCACGCTGGACTTGCTGCCGCTGGCCGTTCCCTCGCCTTCCAGGCTGCCGTGCTGCGAGGAGATGCTCAGCGGATTGAAGGCGATGTCCATGGCCTTGGGCGCGATATCAATATTGCCGCGCAGGGCCACCGGGCCGAGCTCGGGCGAGACCAGCCCGCGCCTGGGCGTGAAGTCCACGGCCACGTCGCGGAAGCGGTACATGTCGGCGCTGGCTTCGCTGGCGGCCAGGCTGAGTTTGACGTCAGCCGCGATATCCGGATTTTTCGAGTCCACCGAGGCGCTGATATTGGCCTGCGGCTTGCGGCCCGGGGCAAAGTCCTTCACCGTGGCCGCGATTTTCCGGACGGCCACGTCCAGCTTCTGGGCCGTGTCGGCATAGGCGATATTCGGGCTGTTCAGGCTGAACGATCCCAGGCGCACGTCCATCCCCTTGCCCCTGAAGAAGTCCTTTACCTGGGCGTCCAGCGACTCGACGCGCGCCTTCTGCCCGGCCGGCGGGTTGGCGTAGTCCACCAGCCCGGCCTTGGCCTCCGCCGAGGTGATGGAAATGTCCTCCGGTCCGACGAGGCGGACGGCCCGCAAGCCGGCGTTCAGGTTCTCCACCCGCACGTCCAGCATGTTCTGGCCGGCCGAGTATTGCAGCAGCGTGGTCTTCAGGTCCGCGCCGGCCATTTCGATCTTTTTGTCCGGGGTGAACGTGAGTTCGCTCAAGTCCGCCGTAAAGGCGCTGACCTGCGCCTTCCGGCCCGCGCCGGCGTCCGTGTAGGACAGCTGGTCCAGCCGCGCGTCCGCCTTTCCCGCGCTCACGTTCAGGGACTGGTCGCCCGAAATCGTGTCCGCGCTCAGGGCGAAATCCTTGACCTGGGCGTCGATCTTGTTTTTGGCGTCATTGAATGCCAGGGCCGCGGCCTTGGCGGTCAGGCCGTCCAGGGCCGCGCCCAGGTTGCCCGGGGTCGGCTTCAGGTCCAGCCCCTTCAGTTCCAGGGTGACGTTTTCCGCCTTGGCCTGGAGCTTCTCCACCTGGTCGTTCAGCGTGACCGTGGCGTTCAGCACGGACAGGTTGCTCAGGCCAAAGGTCTTCAGCATCTGCATGGGGTCGCCGCTTTCCCCGGCCGGGGTCTGGGCCTGCGGTTTGGTCTGGGCCGCCGAATCCGGCGCACCGGGCTTGGCGAAGTCCCAGTTGGCCTTGCCGTCGGCGGTCCGGGCCAGCACGCAGGTCAGCCCGTCAATCACCACTTCGCTGATTTCCACATTGCCCGAGATCAGCGGCATCAGGGCCACATAGCCCTTGCCGCCTTTCAGGCTGAGGAAATCATCGCCGGGCTTCACGCCCGGAGCCGTGAAGCCCGCCGGGTTGCTCAGGCGTATCGCCCCGAATTCCACCCCCAGCCAGGGGAACACGGTCAGCTTCAGGTCGCCCTCAATCAGCAGGGTGCGGCCCGTGGCGTTCTCCACCGCCTGGGAAATGCGGTCTTTATAGTTGTTCGGGTCAAAAAACACCGCCAGGTACACCCCCAGCGCAATCAACAACACCACAATCACGCCGACAATAATCCCGATGATCTTCAAAGTTTTTTTCATAGCGATTCCTCGCGGTCTGGATTGAATTCGCCCCCGGCGGCCAAAGGGGGTTATCCCTTTTGGCGGGGAGGGGCGGAGCCCCGCGTATTATTCTCGTTCGGGCTCCCGTTCGGGCAAATCGAAGCGCACGGCTTCAAACCACAAGAGCTGGGCCTCCGGGTCCTTCCAGGCGCCGGCGGGCAGGCCGGCTTTGCGGCAGATCTGCTCGAGGAAGGTCGGGACGTCCCAGTTCCACTCCACCGGCACTTGCGGCAGGAGCAGGCCGGAGCGGCCGCCCTTGCGCAGAATCAGCCCGTGCCGGCCGATCGCTATGCGCTCCGGGCCGGGGCAGGGGCTGACCGGCCCCATGATGGAGATTTCAATGTCCGTGTCCGCGTATTCGGCGGCGGTCAGGGCCGGGAAGCGCGGGTCGTTGAAGGCGGCGGCCCGGGCCATGTCGTCCAGAGTGCCGGCCAGGGGTTTCAGGCCCTGGACCATGCCGATGCAGCCGCGCAGCTGGCCCCGGCGTTTCAGGGTGACGAAGGCGCCCAGGGGCGCGGCCAGGATGGCGCTTGCGGAGTCCGCCGCCGCCCCCTGGCCCTTTTCGCCGCGCAGGCCGCGCTCAATGGCGGCGCGCACGATGGCGGCCATGCGGGTTTTGTCGGCATCGCTCAGGCTGAGGGCGAAGGGCGCGTCCTGCGACGAATTTTCCGGTCCGGCCATGGCGGGCTCGCTTCAGCCAAAGTGCTTGCGCTTGAAGTTCAGCACAAAGTCCACGGCTTCGGGGATGGCGTTCACCACGCCGGCCACCTGGGCGGCCAGCAGGGCCTCGCGGATGACGCCCACCTGCGGGCCGGGGGCCAGGCCGGTGAAGTCCATGATTTCGTTGCCGTTAAGCAGCGGCTCGACCATGGTTTCCGGCACTTCGGCCCGGGCCAGGTACTTCATGTTGTGGTTGAAGTTGGTGGAGCTGTCGCCCGAGGCATGGATCTTGGCGCGGGCCATTTCGATCAGCCGGGGGTATTCCTCCAGGGCCTTGAAGCGCCGAATGCCCCTGTCGGTGAGCATGGCCTGGAAGCGGATATGGTGGCGCACCAGGTGGCAGACGGTTTCGATCTGCTCGTCCGGCAGGCGCAGGCGGCGCAGCAGCTTGCGCGCGACTTTCGCGCCTACCCGGTGGTGCTGGAAGAACGTCCAGGAGCCGTTGAACCAGTCGGCCGTGTAGAGCTTGCCCACTTCGTGGAAGAGCATGACAAAGGTGCCCAGCCAGTCATCCTTGTAGTCGCCTTCCGGGTAGCAGCGCATGCATCCGATGGCGTGCTCGAGGAGATCTTCCGTCTGCCCGTCCGGCCGCACGTAGCTGATGCGCGACAGGGCCGCCACTTCCGGCAGGATGCCGTGCAGGGTGAACGATTCATAGAGCAGCTTCACGAAATTCCACATGCGTTCGGCTTCCACGGCCTGCCATTCGCTCAGGAATTCATGGGCCGGCACGTAGTCGAGCACCCGGCCGGCGCCGCGCACAATGGCGATCCAGGTGGCGGGCGCGATGGGCAGTTGCAGGTTGGCGGCCAGGCGCATGGCCCGGATGGCCAGCAAATAGTTGCCGCGCAAGGTCAAATCGGGCAGGCCGCGCAGGGCGATGAAGCCCGAGGCGATGTCTTCAAAGTCGTCATAAATGCTGTAGGTGGAGGCGGAGGAATCGATGTCCGGCCCGGCCAGCCGGTGCGGCAGCAGGCCCTTTTGGTACATCTGGCGCAGCATTCGGGTGGAAACGCGCATCAGGGTCTTTTCCGGCACCGAGGCTTCCTCGGTATCGGTCTTGTAGAAATAGTAGGTGACGCCGTTTTCCTGCAACTTGGCGATCACGCCGTTTTCATCCATGCGCTCGATGGTATTGAACATGCGCGCCAGTTCCTCAAAATCCGGCTCGCAGGCGATGTCCACTTCGGTGATTTCATCCCCGGCCAGGCGCACCTGGAGCTCGGGGTTGATGGGGTAGGCGTCCCAGCCGTTGCGCAAAATGGTTTTGCAGATGGTGCGGACGTCTTTGAGGGGGGTGTTCATGCACTACTCCAAGCTAGAGTTCAGTCGTCAAGGATTTGTTCCGGGCCTGTTGAGCCCAACTCATTCCGCCGCACCGGCGGGCTACCTGGCCGTCGACTTCAACTGGGCCAGGATCAGGCCGACCTCGTCGGCGGACAGGCCGGTTTCGCGCGCCAGTTCGGTTATGTTGCGGCCCCGGCGGTGGCCGTCCTGAATAATCTCCCGCAGCAGTTGGGGCGAGCGGCGCACCTCTTCGGCCTGCGAGAGCAGGCGTTGCAGATCCTGGCTGCGCGCCTCCAACTGCATATCCAGGCGGCGCAGCTGTTCCTGCCGTTCGGCAAAGCTGGACACCACTTCCTGTTCCAGTTCGGCGTTTTGCTGCAAGCGGGTGAGCAGCCGCTCCTGGTTGCTCTGCAATTCGCTCAGCAAGCTTTCCGAGCGCCGCAGGCGCGCGAAAAACACCAGCAGCAGGAAGAGCAGAATCAGCTCAATGCCGCTTAAACCGGCCAGCAGCCAGAGGGAAATGCTCATTTACACGCTCGTGTCCACAAGGCCGCCGGCCACTTCGCCGGTTTCCGCATCGGGCGGCCCGGCGCCGGGTAAAAGGGTTTCGCTCTGCGCCTGAAGGTATGCCTGGCGGCGTTGCCGCCGCTGTTCCCGGCGGCGCCGCCGGCGGTCGGTCACGCTTTCCGCTCCGCGGCGGAGGGCGCCGGCCTCGTCGGCTTTGTCGGTTATCTGGACCTGTCTTTGTTCCTCTTGCAAGCGCTTGGCGGTCACGTCGTGCTCGGCCGCCTGGGCGAGCGCCGGGGCAATCTGGATTTCATGCGCCAGCCGCTCGCCTTGGGCCAGTTGGGCCAAAATCAGCGCCGGATCAATCACCCCATACTTGTGGCCTCCGGCCGGATTGTGCCGCCAGGCGTTGTTCGCGCCAAGCGTGGTTTGCGCCGGGCGATCCCCCGCATGCGTTGTTCACGCGCGTGTTTTGTTCGCGTCATGCCCGTTACGCCAGACAGCGTGGATCACCACTTTGACCTTTCCACCATACCGCCGGCCGGGCTTTGATGCAAGGGGATTGATTCGGCCTCGTGCGCCGTTTTTTGCGGGGCGCGCCCCCCGGCTGGCGCGTTTTGGCGCATCCGCGCGAGACGCTTTGTTACGCTGGGACGGATGAACATTGAAAACGTTCATCCGCTCCGAGAGGGCGGGGGGCCGCTTTCGTTTTTGTTTTCCGCCCCGCGTCGGGAAAAGGCGAAGAACCGCGGCGGCCCGCGGCGCGCCCGGGGAAATGAAACGGAAACCGCCCGCCAGGCGCGCGGCCTGCGGGCGGTTTTTGCGTTTACTGGCGGCGAGTGGGCAAGACGGCCCGCCCTACAAACACTCTTTCGGGATTTCCGGCCGCGCCTGCGGCGCGTTTTCGCTCCAGATCGCGACGATCTCGCCGGAGTCCGCCACCTTCCCGAACCAGAGGCGGATATTCTTGCAGGTGGCCGCCTGCAAGTCCGGGTACCAGGTGGCGCAAGCGTCCGGCGCCAGAATGACGTGGTAATCGCGAATCGAGGCGTCCCGCGCTGTGGATTCCACGCAAATGTTCGTGGCCACGCCGGTGAAGATCAGCGTTTCGATCCCGTGGTTTTTCAGAATGGCGTCAAGCGGGGTGTTCAAAAAGCCGCTGAACCGGTTTTTCTGGATCCGGATGTCGCCTTCTTGCGGCACAAAGTGATACAATTCCGCGCCCCAGGCGCCGCGCCGGCAAACGCCCTCGTTGGCCGAATCCTCTTTGGCGTCCGGGCGCATGCGCCAGGCGAAGGAATCGGTGTTGTCGTCCTCGATGTTCTGGATGAAGACGATCGGGATGTTCTTTTCCCGGGCCGAATCCACCAGGCGCTGCAAGGCGACCATCATCACCCTGATCAGGGAGAGATCGCAGCCCTTTTTTCCGAACACCCCGTCGGGGTGGCAGAACTCGTTTTGCACGTCAACAAGCACCAGCGCCTTGCGCGTTTTTGTGAGCAGATACTCCAGCGGCAATGGTTTCACGGCAATTCTCCCTTTCTCTCGCTGTTCATCAGGATTTTTTCCGCGCGGACGGTCCAAACGGGCCGGCCATGCGGGACGCGCGGGCTGCTTGACGCTTCGCGTCCCCCTTGAAGACCTGGGCCAAATCGTCCTTTTCCCCACACCTACGCAGTTTGCGTGAAAAGTCAAACATCGCGGAGAGAAAAATCAACCCATCAACGGGAGGGGCCGGCATCCCGCTTCAGCCGCGCCGCCGGATCCCGGGCGAAGGCGATTATGGCGGCATTTTCAGCGGTATGCGCACGAACTCCGCGCGGGATTCCTTATCCATTTCAAATCGCGGAATCATGAAAAAGGCCGGCATCGCCGTTTCAGCGGGAGACCGGCCTTGCGGGCGGCAGGCGTTTTATCCAGGCATCAGCGGCATATCTTGCTCCCGGCCGCAGACTTCGGCGGCATGGCGGGCGCGGGCGGGGGCCCGGCGGCGGGCGGCCCGATCCGGCGCGAGCGCCCTTATCGCTCGCCCAGGGTCACGGTCACAGGCCCGCGCGTGTCTTTGCCGATATAGGGCCTGGCCGCGTCCAGCATGGCGGGTATGATGACGCGCTGGGAATCCGAGCTGTTTTTGGTCGACAGCATCACCTTCCACAAGCTCCCGCCTTTCTCCTTCCCGTGATCCGGGCTTGCGGCCAGGGCGTCAAGGGCCACCATATAGCGGTGGCGCGTCACGGAATGTTCCCCGTCCACGGGCACTCCGAGGCCAATGCCGAAGAAGCTTCCGTTGCCCCATCCCCAGTCAGCGCTGTTGCCCCAGCCGGCCCCCACGCCCACGGTGGGAGCGCTGTCGCCGTAATACACCTCTGTGTCGCGAATCCACCAGGAAAGCAGCACTATGGCCGTGGCCTGGCTTTCGTCTTCCGTCACCGCGCAGCCCAGGTCGCGCAGCACGGCGGCCAGATGTTCCTTGTACTCGATAAAAAGCAGATCATTGGGGCGCACCTCGGTGCTGCCCGGCAAAATGACGTAGCGGACGTCGGGCAGGTCGCCGTTGGCCGAGGCGGACAAGGCGTCCAGCCGCATGGAGGGTTTGGCGCAGCCCGCAATGGCCAGGCACAAAATCAGGCAGACAAAAAAGCGATGAAATGCGCGGCGCGTGGGAACCATGGCAACCTCCGGTTTCAGGCTCATTCCTCAGGGCAAGAGGATAACGCCTGCCCGCGGGCGTGTCTATGCCGCTATAAATTTTGAAATTACACAACCTTTTCAGGAATGCCGCCTTTCCCCCGAGCCCCGCTCGGGCGCCCTCAGGGCGCGCGCGGCATATCGCCGAAAAACGGCCGGTGTACAGCCTGCCTATTTTCGGCGCGGCGGCGATATTCATGAAGGCAGCGTGTTGCCTGGATGCGGATGCCGCGTAAACGAAAGGGCTTGCCCCTGAAAAAGGGCGCAAGCCCTTAAATGTCTTTGCGGGGGCATACTCCGAATAAGAAATGCTTTATCATTCAGGGGCATCCGTTTTTACGACGCCCTCATCCCCCAGGGCGTTTTTGCGGCTTCGCGCCGCGCCGATTTTACACAGAATGAGGCCAACCAGAAAACATCCCGCGGCCATGCCCCACAGTATCAACAGAGCCAGAAATCCCCAGCCGCTTTTGTCGCCGTCGGCAATTATGGAACTCCATACGATGATCGCGGCCGCCGCCAGAAAAAACATGCCGCCCAGGCAGGAGATGAACGGCTTTTTGGTAAGTCGCGCCATGACGGCGGCGACTAAAATAAACCCCAGAAAAGAACAGGCAAAGAGCGTTGTCAGGAAATCAACAAGGTCTCCCATCACTATATCCCCAGGATAAAAAATATTTCTGTGCGATTTCAATGGAAATACATGGAGAATTCCCATTGTCCAAATTTTATTGAGGGGGGCGGCATCGCTTCTTGAACGGCCGCCCGCCAGCGCCGCAAACGTTGTTCGCCCCTCCCGCGGGAGGGGCGACGGGACTCGCCTCCAGCTTTCAACCCGGCGCAAACAAGCCGGTCTGGTCAGAAGCCTTTGCTTTCCCCGAACAACTCGGCTTTTGCGTTATGATAGCGCTCCTCGATCATGCGGCTGGGATTTTTTTCGATCCTGCACAAAAGCGCGCGCAGATGATAGGTGCCCGTGTGGATATCGTGCGGCGGCCGGCGCGAGGTGAGGACATTGCAATTTGATTCCAGAAAACCGTGATCCGGCGTTTTCACTTCCGGATACCACCATCCAAGCTGGCAGTTCACGACGCGCGGGTCAATGCCGTCCGTCAGCCTGGCTTTCTGCGTGATTTTTCCGCGCGGGGATTCAATGAACACCCAATCGCCGTCTTCAATGCCGTATTTCGCGGCGGTTTCGGGATGTATCTCCACAATCGGGAAGGGATTCCGCTCCCGTATCGATTTGATTTGGCGGTTTTCCGATATGAAATATCCCGTCTGCCGCCCGCCCGTGGTCAGGATCAGCGGAAACTCCTTATAAACCTCCGGTGTGGAATATGGGCTCTCCGGCGGCTCTTTAAAATACGGAAGCGGATCATACCCGAGTTTTTCAAGAGTTGTGCAATACAACTCCATCTTGCCCGTGGGCGTGCCCAGCCCGTTGTTTTTCTCATATTGCCCGTATTCGATCGGCGTTTCCAGATAATTCAGCTCCTTCAGCTTCCTGAAGTCCACATTTTTATACTGCGGGAAGCGTTTTCCGACCGACTCCAACTGCGCGTCATAAATTTCCTCGACGCTGTCCGCGCCGGGATCAAGCCTAAGCTTTTTCGTGAGCTCGATGAAGACCTCCTCATCCGATTTGCATTCATTTGTGCGAACCAGTTTTTTCTGGCACAGCACGGCGTGGTCGGCGAAAAAAGGCCCCTGGTACACTTCGTCAAGCTCAAGCCAGCACGCGGCGGGAAGCACCACATCCGCGAGCTCCGCGGTCGGCGTCATAAACAGGTCCATGCAGGATATAAAATCCAGCTTTTTCAGCGTTTCATAGGTGCGTTTCGTCTCGGCCACGGCCATAAGCGCGTTATTCCCAAACAACATAAGCCCGCGCACCGGATAGGGCTTGCCGGTTTCGACGGCCTCAAACACGCTTGGGATATGCGTACCGGGAAACCCGTTCGCGTCGCCGGCAAGGATTGGAAACCGCTCGCGCCCGAGGCGCTTCAAATCCTGCTCGCGCGAGAGCATCCTCTGATTCATGTCCGGGTCGGGCAGCATATGCATTCCCGCGATAAATCCGCCGGGAACGTCAAAGTTCCCCGTAATGCCGGGCAGCAGCGAGATGGCCCGCACGGTTTGAAACGCGTTGGGCGTATGCTCGATCGCGCAGCCCCATTCCAGCGTGGCGGGTTTCGTGGTGGCGAAAAGCCGCGCGGCCGCCTCGATTTTTTCCGGCGAAACCCAGGTGATTTCAGAAACCTTGTGCAGCGGATATTCCTTTACCCGCTCCGCCAGCGCCTCAAATCCGTGGGTCCACTTCGCGACAAATTCCTGATCGTAAAGCCCCTCTGAAATGATCACATGGAGCATGCCGAGAGCCAGCGCCGCGTCAGTTCCAGGCCGTATTTGAAGCCATATTTCGGCTTTTTCGGCTATTTTGGTGCGGCGCGGATCAACCACGATCGCTTTCGTGCCTTTGCGCATCACATCCCGCATGCGAAACGGGGTCTTGCAGTCCGCGCCGGATACAAACGGGTTTGTGCCCCAGACAAGCGCGCATCCCGGAACAACCTTTTCATTGTAGTAATCCACAACCGGCAGGCTGCCGTATGTCATCATGCCGGTCTGGATGCGCGGCATAATACATTGGGCCGTGCCGGGCTCGATCCAGTTTGGAGTGCCTATTGTGTTCGCGAAGCGCGCCGTATGATAAAAATGATGGCGGCCTGTCCCCTGGGCGATGACGATGCTCTCCATGCCGTTTTCCGCTTTGATTTTTCCGATATTTTCGGCGATCATGTCGTAGGCTTCGTCCCACGATATGCGGCCCCATTTCCCCTCGCCGCGCCCCGCGAGGCGTTTCATCGGATATTTCAGCCGGTTCGGGTTATAAAGAAGCTCGATTCCGGCCAACCCTTTTTCACACATCCGTCCGCGTGATAATGGCGAATCCGAATCGGGACGTATCTTCGTAACCTTGCCGTCCTCCAATGTGACAACCGCTCCGCATCCGCCGTGGCAGGCCCTGCATGATGTTTTCTCCACGCGAATATTAGGCATGGTTTCTACTCCTCATAGTGCGTTTTATCGTATTTCATCGGCTCATTCCATGGGAGCCGGACACGGCGATGAACCTGAAAGGCGGTTCGGCAGCGGCCGCCATGAAGGGAAGGCCCGGGAAGAAGGCGGGCGTGAACGCAAAAAGGCGGACAAGGCGCGGGCGGCGTCGAAAAGAAAGGGCGCATGGCTTCAGATACCGATTAGTTATGAAGAAGACAAGGGCGCTGGCGTTTTACGGCGGTGCGGTGAAGATGGGAATCACCGCTTGAAGCGGCGCGAAAACCCGGTTTTGACCCCAGAGCCCATCCAGGCTTCCCTTCAACTTCAGGGAAATGTCCAGAACCGCATCCGACCGTTCATCCTTACGGCGAGGTCCGGTATTGGTAAAACTTTTACCGGCAAAAAAGGGGATGCTAACGTACCTGACGAGACATGCTGAGACTGTGAAATTCCAGAAAAGCAAAGTCCCGCAAGGCTTTTTGGCTCTTGCGGGGCTTTGTGAGATTACTGGATGGTGCCGGGGGAGAGAATTGAACTCCCCACACGGGGATTTTCAGTCCCCTGCTCTACCAACTGAGCTACCCCGGCCTAGAAAGCAGTCAATAGGGAAAAAACGCGTTCTTGGCAAGTGTTTTTTTGCGCGTATTCCCGGATTTCCGAAAGCCAGCGCCGCAAAAGCGGCCGAGGGGAAGGTTCCCCGGCCGCTTTGCGGGTTGCAATCCGCGGGTTTCCCGCGCCTTGCCGGCGCTTACGCTTGTTTCCCGGCGGTCATTTCCAGCACCTGGTCGATGTCCTTGTCGCCACGGCCGGACAGGCTGATCAGCAGTATCCGGTCCTTGGGCAGGGTGGGGGCGAGCTTCATGGCATGGGCCAGAGCGTGCGACGATTCCAGGGCCGGGATGATGCCCTCGGCCTTGGACAGGGCGAAGAACGCCTCCAGGGCCTCGGCGTCGCTGACGGCCACGTACTGGGCGCGGCCGCTGTCCTTCAGGTAGGCGTGCTCCGGCCCCACGCCCGGATAGTCCAGGCCGGCGGAAATCGAGTGTACGGGCGCCACTTCGCCTTTATCGTCCATCACCATGTAAGAGCGCGAACCGTGCAGCACGCCCGGCTTGCCGCGCGTCAGGGTGGCGGCGTGCTCGCCCAGGGCGTCGCTTTTGCCGCCCGGCTCCACGCCGATCAGCTTTACGCCCTCGTCCTGGATAAATTCCGTGAACATGCCGATGGCGTTGGAGCCGCCGCCCACGCAGGCCAGGCAGTAGTCGGGCAGGCGGTTTTCCTCCTCAAGAATCTGGGCGCGCGCTTCTTTGCTGATCACGGACTGGAACTCGCGCACCATGAACGGGTAGGGGTGCGGGCCCACGGCCGATCCGATCAGGTAGAAAGTGCTGTCCACGTTTTTCACCCAGTCGAGCAGGGCCTCGTCCACGGCCTCTTTCAAGCCGCGCTGGCCGCTCATGGCGGCGGTCACCTTCGCGCCCATCAGGCGCATGCGGAACACGTTCAGCTCCTGGCGCTTCATGTCC
>JAVBVM010000131.1:0-3148 GCA_031554295.1 Desulfovibrionaceae bacterium | reverse complement strand
CAACAGGGCCCTTTGACCCAGCCATTGACCGCGATCCCCTTATTTCACCGGGGTATGCCGCGTTCGCAGGGTACGGCGGTCTGGCACTTGCCGCAGCCATAGCGCGGCGCGTGCTTTTCCCGGGTGCGATCCAAAAAAGCGGAACAGGGCGGGTGTTCTTTGCCTTTTTCCAACGATATGGCATCAGCCGGGCACCGCCGGGCGCAGGCGTCGCAGCGCGCGCAGTATTCGTCATAGGCGCTGTAAGGGCGCTTATCCGGCTCAAGGGGCAGATCCGTAATCAGGCTGATCAGACGGCCGGCCATGCCTTTTTTCGTGATGATCCCGGCACAGAGGCTCAGGGTGCCCAGCCCGGCCACATACGCGACGTGGCGCTCGGACCAGTTGCTGGTGAAGCCGGGGAGCGCGCTCCCATCCTCCGCCTGGGCGGCGGGCATGGCACGCTGCCGGTAGCGGGGATCCTGAAAGGGAATAACGGCCGCGTGGCCGGCCTGACGCAGGCTTTCCGCCAGATGCGCGGCCAGCTTGTTCTGAAAGGCCTGGCCCTCAATGCGGCCATGCAGCCACTCCAGGGCGGGCCAGCCGGGGTCGGTCCGGTTGGCGGCGATAATCCGCTCGGTCAACGGCAGAAAGAAAGATAGCACGCTACGCGCGCCCGGCAGCCAGAATTCCGGCGGACAGAAATGCGGCCCGATAATGTGGGGCGCGCGCAGCTCCGCGAACAGCGGATCACCGGCCGAGGCCACAGCCAGAATCGGCTCGTCAAACAGGCGCATGCCGGCGAATTCCAGCCGCAGGGCCTGATCCGGGGAAACGGCGTTGCTTTGCGGATTTTCCACGAATGCAGCCGCCAGACGAAATATTTCTTTTCTATCCATCGTTTTTCCTCAGCTTTTCGCTGCAAATTGTTGCACGCGCAACACTCTTGCAATAGCCTTTTTTTGCTTGGTTTGCTATGGGGATAGCGATAGGAAAAATTTCACAGCCTGGAATGTCTCATATGGCGGATCAAAACGATTGGGTGTCCGGGGTCCAGGCCTCCATTAAAAAATTCAGGGCGTGTAACGATCTGGCCGGGCTGATCGCTTTTCTTGAAGAAAAGCTTCTGGAAGCGGCGGTCCTGGAGGAGGGGCTTGTTCCCGACGCTTTCCTGGCCAGCCTGTGCAATGAGCTGGGCTACGCCTACGCGGTCACCCAGGAGCCGGAAAAGGCGGACGCCCGCTTCAGCGACGCCCTGGCCCTGAACCCCGACAATGAAAACGCCCTGTACAACCGGGCCACCATCGCCCTTTCCGCCGAGCGCTTCACCGAAGCCGCGGCTTTTCTCACCCGGCTGATCGAGCTTTCGCCGGATCATGCCGGCGCGCACTACCGCCTGGGCCTGTGCCGCTCCATGCAGAGCAATCCGGACGCGGCCCTGCCGCACTTTGAAAAAGCGGCCAGCCTTGATCCCAATCAGCCGGCCCCGCAGTATTGGGCGGCCGAATGCCTGCTCCACCGGAACGACTATGCCCGGGCCCTGCCCTATTTCGAGCGCGCGGCCGAGCTCTTGCCCGATAACGGCGACGCCCTGCGCGGCCTGGCCATCTGCCTGCTGCAAACCAATGCGCCGGCCAAGGCCCTGGACGTGTGCGAACGCCTGCTCGCTTCGGGCGGCGCCTCGCAGTTTGTGGCTCTGCGCGTGAAAGGCGACGCCCTGCTCGCCCTGGGCGATATCGTGGGCGGCGCGCAATGCCACCTGGATATGGCCACCCTTGACTTTGACGCGCGCGAGTTCCTGGTGGAACGCGCCAAACTGCTCGCGGCGGAAAACCCCTCCGCCGTACGACAATATGTGGAGACAATACTAAGGGACATCCCCGAACTCGAACCGGCCCTGGCTCGCTGCCGCCAGGACGGGGACAAGGGCGGGGCAGGCGCGCGAAACGGTTGAACCATACGGTAAGGAGGATGATGCCGTGTCACAGGAAAAAGACGCTCTTGACATCGTTAATGACCCGAAAAACTATGTGCCGCACAGACAGGGGGCCGAGGAGCCGCAGGCGGACAAGCCCGCGCGGTGTTCCAAGGAAGCGGCCGGCGAGGGATGCTCGCGCCGCAGCTTCCTGCGTTACGGGGCCGTGGCCGCCGCCGCCGCCACGGTAGCGGGCTCGGCCGCCGCCGGTTTCAAAATCGGCCGATCGGACGACGCCTACACGGGCTACGGCCGCACCTACATGGGCGGCGACATGTCCTTTGACCGCGATTCCTTCCGGACCGACGTGCCCAGCATGATGACGCCGGTGGGCCCGGTGGAGCGCCCGAACTGGACCGACTTTCTGTTTGAGCGCACCAAGGCCATCATGGGCCTGGTGCAGAGCAAGCAGTGGAATCCCGAAATGGGCCTGGAGGCCATGCCCGGCGAGATCGGCGATTATTACCGGGCGCATCCCGAGCGCTACAAAATGATCGTGGAATCCATGTTCGTGCGCATACCTAAGCGTGTGGCGGCCTGGAAGGGCGGCAAGAACATGCGCTACGCCATTGCCGACGCCTACAACACCGCCTACCGCGACGCGGGCATGTACAACCGCTACGGCTCCACCATTCCCGAGGATCCGCACGATGTCTTCGCCAAGACCAACGAACCCCAGCCGCCCGAGAAATGGGACTTCCGCAACGTGAAGCGGCCCGCCCCCCTGGCTTTCAAATCGCCCAAGCACGCCAGCGAGCTGATCAAGCGCGTGGCGCACATGTTCGGCACGTCCCTGGTGGGCATCGCCAAGTTCGACCCGCGCTTCATGTTCAAAAACCTGATGCGCGGCATGCCCGGCCGCGGCTGGGGCACCTGGGGCGACAAGGTACCGGATCACTGGAAGAGCATCATCGTGATGGGCGTGCCCATGCAGTGGGACGGCACCTACGCGGCCATCGGCTATTCCAGCTCCTTCGACGCCTACACCCGCGCCCGTACGGCCTCTGGCCTGCTCGAGCGCTTTATCCAGGAACTCGGCTACCCGGCGCGCGCGCAGTTTCCCGGCAGCCACTATGAAATCATGCTCAGCCCCTTCACCCTGCTGAGCGGCCTTGGCGAATACAGCCGTGCCGGCGCGGTCATGACGCCGGAACTGGGGCTCAACTTCCGGCCGGCGGCGGTCATCACCAATAT
>JAVBVM010000004.1:0-3610 GCA_031554295.1 Desulfovibrionaceae bacterium | reverse complement strand
TCGCGCGCCTTGGCCCAGTTGGCCGGGTCGTCGGTCACGCCCAGGTGGCGGGCGCCATTGCGGGCCACGGCCAGTTCGCGGAAGGCGGGCACGCCAAGCGAGCCGAAGCAGGCGTCGGCCTTGCCTTCAATGACCATGCGCGCGGCGTCGGGGATCAGGTTGGCCTTCATGACCGTGACGTCCTTTTCCGTGAGGCCGCTGGCGGCGAGGGCGGCGCGGGCGCCGGCGTTCAGGGCGTAGCTGGTGCCGAAGTCGAGCACCACGCGCTTGCCCTTCAACTGGTCGGCGGAGGTGATGCCGGAGTCGCCGGCCACCACGAAGCCGGCGGCTATGGGCGAGCCGAGCATCAGCAGGCGGACGTCAAAGCCTTTGCCGCCGGAGATCTTGTCGTAGATGGCCTTGGAGAAATAGGCCGCGTCGAGTTCGTCATCGGCGGCCAAGATCAGGTCGCAGTCGCCGGTGCCGAGCATGGGCAGGGTAACCACGTTGGCCTGTGGCAGGGCTTCAATGACGACGGGAGAGTATTTGCCGATAACCTGGGCAAAGGCCGCGCCCATGACGTACTGGGTGGTGTTGGCGGCGTTGGAGCCGAGCACCAGGCGCCGCTTCTGTTCCGCGGCCTGGGCGGCGGGAACGAAAAGGCAGAACGCGAACAGGGCGCAAAAAAGCGCGCGGATGAACGAAGAGTTACGCATTGAAAAACCTCCAACTCAAGCGTTACAGGTTGTCTGTTCGATAAACGTTATTTCTTCGGCGGAATCCTGAACAGCCGTTCGGAGTTGTCATGGAAGAACTTTTCCTTGTCCCTAATCCGCGTAAAGCCTCCGTAAGCTGATGATTGCGCGCCTGGCGCTATGCCGCTGCCGCGGACGTGCGCGCCACTGCTTTTTTTCGGGTAAAATACATGAAGGCGAAGGTCAGGACGCACACGGCAAAGCCGATGCCGAATATCTGCGGCTGCCGGAACATGAGCAGAAGGCCGCCGGCGAACGAGATGAAGCGTATCAGCGGGTTGATGGATTTGAGCATCCAGCCGGACACGCCGAAGCTGATGAAAAGGGTGCCGAACGCGACGCAGAAGGCGTAGAAGATAATGGTGGGCGCGCCGCCTTGCATGAGCAGGGCCGGGTTGTAGCAGAAGGCGAAGGGCACGATATAGGCGGCAATGCCGATACGCGAGGCTTGCCAGCCGCAGGCCATGGGGTTGCACTTGGCGATGCCCGCGGCCACGAAGGCGGCGATGCACACCGGCGGCGTCACGAAGGACATGGCGGCGAAAAAGTTCAGGAACAAATGCGCGGCCATGGGGTCCATGCCGATCTTATCCAGGGCCGGCACCACCAGAATGGCCAGCATGGTGTAGGTGGCGGAAATGGGCATGCCCATGCCGAGGATGATGGCGCCAACGGCCGCCAGCACCAGCAGGATGAACGAATAGCCGTGCGAGAGATCCACCAGGGCCGAGGACAGGGCCAGGCCCAGGTTGGTGGCGAAAATGCCGCCGATCACCAGGCCGGCCGTGGCGCAGGCCGCGCCCACCAGGAGCACCTGCATGCCGGTGTCCACCAGCACGTTGGCGAAACGCTTGTGGAAGTTCCGGCGCACGTCCTTGTTGATCAGGCCGCACAAGACCATGATGAAGCCGGAATAGAGGGCGGCCCGGGTCGGGTCCATCATCAGGCCGAACAGGAAATAGAGCAGCGCGGCCACGGGAATGACGTAGATCCAGCCGGTCTTGAGCACGGCTTTCAGATTCGGCAGTTCTTCCTTGGGCAATCCCTTGATGTCCGTGCGCACGGCCTCGAAATGGATCATCAGATACAGCGCGAAATAGTAGGTAAGCGCGGGGATGACCGCGGCGATGGCCACCTGATAATAGGGAATCTTCAAAAATTCCGCCATCATGAATGCTGTGATGCCCATGACGGGCGGCAAAAACAAACCGCCGGTGGAGGCGGCCGCCTCAATGGCGCCGGCGAACACCGGCTTGTATCCGGTGCGGACCATCAACGGAATGGTCAGCGAGCCGCATACGGCCACGTTGGCCGAAGCGCTGCCCGAGAGCGAGCCGAACAGGGCGCTGGCGATGATCGCCACTTTGGCCGCGCCGCCGCGCTGTCGGCCCATAAGGGCCAGCGAGAGGTTGGAGAGAAATTCGCCTCCGCCGGCCATGAACAGGGCCACCCCGAAAAAGAGGAAGCCCACGACCATGGTGCCGGCCACGCCGATGGGCACGCCGTTCAGGCCGTTGGTGTCAAGGTAGAGGAAGTTCATGAGGCGCGCCCAGCTCAGGCCCTTGGAATTGAAGATGCCCGGAATGAGATAGGAAAAATGTCCGTACAGGATGAATAAAACGGCAAGGCAGACCAGCACCTTGCCAAGTATGCGCCGTACCGCCTCCAGCACGAGCAGAATGGCCGCCAGGCCCATGATCGCCTGATCCGTGGGGCCGAAGCCGGTCATTATGAGCATGTCCTCATAATTGATGCTTGAGGCGCCGAACACGTAAAAGGCCGCCAGGATTAGAATCCAGTCATACCAGGCCACATGGGCGCGCGAGGCTTTTTTGTGGGCCGGGTAGAGCATGAAGATGCCGGTAAGCAAACAGATGAAGAAAATGCTCAAGTATTGGGGGAGGTACAGGGTGACGCCGAACAGATGGGAAAAATCCTGGATATAGAGAAACAGGCTGACCGGGATCGCCGCCAGAAAGATGCGCAGGATCCAGAGTTCAGCCCCGGTCAGGGTTCTGGTTTTGCCTACCGGTTTTTTTTCCTCACTCATAGCCAATACTCCTCAGTCTACTTGGGTTGTCCGCCTTTCGGCGCTCTCCCGGACCGCGGGGCCCGGGCATTCACTGTTTCGCGGCGTCTCCGGAGCTGAACCTGGCGCGGGCGTGCAGTTCCTCAATGCGCTGCCGGCGCATCTGCACCGCGCGGTCAATGCCGTCGTGGCTGCGCTCGCGCACGGCTTCGGCCATTAACTTGTGGTAGTCTATGAAGTACTTCGGGCCTTCAGGCTCAAAGGGGGTCATGATCTGGGGAAATTTTTCGCAGAGCAGATCCCGGAAGATGCGCCACATGGAGGTCATCACCGGGTTTTCCGAAGCCTGGGCCAGGCGGAGCGTAAAGGCGTAGGCCAGCGGGTTGATCGCGAAAAAGGTCTGCTCGCCCGTTTCCATCTGGTTGATGATTCCGGACAGATCCTCGTTCAGCGCGTCGGAGCCGTTTTTCAAAGCGGCATGCGCGATCATGCTGCGCATATAGGGGACGACTTCCAGAAACGAGGCGAGGGAGTTTTCGTTCAATTGGGTAAGCCAGTCGATCAGGCTGCGCGCCGGAGAAATATATTGGGAAATGTCGGGCTGGCGGATCACGTAGCCAATCTGGCGGCGGTCCATGCTCACCAGGCCCTGCATGGCCAGTATTTTCAGAGCTTCGCGCACGGTGGGGCGGCTGACGCCGAAAGCTTCGGCCAGATCGCGCTCGGACGGCAGCTTGTCTCCCGGCTGGTAGCGGCCGTCGACAATGGCCTGTTTAATGTGGCGGGAAACCTCATCATACAGAACCGTGCGCTCAAGTTCCTTAAACGGCAATGCTTCGGACATAAT
>JAVBVM010000158.1:0-6569 GCA_031554295.1 Desulfovibrionaceae bacterium | reverse complement strand
CCATGCCGGAGCGGGGAACCATCCGTTCAGTCGTGGCGCGCATTGCCGGGCCGCTTGAGGCGGAAGGGAATGCCGGATGCCTGGCTTGGGAAGTTGAAGTGCGCGCGCTCTGGCAAGCGGAGCTTCCGGCGGAAATAATCCTGCCCGGATTGCGGCGGCCCGCGCTCAAGGCGGGGGAATACCGGCTGTTCAATCATGCCGGCGCGGAAAGCGCCGTTCTGAACCCCGGCACTCGCGCCGCGCTGCATCTGGAAAAGCCGATTCCGGAGCTGCGGGGCGGAATCTTCCTGCGCGCCTGATCCCGCGCCTGATCCCGAGCCTGTTCCCGCGCGCCCTATTTGACCAGACTCTCCAGGGTCACGGCGCTCAGGCGGCCCTGGCGCAGCAGCTCAAGCTGCTCAACATACTTGGCGTAGCAGCGCCTGATTTCTCCGGCATACATTCCGTCGCCCTTGATGTCGTTGTTCGCGCCGGACAGGGCGTCGGCCAGCAGCCTGGAGTCAAAGTCCTGGCTTTTTTCCAGCAGGGCCTTGTAATTGATGAACTGTTCCCGCATGGCCACGTCAATGGAGGCGAGCACCGCGTCCCAGCCCTTCAGGCGCTCGCGGAACGGCGTTTCGTACTGTTCCCGCACTTCCGGGGCCATGCGCTCCAAATCGCTCCGCATCAGGGCTATCTGGGTGCCGGTCAGCGCCCGGCGCTGCTCAAGGTTGCGCAGGGTGTACACCGCATGAATGGCCGCCTCGACATAGGTCCGGGCCATGGCCGCATTGTGGCGCTCCTGCGCGATATTGGCGTCCTTCAGCACGCCGCGCAGGTTTTCGAAAGCCTGTTTTTCCTCGGCCGTGCGCGCGTCCCGGATCAGGGCCTCGAGCGCGGCCATGGGGTTCCGCGCCGCGTCGGGGGCGGTCAGCCCGCCGCTGGCGCCCATATTTTTCCATTCTTCCCGCAACTCGGCATTGCGCGGCCCGGCCGGGGTGTTGATGCCGGAAAGGATCAGCCTGAAGCCCAGATCATGCGCCCTGGCCGGGCCGTCCTTCAGAAAAAAGGCGCATTCCTCGCGCCGGCCCGGCATGATTTCCGCCTGGCCGGTGAGGTAGCTGCCGCCCTTGCGCACAAAGCCGCCGGCCGAGCCATGCAGGCGGCCGCCCAGGGAAAACTTGAAGGCGTCCATGGTCATTTCCGCCGCATTGCCGGCAATGTCGCACAGGCCAAGCGGGTTGGGCAGTTTGCCGCCGATACGCTCCGGATTCTTCGAAGACGCGCCGCCGCCGTCGCGGAACACCGCGTAATCCGAGTAGACGCTGCCGGCCTCCATGGGGAAGAACGGCTCCGTCAGCAAGGTGTTGGCGCTTACCGCATGGCCGCCGCGCGCCGCGTATTCCCATTCGTGCTCGGTGGGCAGGCGCAGCACGCCGATATTTTTGGCGTCGCCGGCAAAGCGGGGCAGGCTGTCCGGCGCGTTGGCCAGCAGCCATTCCATATAGCGCTCGGTGAAAAGCACGGCCTCGTACCAGGAGATATCGACCTTGGGCCGGGCCGCTTCCGGGGAAGGCTCGAGGCAGACCTTGTTCATCACCGCTTCCCATTGGGCGTTGGTGATCTCGTAGCGGCCGATGAAATAATACTGTTGCGGGGCGCTCCCCGCGGGCAACTTGCCCCGCCAGTCCCCGGGCAGATCCGCCGCAGTGAAGGGCGCGGAGATGTGGCCGACGTACTGCCGGTCATAATAGCCCATATCCTCGCGGTCGCAGTCAATGCAGCCGAAGCGCGTTTCCATGTCCCGGAGCAGGCCGTTCACAGGCACGCCCACCGCCGCGATCGACAGGCCCAGGCCGCAGGGCATGGGCAAAAGGATTTCATTGGCCGCCGGGCGCGGGTCATACAGATCCAGCTTGGAAACGTCGCCCCGCCGGGTCAGGCCGGCCGCGCCGGCTTCCCTTTGCCCGAAACAGGCGGCGGACAGCAGAAGGCCGAGGGCCATCCCCGCTGAAGCCAATATTTTCAGAACGCTACACATCGCGCAGGGCCTCCGAGGGTTCGATGCGCATCAACGCGCGGCTGGCGCAGGCGGACGCCAACATCATCAGGGCCGCGCTCAAAGCCGCGGCAATCGCATAATGCCGCGCGTCCAGGCGGCAGAGGGCCTCATACGGCCCCACGCCGCCGACGAAATAGCTGTTGATGACCGTCTCCACCACCAGGTACAGGCCGCCGGCCGCGACGGCCGCGAGCAGGCCGGTGAGCGCGGACTGGACCAGGCCGAAAACGGCCAGGTGGCGCGAGGAAAAACCGAGCAGCCGCAGCACGGCAAGCGAACGCCGCTTGCGGGCGATCTGCCCCAGGGCGTTGCTGGCCGCCGCCGCGAACGCGCCCGCGCCGACCACGGAGAACAGCGTCACAAAAACCACGGTGAAGGCGCGATCCAGATTTTGCACCAGCTCGATATCTTCCGAGCGGGCATAGACCTCAATGCCGCGCGCGGTCAGATCTTTTTGCAGGCGCTGGACCGCCGCCGGATCGCGCGCGGCGATCCGGAAACCGGCATAGCCGTCGAAGCCCGGCCGGTCCTCACCGGCCCAGGTCAGGGCGGGCACGGCAAAACCGTTGCGGAAATCCTCCACCGCGTCCAGCAAATCCAGGCGGACAAACGCGGCGGCTTTGGCATAGGCGTGAGCCGGCAAAACGGCGATGACCTTCAATACGACTTCCGCGCGGTCTTCCACCCCTTCCCGGCTGGTGCGGGCCACGCGACCGGTCAGGGCGCCGCCCGCCGCAACGCCGGTTTTTTCGGCGGCCGACCAGGACAGGACCACCTCGTCCACCCGCCTGGGCACAGCCGCCCACTTGAGCATGAGCGGGTCGCCCTCGCCGGTGGGCGCCAAATCGGCCTGCACGCCGCCCTTTTCGCCCTGCAACAGCATTTTCGCGGCAATGGAGCGGGTTTCCGGGGTAACGAACAGGACGTCCGGTCGGGCGCGCAGTTCGTCGAAAAACTCTTTGCCATAGCGCCCGGCGCCCACGGAGGAGACTTCCAGATTGCGCGGGTTTTCCAGCAGGCGTTCGGTCAGGCTGGCGACAATGCCGTTGCGCACGCCCCAGACCGAGAGCAGGGGAGTGATGGCCGCGGCCAGGGCGCAAACGGCGCAGAGCGAGAGCAGCCAGTCGCGCCGGTAATCTTGCCAGGCCAGGCGGATGACGGTGAGAAGCCGCGCCATGACCCGCCTACCCTTCCACCGTGGCGGTGACATTGCCGTGCTGGTCCTGGGCAAGGCCAAGGTTCAAAACCCGGAAGCGGCTGTCGCGGGCGCGGTTCCAGTCGTGGGTGGCGGCGATCAGGGCGGTGCCGGCCGCCAGTTCCAGCAGCAGATCGAAGACTTCCGCGCCGGTGATCGGGTCCAGGGCGGCCGTGGGCTCGTCGGCGATGACCAGGGCCGGCTCATGGATAAGCGCCCGGGCGATGGATACGCGCTGGCGTTCGCCCAAAGAAATCCGGCCGGGGAGCTTGTTCAGCAGGCGGCTGATGGAAAGGCGTTCGGCCAGCCACTCCAGGCGTTCCAGATTGTCCGGCCCGCCGCGCACCCGGCAGGAAAGCAGGATATTGTCGCGCGCGGTAAGGAAGGGGAGCAGCCCGCCGGTTTGCAGCACGTACCCCATATGGTTCAGACGCAGCCGGCTTAAGGCGTCGGCGTCTTCCCACGCCCCCAGCAAATCCACCGTCCGCCCGCCCGGCGGCGTCAAGGTGAAAACGTCGGCCTGTCCAGGCCGCAAAATCAGAGCCAGCATGTCGAGCAGGGTGGATTTGCCCGACCCGCTTTTGCCGAGCAGGGCGATACGCTCGCCCGGCCGGATCTCCAAACGCGGGACAAGCAAGCGGAAGCCGTGTTCCTGTCGGCGTTCCTTGAGCAGATTTTCCAAACGCAGCAGGGGCTGTTCCAGCATTTCCTCTTCCAATCCGTTCCGAGCCGGAAGCCAAAAGCCGCCCGGTCCGGGGGCGCTCCGCCCGATGCGGAAACGGGTGTTTCCTCTCAAAAGGCGGCGGCGTAATAAGGAATAAAAACAACGTCTCCCCGTATCGGGGTTTCCAAAGGGGGTCACCCCCTTTGGCCGCCGGAGGCATTCTTGCTCCTACGGCAGCATGTTCAACGGCACCCGATACAGCCAGTCGCCGGGGTGCTGGGAGCCGAAGTTGACCCAGTTGCGCAGGTCGCGGTCGTATTCATCGTAGCGGTCCATGCGCGATTTGAGGCGGTTGATGAAGGCGGTCTGCTGGCCGACGCTCATGCGGTACCAGTCTTCCTCGGTCATGGAGAGCACGTCGCTCTGGTAGGGCAGGCCGTCGAGCCATTCCTCGAGCACGCCGAGCTGCTGGAGGTTCTGGTCGGGCCGGGCGGCGAACCGGGCCGGGTCGCGGCTCATGGCGGCGGAGGCGGAGAGGACGCCCTGGAAGAAATCGCGCGAGTCGGTCTTTTTGGTGCGTTCGGCGTTGTCGACGATCAACTCGAGCTGGCGCCTGAGGGCGCTCAACTGGTCCTTGGTGAGCAGGACGGTGACCTCGACCGTGGGGGTGGAGCGGGACTGGGCCAGACGGCCGAGATCCTTGTCGGCAATCCAGGAATGGACGACCTGGGGAGCGCGCGCGCCGGAGCGATCGCCAAGATAGTCGAGCTGGGCCGAATAGCCGAGCAGATCGCCGATCCGGGCGGCGCGCGCCTGCGCGGATTGGGACGGAGCCCTCTCCTGAACGGTCGGCTCGGCCGGGGCCTGAAGCGGCTTGCCGTTGGCTGTATCGACCACCACCCGGGTGATGCGGTCGGCCAGGGCGGAGGCGGCCTGGTCGAACTGGCGCGCGCCCTGCTCGGGCGTGGCGGCGTCAATGGCGATGTAGCCGCTCTGCCCTTCGGCCAGCGGGGTCAGGGCCTGGTATTCGCGCGCGGCGTAGGCGTGGTTGGCCTGGCCGTTCGGGCTTTTGACGTGCAGGGCGACGATGCTGACGCGCTTTTGCCGGGCCAGGTCGGCGATTTCGGCGCTACCCATGCGGGTGGCCGCGTAGGGGTCGCCGGCGGCGAGCGGTCCGGCGTCGGTGAGCAGGAGGATGATGCGCGACTGGTAAGTGGACCAGTCCATGGTCTCCAGGGCGACCTTTACGCCGGCCAGGGAATCCTCGTTAAAGGAGTGGCTGGAAACGGCGGCCTCGCGCACCTGGCCCAGGGCATCCTCAAAAACGCCGCGTTCCAAGGCCGTGCGCAGGGGGGAGATGACGTTGGTGCGGTATTCCAGTCCGGGCGACGCCTCCGGGCTGCTGCGGAAGGCCACCACGCCCAGGCCGACCTTATCGGCGTGGCCGCTTTTTTCCACGGCGTCATAGATTTTCCGGGCCGTGGCCAGGCTCTGTTCGATATACGGCCGCATGGAAATGGTGGTGTCGATGGCAAAGACGATGGCCGAGCGCAGGGTCTTGGGCGGCTCTTCGACGGCGGTCTTGTTGCCGGACTGGTCGGCCGCGCCGGGGCCGCCCGCATTGGCCGGGTTGGCGGGATTGCCCGGGTCGATGGAGCCTACCTCCAGGAACTTCGTGCCCTCAAACGGCTCGGAGTAGCTGAAAATGGGCATCAGGTAAAAATGCCGCTGCGGTACCGCGCCCTGGGCGTCGGCCGGCTCGGCCGCCCTGATCGGGAAATTGGCCGGGGCCGCGCCTTTTTGCGTGTGGGACTGAAACTCGGCGTACAGGCGCTTCATTTCCGCGCTGATGTCCTTGCTTTCGGCCGCGCGTTCCAGATCTTTCTCGGTGGCGAAAAAGAGCAGCGGGTCGCGGCCGGCCCGCTCGGAAAAGGTCAGGACCAGGGCCTGCTTCCAGGCCGAGGCGGCGGAGGCGGGCAGCCAGAAGCGGCCCGCGCCGGTGGTGGAGGGGCTGACTTCAAGCCACTCGGCGTTTTTCACGGTTTTACGGGCGTAGACGTAGAGCACGGTAAAGGGAGCCACCGCCGCGCCGGTCTTGCCGTCAGCGCTGGCATAGGCGGCCGCGCCCGGGTGCGCGATCACCCGCTGGTACAGGCTTTTTTTGCCGTCCATGAGCAGGGGAGCGGCGGCAAAGGCGGGAATCGCGAATAAAAAGGACAGAGCCAGAAAACAAAGGATCGCGCGGCGAAACATGCGATCACCTTTTCAGTTCATTGGGGAACATGCCGGTCAGGCGGGCCTGGCCGGTGGATTCGAGCACCGCGCGCCAGTAGCCGGAGAGAATATTCAGCTTCCGGCGCTTGCGGGTGACCATCTCCAGCGGCAGATGCACGTAGCGGTCCATCAGCCGGGCGATGACCATGCCGGTTTTCCCGGCCATGGCCGCGTGCACGGCATGCTGGCCGAGAAAGCCGCAGTAAACCCGGTCGTTGGCGTCAGCCGGCACGGAACGGATGATGTAGCTGGGGTCAATATACTTCATGCTGTGCGGCAGGTTGATTTCATCCAGGTATTTCTTGATCTGGTTGCGCAGCAGGGTGGCGATGTCGCCGAGAATCGGGTTGCCCGAGGCGTCGGTGAGGCCCGAGGTGGACAGCAGGTGCTGGCCC
>JAVBVM010000090.1:0-2592 GCA_031554295.1 Desulfovibrionaceae bacterium | reverse complement strand
GGGCCAGGCGTTCCGTCACGCTGTCCGTATGCCCGCTGCCCGGGTGCACGGGCAGCCCGGCCGGCTTGGCCAGCACCAGCAGGTCATCATCCCGCGCGATAACCGGCGGCAGTCCGGGCCCGTCGCGCGCGGGCGTTTCGGCTGTTTCCCGCGCCATGGCGGCGGCCATGGGCGGCACGCGCACGCTGTCGCCGGCCTCCAGGCGGGCGAAGGGCCTGGTTCTTCCGCCGTTCACGCGCACCTGTCCGGTGCGCACCCAGCGGTGCGCCACGGTTTCCGGCACGCCGAAGCGCCGGGCCAGAAAGCGCAGCAGCTTCTGGCCGGCTTCCGCCGGTTCGACGGTCACCGGGGCTTGCGCGGGGCGCGAATCATCCATGAATGGACCCTAGCGGCGAAACGGCGGGAGATCAAGAAGAAGACGCCCCGGCCGACGGGGTTCCAACGCCTTTAGCCGTAGCGGGTGAGCCGCGGGGATAAAGAAAGCGGAGGCGGCCATCATCTCCTTGGCCGCCGGAGGCGTTCTTCCCTTGGCCGCTGGACAAGCGGTGATCATTGGTCTATGGAGAACAATTCGGCATTTGTCGTATTTTTCAGCAGAACTGGGGATAAGTGATGGACGCATTTTCCGGCATCAAGGGCTTCATGGACATGTTCCCGCCCGACAGCACGGCCTTTACGCGCCTGGAGGAGTCCGCCCGGCGGATTTTCGGGTCGTACGGCTATGACGAGCTGCGCACGCCGCTGGTGGAATATACGGATCTGTTCAAGCGCTCCATCGGCACGGAAACGGACGTGGTGCAGAAGGAAATGTTCACGTTCCCGGATCGCAAGGGGCGCCTGATGACCCTGCGGCCCGAGGCCACGGCCGGCGTGGTGCGCGCCTATGTCGAATCCAAGCGGCATTCGCAGGAGGCGGTAAGCCGCCTGTTCACCACCGGGCCGATGTTCCGTTACGAGCGGCCGCAGAAGGGCCGTTCGCGCCAGTTCCACCAGTTGAACTGCGAATGCCTGGGCTCGCACGAGCCGTACGCGGACGCCGAGATGATCGGCATGCTGGTGCATTTCTTCAAGTCCGTGGGCATCACGGATGTCGAGGTTCTGCTGAACTCGCTGGGCTGCAAGGAATGCCGGCCCGGCTACAAAACCGCCCTGACGGAATTTTTCGAGGGCCTGGATCGGGAAGCCCTGTGCGAGGACTGTCAACGGCGCCTGCACGCCAACCCGATGCGCCTGCTGGACTGCAAGGTGCCGGGCTGCCGGGCGATGACGGAAAACGCGCCGCTGATCGGCGAGTACATCTGCCCGGACTGCGCCGCGCACTTCAACGCGGTGCGCCGCCTGCTGGACGCGGCCGGGGTGAATTACGCCCTGACGCCGAGGCTGGTGCGCGGCCTGGATTATTACGTGCGCACGACCTTTGAGGTGGTTTCCGGAAATATCGGCTCGCAAAGCGCGATTGCCGGCGGCGGGCGGTATGACGGCCTGGTGGCGCAATTGGGCGGCCCGGACGTTCCGGGCATCGGCTTCGCCTGCGGCATGGAACGTCTGGCCCTGCTGCTGCCGGAAAGCGAGGCCCCCGCGCCGGACTTTTATATCGCCGCGCTGGACGAAGCGGCCCTGGACACCGGATTTCTCCTGGCCCAGAAATTGCGCCGGGCGGGCTTTTCCGGCGAAACCGCCTATGCCGCGCGTTCGGCCAAGTCGCACCTGCGCCAGGCCGCGAAAAACCGCGCCGCCTGGGCCTGCATCCTCGGCTCGAACGAATTGGCCCAGAACAGCGTGATGCTGAAGAACATGGCCAGCGGCGAACAGCGAACCCTGCCCCTGGCGCCCCTGGCGGAGCTCGAGCGCGCCATGCGGACGTAATAATACTGAAGATTTAAGACGCGACGTAAGGAAGCGGTATGAGCACTGAACAAAAGACGGATCTCCAGCAGGAACACCAGCAATATATCCAGCCCGTGGGCGACTGGGCGCGCACGCACTCGTGCGGGGCGCTGACCGCCAGGAACGCGGGCGAAAAAATCTGCCTGATGGGCTGGGCGCAGTTCCGGCGCGACCACGGCGGCCTGATCTTCGTGGACCTGCGCGACCGCGAGGGCCTGACCCAGGTGGTTTTCAACCCCGAGGAAAGCACGGCCGCGCATTCCGACGCCCACATGCTGCGCACGGAATACGTGATTGCGATCATCGGCACGGTGCGGCTCCGGCCCGAGGGCATGGCCAACCCGAACCTGGCCACGGGCGAGATCGAGGTGCTGGTCAGCGAGTGGAAGCTCCTGAACACCGCCAAAACGCCGCCCTTTCCGGTGGAGGACCGCATCGAGGCATCAGAAAACCTGCGCCTGCAATACCGCTACCTGGACTTGCGCCGGCCGCGCATGGCGCGCAACTTCATCCTGCGCCACAAAATCGCCCAGGCCATGCGCAAGCATCTGTCGGCCGAGGGCTTTCTCGAAGTGGAAACGCCCATGCTCACCAAGTCCACGCCTGAAGGCGCGCGCGACTTCCTGGTGCCCAGCCGCCTGAGCAACGGCGAATTCTACGCCTTGCCGCAGTCGCCGCAACTTTTCAAGCAGCTTTTGATGGTCT
>JAVBVM010000146.1:0-17689 GCA_031554295.1 Desulfovibrionaceae bacterium | reverse complement strand
GCGCGCTCTGGACGCAGGCCCCCGCCCCGCCCGCACCCCCCGGCCCGCCCCCCCCGGCCGCCCCGCCGCCCCGCCGCCGGGGGGGGGGGGCTGCGAATTCTGTCAAATTTTCGGCACAAATTTTACCCGCCCGCCTCGCCGGTCAATGGCGGTGTTCTGGACGTCGGCATGAGCGCATTTCAGCCTTTTCAGCGGCACGGCCGGCAAAAGGGTGCCCCCCCGCGGACAGTGGCGCCGCATTTTATGGTGCCGTCACCTGTTCAGAAATAGCCCTCCGCTCTCTATTTTTTTGGTGCGAAAGTTGCATAAACGTATAGTGTCCTGTGAAGCCTGTTCTGTGGCGGCGATGCATCTTCCGCTGGTAGGCGCTGGGAGGTGGGTCAAAGTCCGGCCTATGGGAAGCGAACGACAAAGCTGGGAAATTGAAAAGGCCCCACGCGGCGTCAACAGGATGCCGGCGGCATGAGGCGCGCTGTTTTTTGCGGCTGCATGCCATGCGCTGCTGGTGAGGAACCGGACGAAAGGAGCTGACAATGACAACGCAGGAACCAAAAAAGAAGAGATATATTATTTACGCCCCGCCTTTGGAAGACAGGGCGAACGGCGCCCGGTATCTGCGCGCGCTTCATGACGCGCTCAGGGAAAGAGGGTATGAATCTTTTTTGTATTACCTGAGGGGGGGCGCGGAAGATACCATTATGTTGACGTGATTGATGACGATATGCGGCAGCACGACATCATGGTATACCCCGAAAGCGTTGAAGCTAATCCGTTGAAGTTTCAGAATGTTGTTAGATATGTCTTGTTTTATCCAGGGTACCATGGGGCCGGAGAAAAGGAATACCATCCAAGTGAGCTGATCTTTACCGCCGCTAAGGCTTTTTATGATGCTCCTGTGCTTCAATTTAGGACTATAGATACAAGTTTATTCTTTGATGAAAAATTACCCAAATTGCAGGACTGCTATTTTGTGCACAAAGGAGGGAAGTGGCGAAATGTTCCTGAAATTGAAGGGCTATTGGAAATTAATAAAGATTACCCAAAAACACATGAAGAACTTGCATATTTGTTAAAAACAACAGGTATATTGTACTCCTTTGATGACAAAAGCGCTTTAACTATTGAAGCCGTGTTGTGTGGAGCAAAAGTAAAAATCATCACAGAGGATGGATTTTCTGAAATTTCTGATGAAGATGTGGAAGAAATAAAGGAAAGGGTATGCTGTATAGGAAAGCATGAGGATTTGCTGGAAAAATTGGAACGGCAACTGGACGATTTTATCGCGATAACCCAAAAGATGAACTACACGGGAAGAATCCAGCAGTACCCAATAGCCGTGGAAAAATTTCTGGCCAGTCCCAAAAAACGCCCGGAATCTTCGGAGGACTACCTCAATCTGGCGCGCAGAGTCGCCCTTTTGAAGGCCATGCAGGCCAATAACGGCTGAAATGAAGTGTTTCTGGCACAGCCCCGCAGCCGCGGGCATGAGTTTTTTGGCGAGGTGAACGACGGTGACGGCTGAACCGACCAGCGAACGGGAAGCCCGGGCGCGGATACTGGAAAGCATAGCGCGTTATTGCGCCGAGTTTCATGGGCGGCGCGCCCCCTTTGCGCCCGGCGAGCGCCTTCCTTATGCCGGCCGGGTTTATGACCATGAGGATATGGCCATGCTGGCCGAAAGCGTGCTTGACTTCTGGCTCACGGCCGGGCGCTTCGCCGCGGATTTTGAAAAGGAGTTCGCCGCTTTTCTGGGAGTCAAGCACTGCGCCCTGGTCAATTCCGGCTCATCGGCCAATCTGCTGGCCTTCATGGCCCTGACCTCGCCGTTTCTGGAGGAGCGGGCCGTCCGGCCCGGCGACGAGGTGATCACGGTGGCCTCGGGCTTCCCCACCACGGTGGCGCCCATTGTGCAGTACGGCGCTGTGCCGGTGTTTGTCGACGTGACCATTCCGCAATACAATCTTGATGTCTCCCTGCTGGAGGCGGCCCGCTCGGACAGAACCAGGGCCGTCATGGCCGCGCACACGCTGGGCAATCCCTTTGACCTCGCGGCGGTCAAGGGGTTCTGCGAAAAACACGGGCTCTGGCTGATCGAGGATAACTGCGACGCCCTGGGCTCAATCTACACTCTGGACAACGAAACGGCCCTGACCGGTTCCCTCGGCGACATCGGCACCTCCAGCTTTTACCCGCCGCACCACATGACTATGGGCGAGGGCGGCGCCGTATACACCAGCAATCCGCTGCTGGCGAAAATACTTTTTTCGCTGCGCGACTGGGGCCGCGACTGCGTCTGCCCCTCCGGTCGGGACAATCTGTGCGGCCATCGCTTTTCCAGGCAGTACGGCGAGCTTCCCCCGGGCTATGATCACAAATACGTCTACTCGCATTTCGGCTACAACTTGAAGGCCACGGACATGCAAGCGGCGTTGGGCTTGGCCCAGCTGAAAAAGCTGCCCGGCTTCGCGGCCGCCCGCCGGAAAAATTTCGCCCTGCTGCGCGTACTCCTGCGTGATTGCGAAGACCGGCTGATTTTGCCGGAAGCCTGTCCGGACTCGGATCCCAGTTGGTTCGGCTTTGCCCTTACCTGCCGGGAGGGCGGTCGCCGGGATGATCTGGTCGCCTTCCTTGAACGTAAGGGAATCCAGACCCGCATGCTGTTCGCCGGCAATATCGTCAGGCAGCCCTGCTTTGACGGCATGCGCGCCGCGGGCGCTGGGTACCGCCAGGTTGGCGGACTGAAGAATTCCGATCGGATCATGCGGGATACATTCTGGATTGGCGTGTATCCCGGCCTGGATCCGGACCGGCTTGAATATATGGCGAAAGCGGTGCGGGAAGCGCTGGAAATATGCTCCTGAAATCTGAATAGTTGGCATGAATCTGGCATATTTTAGTGGAATGCGTACGATTTTGCTGACCGGGGCCACCGGCTTCATCGGAAGAAACATATTGCCGTTATTACGGGAGCGCTACACTGTGGCCGCTCCCGGTCGGGCGGATCTGGACCTGCGGGATGCGGAGGCCGTGCGCCGTTTTTTGGAGAAAGGAAAATTTGACGCGGTGGTGCATGCGGCAAATCCGACCGGAGCCAATCCGTTTGACGCCGGGGAACGGCTGTTTGAGCATTCTCTGCGGGTTTTCGCCTCATTGGAGCACTGCGCCGGCCTGTACGGGAAAATGCTCTACTTCGGCTCCGGCGCCGAGTACGGCAAGCACCGCGCCCTTGATATGATCGCCGAGGATAGAATAGGCGAGGAACTGCCGCGCGACGCCTACGGGCTTTCACGCTACCTCATGCAGAGGCTGGCCGCGCGGCGTGACAATATCGTCAATCTGCGCCTGTTCGGCTGTTATGGCCCAGGCGATCCCGACTACAAGCTGATCCCCGGCATCATGCACCAGGTGCGCGCCGGCCGGGAGATCCGCCTCCGCCACAATGTGCGGTTTGATTTTCTCTATGTGGACGACATTGTGCCGGTGCTGGAATACTGTCTGGAGAACAGGCCGACCTGCCGCGACTACAACCTGTGCGGCAGCCGCCCGGTCACGCTGTTGTCCGTGGCCGAAGCGGTACGGCGACAAATGAAGAGCGCCGCGCCCATAATCGTGGGAACGGAAGGCGACGGTCTGGCTTATACCGGGTCCAACGAGCGTCTGCGCCGGGAGATTCCCCTCTGGAAGCCCAGATCCATGGACGAAGGCATCGACAACATACTCACTGCTGAACAACGAGGGTAGGCATATCAAAACGATCCGGATCGGAAACCGCGTCATTGGTCAGGGCGAACCCGTCTTTGTCATTGCGGAGATAGGCATCAATCACAATGGCAGTCTGGAGACGGCCAAAGAGATGATCACGGCGGCTCGGAAAGCCGGGTGTGATGCCGTGAAGCTGCAGAAGCGCACCATCGAGGTGGTCTATTCCGCCGACGAACTGGTCAGGCCGCGCGAGAACCCCTTCGGCCCGACCAACGGCGATCTCAAGCGAGGCTTGGAATTTTCCGCTGAGGCATATCGGGAAATCGACGATTTTTGCCGGCGGCTCGGCATCATGTGGTTTGCCTCGCCCTGGGATGAAGACTCAGTTGATTTTTTAGAGCGCTACAATGTGCCATGCCACAAGGTGGCGGCGGCCTGCCTTACGGATAGGGGCCTGCTGCGACGGATCAGGGATACCGGCAAGCCCGTGATCCTGTCCACCGGCATGAGCGACGAGCGGGAAATACGGCGGGCCGTGGACTGGCTGGGCCTGGACCGATTGTTGCTGATGCACTGCATATCGCTGTATCCGGCGCCGGCCGACAAGGTGAACCTGTGCGCCATGCGCACGCTGATGCGGGAATACGACGCGCCGGTCGGCTATTCCGGCCATGAGCTGGACACGCTGCTTTCGGCCTGCGCCGTGGCCATGGGCGCCTGCGCGGTGGAGCGGCATTTCACGCTGGGCCGCGACATGTGGGGCAGTGACCAAAAGGCATCCATTGAACCTTTGGAAATGGAACGGCTTGTCCAGAATATCCGCATGACGGAGCAGGCCCTGGGCAGCCCTGAACTGCGCTGCCTGGCCGAGGAAGTGCCGGTGCGGGAAAAACTCCGCAGGGTGGTGGCGTCATGATGATTCTGACAGATGTGGACGGCGTGCTGACCGACGGCCGCCTTACCCTGGACGTGTACGGCAACGAGACCAAGGTCATTTGCTACCGGGATTTGGACGCCGTTGGCATTGCCCGCCGCGCCGGCTACGACTTCGCCTTTGCCACGGGCGAGGATACGGAAATGGTGCGCGTGCTGGCCAAACGTTTCGGCATCCGCCAGGTCTATCCCGGCGCCAAGGACAAGCTGGCGGCCCTGGAGCGCTTCAGTTTGGATACCGGCCTCCCTCTGTCCAGGATAATCTATGTCGGCGACAGTGATCGGGACGTTCCGGCCCTGCGCGCCGCCGGGATCGGCATCGCGCCGTGCGACGCCAGCCCCAACGCTCAACAGGCCGCCATGGTGATCACGGAGGCGGCCGGCGGTACAGGCGTCCTGCTGGAAGTGGTCAACCGGCTGCTTTCCGGCGAGCTGTCCATGCTGTTGAAGGAAATCGCATGAAGTTGTCGGACTATGTATTCTCCTTTCTGGAAAGCAAAGGCGTGCGCACGGTCTTTTACCTGCCCGGCGGGGGCTGCATGCACCTGTTGGACTCGCTGGCCGCCTCCGGCGGCATCGCGCCGGTCTCCCTGCTGCACGAGCAGGCCGTGGCCGTGGCCTGCGAAGCTTACGCCAACGCCACCGGCGGCATGGGTGTGGCCCTGGTGACCAGCGGGCCGGGCGGCACCAATACGTTGACCGGCATGCTGGCGGCCTATCTGGATTCGACCCCCTGCCTCTTTCTTTCCGGCCAGGTCAAGACCGCGGATTTGAAAAGCCGTTACGGCGTGCGCTCGCTCGGTTCGCAGGAGGCGGACATCGTGGGCATGGCGTCCCCCATCACCAAGTACGCCGCCATGGTCACCGATAAAGAGAGTATCCGCTATCATCTTGAGCGGGCCTGGCACGAGGCGTTATCGGGCCGGCCGGGGCCGGCGCTTCTGGATATCCCGCTCGACGTCCAGGGCGCGCAAATCGATGAAAACGGCCTGGCGGGCTATACGCCGCCCCTTGCGCCGCGCACGGTGGATGTCGGGCCGATCATCGCCCTGCTGAACCAGGCCCGCCGGCCGGTGATCATCGCGGGCAACGGCTTGTCCCGCTGCCGGACGGCCTTCCGCGGCCTGGTCGACCGGCTTTCCATCCCCGTGATTCCTTCCTGGAAGGCCCTGGACTATTTCCCCAACAATCACCCGCTGTACGCGGGCCGCGCCGGCGGCATGGGCGACCGCCACGGCAACCTGGCCATGCAGAATGCCGACCTGATCCTCAGCCTGGGCTGCCGGCTGGATTTTTCCATTACCGGTTACGACCGGAGCGCCTGGGCTCCCGGCGCGCGAAAAATCGTGGTGGACATCGACCCGGCGGAAATTCGCAAGCTGGAAGGCGCGGGAGCGCTTGTCCCCTGCGTGGCCGATGCGGCCGACGTGCTGGAGGCGCTGTGGGCCCGGCAGGCTGAACTGCGTCTGCCGGATTGTTCGGCCTGGAAGGCGCGTCTTGCCGACTGGAAAGCCCGCTACCCCGTGGTCACGCCGGAAAAATACACGACAGCCGCCGGCAAACTGACCACCTACGCCCTGGTGGACCGCCTGAGCGCGCTTCTGCCGGTCGGGGCCCGCATCGCGCCGTGCAGTTCGGGCACCACGGCGGAAATTTTCTTCCAAGCCTTCGGCGTGAAGGAAGGGCAGATAATTCGCTCCAGCCACGCCTTGGGCGCCATGGGCTTTGAAATTCCCAACGCCATCGGCCTCTGTGTGGGGTCGGGCGGCGCGGATACCGTGTGCATCGCCGGCGACGGCGGCATGCAGCTTAACGTTCAGGAACTGGCCGTGGTCCGGGGGCGCGGGCTGCCTGTCAAGATTTTTGTGGTCAACAACCACGGCTACGCCTCGATCCGCAACATGCAGAAGGGGCATTTCCAGGCGCGCTTCTGCGGCTGCGACATGGAGAGCGGCCTGTACCTGCCCGGCCTGCGCGGTTTGAGCGCGGCCTATGATCTGCCCTATTTCCGCGTCGATGCGTTGAATGACCTGGACGCAACCATCCACGCCGTGTTGCGGCAAAAAGGGCCGGCCTTGTGCGAGGTGGTGGTGGATACCGATTGTATGGTCACGCCCCGCAGCGCCACCCAGGTTTTGCCGGACGGGAGCCTGCGCTCCTCGCCTCTGGAAAATCAGTTTCCGTTTCTATCGGATGAAGAAGCGGAGCGGAACAAGCTTTGACGTTCAGCAGGATAGGGAACCGCTATGCCTCTGTTGGGTTTTGTCATTTCCGCCTGTAATGCGGAAGCTTATCCGCCCCGCTGCCTGGACGCCGTCCTGGGGGCTCGGCGCGATGACATTGAAACCATCGTAATGGATGACTGTTCCGCTGATGCCAGCGCTGAGATCGGGAAGCGCCACGCCGAGGCGCATCAATGCCTGAGGTTTTACGCGCGGGAACGGAACGCGGGCCACGGGCCGGCGCGCAGTCGGGGCCTGGATGATTTTGGGGCAAAGTACCCCGCGGCGCTTTCGCATCCCGCTTGGATCGATAAAAGACAGCGCATCTGAACCGCGCGCTGTAATCTTTGTCCGCCATCCCGCCGAGGTTGTTGTGGAAATATGCGAATAACTCAAAAACCTCGGTCTTGGAGCCAGCGAGTATTATCTATCCGCCCTTGAGGTATTACTTTGGCAAAAGGAATAAAAATGAACACAAGCCATAATCTATTGCATCATGCGCTGAATAAGGAATGGGAGAATCTTGTTTCGCGCTATCCTTATATGCAAGATGAAAATTGGATGCGGGATAGGACGATTATATTATTTGGGACGGGTGGCGCGTATCTTTTTGATGCGCCATATTTTTCTTGTAATCATATTTCAATTGATTTTTTATGCGAAAATAACAAATTAAAATGGCATACAATAATAGATGGAATTCCCTGTATACCTCCTGGTGAACTGCATACAATAAAAAATCCCTTCGTTTTTGTATGCGTCCGTAATTTTGAATATGCGAAGCAGATATGTAATCAGCTGCGGGATATGGGCATTGATCATACCACATTTTATTCTTTTATCCCGATTTTGGATAGAGATAAGGTTCTCCAGGTTCATTCCTTGCTGAGCGATGATTGCTCGCGGGAAGTGTATGCGCGCGTTGTTCTGGCCCGTATCGCGGGAGAGAGGATTGACGCGTCCTTTTTTAACAGAGAGCAATATTTCGCGCTGAATGAATTTGTCGCCTCCGACGATCCGAATGAAGTATTCGTGGATGCGGGAGCCTTTGTCGGAAGTGTCACCGAACAATTTATCTGGAGCAGGCTGGGAAATTTTTCGAAAATTTATTGTTTCGAACCCGGCGACGGCATATTTGACGCCCTGCAAGTCAGAATGCGCAGATTGCGCGGGGAGTGGGCGCTCGGCGAAGATTCCATCGCCTGCATAAAAGCCGGCCTGGGAGCTCACTCCGGTACGGCTACCTGCACCGTGCCCCCCAATGGCGGAACATGCAGCAGCGTTCTGCGAAGCGCCGATTCAGGATCGGCCGGGGTTTCCATGCACAGGCTTGACGACTTGCTGGCGGAAGGACGCCTAGACTTTTTAAAGGCGGACATTGAAGGGGGCGAACTGGACATGCTGGCCGGCGCGGCCGCGACCATCCGGCGCTGCCGTCCCAAAGTGGCTGTTTGTATATACCATAAGGCCGGCGACATTTACGAGATACCTCTGAAAATGAAAGATCTCGTGCCGGAATATAGGCTTGCCGTACGGCACCACTCCCTCGCCTTTGCGGATACCGTACTGTACTGCTCTGTTCCCTGACACTGTCCCCAGGCTTGTTTCGGCTGGGTCGGCGTAGCTGCCGGCAGCCATGACGGGTTTTACAATTATAGCATAGGAACTATCATGAAACTAAAAATTGATGAAAGTATGATGAAAATCATATCGCTTTCAAATAAAATAGAAAAAAGCACATTTATTAAAAATGGATTCGCTATTTTTGGTGCTGGCGAATATACTAGGGTATATTTACTTCCAACCTTAGAATCAAAGGGATATATTCCTGAGTTTATTATTGATACATATTCGACTGAAGATAGCGTGAATGGCTATAAAGTATATCGCCCCGATATCCTGAAGCGGGTATCGAACAAGTTTATTCTTCTGTCAGGACAATATTATGCGTCAATGTATTTGAATAATATGGATTGTGATAATACATTTATTTCACAGAGGGCTATATCTGATTTTTTTGTGCCATATTTTGAGGACTTTTTTAGTTTTTCAGCCATACCTGATATTAATGATCTGAACAATGCAATTTCTATTTTTGATGATTCGTTGTCTAAAAAGATATTTTTAAAAAAAATATTTTATTATTTGGGAAAAGAAATTGATTTTAATGATGTATGTGAAGACGATTTATACTTTCCAGTAAATTTGATGAATATGATAGACTATAAAGTATTTGTTGATTGCGGAGCATATATCGGGGATACATTCGAGATATGGTTAGATCATGTAAAAAAAATGAATAACGACGAAATTGAATATTACGGATTCGAGCCGTCGAATTTCCATGCTGATTTACAAAAAACGATCGATTCCGTTGATATGGATTTTAAGCGCGTTGCCAGAAAGCTGGCGGTTGGCGATCAGAGAAAAAAATCTTTGTTTATAAACAGCGGCGAGATGTCCAGGGTTTTCTACGATCATGTGGACAAGCATGACAGTGAAGTTGATGTCACAACGCTCGATGACTTTTGTGCTGAATATGCTGTCTGCCCGACATGCATTAAAATGGATATAGAGGGGTATGAGCTTAATGCTATTATCGGCTCACAAGAAGTAATGAAAAGATATAAACCTAGCCTTATAATCACAGTATACCATAAGGCAAATGATATTATTGAAATTCCTCTGAAGATAAAAGAGATCAATCCTGATTATAAATTCTTTTTGCGTCACCATGGGAGAAATGTGGCGGAGACGGTGCTTTACTGCGTATAGCCGACCAGCATTGTCCTGAATTGGGCAAGATCCAATTGCTTTGTCGCATAAATGAAAACAAGTCCCGCGTAACTGATACACGATACAATGGCTGATTGCATATGGAAGAAATGGAAACATGCTACGCGGCGCTCTCAGGCAATATGACGGAGCGTTTTGAGGCTGGAAGCCGCGTGGCTGTCTATGGGACCGGTCAGGCGGCGTTCAGAATAACGGAAATTCTGGCGCCACGCTATGCCATTGCCGGCTATCTGGATCGGGACAAATCCAGAATCGGAGAACGTTTGTATCATGGCGCTGTTATTGATATGGAATCAGCGCGTGATGTTGACGCAATCGTGATAGCCGCCAAGCAGGCGTTCTGGGATACTATTTATTTGCGCATTCTTGACTTTACTACAGCGAATAACATTGCGGTGCTTTATCCCAATGGCCTTGAAGCCCGGTTGCCCCAGAGCCGCCAGCGCAAAAGCCATGCCTACTGGAACACCGCCCTTGATGATCTGGAGTCGGCCTGCTCGGAAAACGACGTTTTCTTTTTCGACATTTTTGACACGCTGTTGATGCGGAAGCTGGCGGATCCCAAAGATGTTTTCGCGATTGTGGAGGTCAGGCTGGCCGCGCGGGGCCGGGCCATCGCTGGTTTTGCCCTGCGCCGCGAACAGGCGGAACATGCCTGCCTGCAACGATATGGGGATACATGCACATTGCGGCAGATTTATGAGGAGCTTGCGCATGCCTGCGCTTTGTCGCCCGAAGACGCGGAACGGGCACTCCGCCTGGAGTTGGACACGGAGAGCCGATGCCTTGCGCCCAGGCACGCGATTCTTTCTTTCCTGCGGCGACTGATCGACCAGGGCAAACGCGTCATGCTCGCGTCGGATATGTACCTGACGCGGGATGCCATGCGGGCGATTCTGGCCCGGCACGGCATTACGGGGTATGAGCGGCTCTTCATCTCCTGCGAAGAGCGGGCGACAAAAAGCTCGGGAGCGCTCTGGGAAAAAATCCGCCACGCCTTGGGGGATCTGCGCTGTCTGCACATTGGCGACAATCTTGTGGCGGATGTTGAACAGGCCGCCCGGCACGGCGTCGCCCCGGTCTATGTGATGAGCGCCCCGGATATGTTGCGGGCTTCCACGTTGTCCGCGCTGGAAGCAACGGTTCAGACGAGCGAGGACAGCCTGGCGCTCGGACTGTTTCAACATCGCCTTTTCAATGATCCCTTTGTGATGCATCAGTCGGATGGCCGGCCGCCCGTGCTCCGGCCGCGCGATTACGGCTACCTCTTTTTCGGGCCGTTGGCGGCCTGCTTTTTGGGCTGGCTGACGGATGATCTGCGCGCCAATCGCCCGGATTTGCTGCTATTTGGCGCACGGGACGGGTACCTTTTTCATCGCATGTACCAGCACATGCGTGCACGGGCGGAATTTGCCGGCTTGCCGGACAGCGTATATGTGAAAACCTCCCGGCGGGCCTGCACGGTTGCTTCATTTCAAACGGAGCAGGATGTGCTGGATAGCCTGGCGCTTCAATATGCAGGATCTTCCCACGCATTTTTCCGCAATCGCCTGGGTATTGAGCCTGGTATGCCCGATCAGCATATCAGGAGCGGCGATCCGCTTATACAGGAACGTATCCGGCACGCTATGCCGCGTATCCTGGATAATGCACGGCGGGAGCGAAAATATTATATGGACTATCTCAGCGGAATTATACCGGAATATGGATCTCTGGCGCTATTTGACAGCGGGCAGAACGGCACTGTCCAGTATTATTTGGGAAAAATATTAGATCGCCCGTTGGTTGGGCGTTATATATTCTATGCGGATAAAACGGGATTGTTCGCCCCATCGCTGCCAGCCAGGGCATTATATACGGAAAGTCAGGATGGCGACTTTGCCGTTATGAGTCGGAGTACTCCGCTGCTTGAGTCGGTATTTACTGAAAGCAACGGTACATATCTTTATCTTGATTCCGACGGCCATTTTGTGTGTGACGAGTCCGCTTCAAACCATGACGTTTTTCCTGTTTTGGATGAAATACATCAGGGTATCAGGGAGTATTGGTCGGACTATTATGATCTGGCGCGGCCGCTTTGTCTGAAATGGCCGGGAAAAAGTTATGCGGCCGGAGCGCTGGCGTCAATCGGCCAGGCCCGGTGCGCGGCGGGAATTATGAATGCATGCCGGTACGAAGATTCTTTCAGATCGCCAGGCGGTCAATACTCCGCCCTTGCGTAGATTCGGTCCGTACCAGGCGCTATTGGGGAACAGCATGACCATTCAGGAAAAACTGTCCGAGTTCGCCCTGTATGCCGGCAAATGGGAACAGAGCCTGCGTGCGGGTTCCTTGTTCAGTTTTGGCGCTTCCCGCCGGATTTTGCAGGAAAATCTCATTGACGGGCACAGCAGGCTCCCCTTTTGCGGAATTTTTGACAACAACCCCGCATTGTGGGGGGGGTATTTTCACGGCATTCCCGTACTGCCGCCGGCGCAGGCGACCTCGGCGCCCGGGCCTGTTCTCTCTCTGGCCGATCAGGCATATCCCGCGATCCGGCGTCAACTTCTGGATCTGGGTTTACGCGAGTTTGCCGACTTTATGGATTACGGTATGTTCCTCAGCTTTTACCATTGGCACAAGTGGAAGCGGCTTGTGCTAACGGCCATGCACGCCCCGGTCACCACCCGCTGTACGCTCAATTGCGATGCCTGCTCCCACCTCATGCCCGATGTGGCGAATCCGGGGGACGTCCCTCTGCCCTCGCTTGTTGAGGACCTGGAGGCTATTTTTCCGCATGTCCAGCGGGTGCTCTATTTCGGCATCTATGGGGGAGAGCCGCTGCTGTATGGGGATCTGCCCGAATATTTGCACTACATCTCGCGATATCGTCATAAAATAGGTTCGCTCAGCATTATCACCAATGGCACCGTCAAACCGGCCCGCCCCGTTCTGGATATATGTAAAGAGCTTGATGTGGTAATGGAAATCAGCGATTATTCGGCCGCCGGGCTCCCCGGCTACGGGAAGAGGCTCAGCGCTTTGCAGAAATTGCTGAATGCGAATAATATCAGATTTTTAGTAAGAAATTTTGCATGGACTAAAGTGTATTCCACCACGGGCGATTTGCTTGCCTTGCCTTTGCCGCGCTTGCGGCAACATTTTTCCCGGTGCGACGAGGCATCCGCCTGCGCCGTGCTTTCCGACAAGAAACTGCTGCCCTGCCAAGCCGTCTGGGCCTGGATACAAGCCGGCAGGCAGCCGCCCGTGACCCCTGGGGACTACCTTGACCTTGCCGCTCTCGACCTGCGGAGCGGAGATGGCCGCGAATTGTTTTTCCACCGCTACTGGGGCGGTTCGCCGCAGGGGTATCTTTCGGTGTGCCGCTATTGCTACGGGCGTGATTCGGAATTCCGCATTCCCGTTCCAACGGCGGTGCAGCGTCCGCGCGGGATCCGGCATGCGGCCGGAACAAGCGCCTAAATGAGCGAGCGTTGATATGGCCGTGATGCATTTGGCAGTACCGCGACAATTTGTGATTTACGGCGCCGGCTTTGTGGGGCAGCGGGCCTGCGAGGCGTTGCGCGCGCGCGGGCATCAGGTGCTCTGCTTTTTGGACAGGCGGGCGGACTCGCTGCCGCCCGCCTGTTGCGGTTTGCCTGTGCTTGCCCCCGCGCCGGAAGCCGCCATGGGTCACAATCCAGCCGAAGTTATTGTTTTTGTCGCCGTATTGAACTGGTCATCCCATGCGGCGATTTGCGGCGACCTACGCAAACTCGGGTATACATATATTGTATATAAGCGGGAATGCATCGGTATTGAAAGCGCGTATCAAAGCAATGCAGTGTATGATTCCATTCTTGACGGGAAGAATATAAGCGAGTTCTCAATTCAGTCGTTCACGGAAAAGTGGTATGAAGGGCTTCGTAATCATGCGCTTCCGCATCCGAAAAGCGGTTACGGGCAGGATGAATACAAATCGGACGGCACATATTTGCTTCCTGTGGATTTATTGTTCACCACTCCATACGCGTTATGGTACAAACAGTGCATCTCTAAGTTGTTCGAACTGTTTCGCGGTTCTGGCGAAGGGGATCTTGGGCCGTACAAAGCGAATATCGTCGCCGCCATGGAAGAATACCGCGCGGGCCTGGCCCCTTTCGGCTCCGATCGGGCGCGCAAGCCTCTCCCCGCGCCGGGCGGCGAACTTGCCGGTCCGGTCCTGCAACGGATTCTGAGTGAGCGGCAGAACATATACCAGCGGCTCACCCTCGCCCTGGATATGGACCCCCGGTTTTTCGATCGCCATCCGTCCCAGGCCCTGCGCATGGAGCGCGGTGGTTTTTTGCTCGAGGACGGCTCGCACCGGGCGGTGTTTCTCATGCTGCACGGGCGGCGCCATGTTCCCTGCCGCATATCCGGCGCGGACTATGCCCGGTTGCTGAACGAAGAACACATTCAGCCCGTGATCGACCATATACGGGCGCACGGCATCCACAGCACGCCAACGCCCGTTCCTCATCCGTTTTTTTACCTGTTCCCGAGCCGGCATGAGAACACCTGCCGCACCCGGCTGGATGCCGTCACGCAATTCCTGAGCGAGCGCGCCTACGCTCTGCCGGGTAAAAAAGTGCTGGATCTGCGGCCGGGCATCGGGCATTTCGCCCGGAACTTTTACCGGTTTGGGGCGGAGGTCACGGCCTATACGCCAGATGACGGCGCTCCCCTGTCCGGCCTGTTCCGTCTGCTCAACCGGCTTATGGGCTGCGAACCCGTGTCCCGCGCCGGAGACGACCCCTTGGCGGCCGCCAGTTCGCTTCAGTATCACTGCGCCCTGCATTTCGACTTTGAAGCGTCGGGCAGCCTGTCGCCGGCGGCCATTGCCGTGGCCTCGGAGCGGGTGCTGGACCATCTTTTTCTTGAATTGCCCATGGATGTGGACAAAGAGGCCATTGTGCGGCGCACCGCGTTCCGGTCTTGTCTGCTGCTGCAAAAAACCATTAAAGACGGCGTGCCGTGCGGAGTTTTTGTATGCTCGAAGTAAGCCCCGGAAAGAAGGCGCATATGGACATGGAAGCGTTGACCCGTTTGAAAAAAAGCGGACGGATACTGTTGTACGGCACCGGCAGCCTTGCCGCCATGCTGCTGCCTCAGCTTTTCCTGCTGCTGGACAGGAGCGCCATCGCCGGCTTTGTGGTAAGCCAGATGCCGGAAGGCGCGCCGGAGACCTTTCAGGGCTTCCCCGTTTCGGCCGTGAACGCTGTGCGGGACAGGAACGAAACGGTGCTGGTGGCCACGGCCGGGCATCTGCATCAGGAGATAGGGGCCACCCTGTCGGCCCTGGGTTTTACGGATGTGCTGTTCTGTACCCCCGAACTGCGGAATGCCCTTGCCCATGAAGTTTTTCAGATTGTGTTCGCGGAGCATCACGTTCGCTTCGATCGGGACAGCATCGACATAGCCGGCGCACGCTTCATCAATCCCCTGACCCTGCCGTCCTGGTACGCCATACTGCTGTACGACAAAATCTTCGGCATTGTCCTGCCCATGGTGACGGACAAGGCCGGTCTGCTGGGCGTGTCATCCTACGAGGACGCGGGTATGGGGGTAACCCTGACCGCGGGCGACGTGGTGCTGGATTGCGGGGCTAACCTGGGCGTTTTCTCGGTGTATGCCGCTTCCAGAGGGTGCCGGGTTTATGCCTTTGAACCCAACCAGGAGGTGGGCGAATATATCCGTGGGCACTCCGCGCTCAACGGCGGCAGGATTGAACTGGTGCAGGCCGCCCTGTCCGATGTCGCCGGGACCATTGATTACTATGTGAACGACGCGGCTTTCTGCAATCTGAACACCATCATGGGGAGCAGGGAGCGGAGCGGCCATGCGCTGAGCATTCCGGCCACCACCGTGGACGAGTTCGTGCAGGAGCGCGGGCTTTCGCGCCTGGACTTCATCAAAGCGGACATTGAGGGGGCGGAAAGACTGATGCTGCAAGGCGCCCGGCGGTCGTTGCGCCGCTTCACTCCCAAATTGTCGCTCTACGCCGAGCATTTTGCCGACGATCCGGAAGTGCTGGGCGCCCTGATCCGGGAGGCGAACCCCGCCTATACGATCCGGTACGATGGGCGGAAGTTGCGCGCGCTGCTGAAGCGGGACGCTACGGGCGAACTCGCGTCATGAGGTACGCAATGAAATATCCGGAGCCCACCCTGCCCCGGAGAGGCGCGACCGGTCTTTGAGCGCCCGCGGGACGAGCAGTCGCGCCGCCTGTTTTTGTTCAGTCTTGCCTACCTCCACAGTCGGGACGAGCGGTATCTTTATGAAATGCGCAAGTCTTGATGCGGCGCATGCCGACGCACATTGCGGACTCCAGAAGATTTCAGGTGCCGGCTGTGGTCATTGACGGTGTAGTCAACGGGGAAGCGGTCACCGCCATCAAGATGGATATTGAGGGAGCGGAGCCGGCCGCCCTGCGCGGGGCCGCCGGAATAATCCGGCGCCACAAGTTGAGGCTGGCGGCTTCCCTCTACCACCAGCCGGGGGACATACTGGAAATTCCCGCATATATTGTTGAATTGAGAGAGGATCATACGTTCCATATCCGTCATTACACATACTGGCCGTATACGGAAACGGCATTATACGCGCAATGAGCCCGGGAGAGCCTGTGAAAAAAATTATTGTTCATACTTCCGCCAAAAATGAAGGGGATCTTGTTGAGTCGTTCTGCCGGCACAGCTTGACCTTCTGCGATGCAGTGCTGCTGAACACGGGGGCGCAGGAGGACGATACCCAGACAATTATTGACGCGATGATTGCCGAGGGCCTGCCCATTATTCCGTACTCCTTCACGCCGCCGGCGGGCGGCAATTACGATCTTCATATGCGCCACTGGATAGATGACGCCTTTACCGCGCGCAATGCCGATCTCCTTCTGCACCTGGACCCTGATGAATTCCTCTTCCATGTGGAAGGAAAAAATCCGCGCGAGGAACTGGAACGGCTTGCGGAAAACGAATACCACCAATTTCCGTGGCGTTCCTATGTGTATGCCAAAGATCCGGATGATGACGCCGCTTTTCTGCCGTCCTTTTTCACCGAGTATCGCACGGGGGATCCCTTTTATGCCAAGACCTGTATAAGCCGCTATCTTTTCGAGCGGTTCCGGCCATTGTTGGGCCCAGGGCACCACAGCCTCAGGTATACGGTCAACCAGGATCAGGCCCGGCATATTTCCGAGCGCATCAGCGACCGTCTGGCCATAGGACATTTCCCCATACGCTCCCTCACGCAGACCATGATCAAGATCATGAGCGGCATGGTGGCCAAGTGGGCCGCCCGGCTCGGGCCACAGGACGCTGGTTACCAGTGGGATGCGATTTATGAGCTGATTACGCGGAACCGGGGGCTTACACCGGAGCTCGTGCGCGAATGCTCGTTGTTTTACTCCGTAATAAGCCCTGAGGAGCGGGGAAAGATAGGTATTGCGGCGGGTTCTCTGCCGGTGGACTATTATCCTGAAGCGATGCGTCTCAAATATACCCGCTATGGGCGAGGGGACCGGGATTACATCGTGCTGCACGCGGTCATGAGTCGCGCCGCCTTCCACTTTGAGCGCGTGCACCAGCAGTCTGACGCTAAATTGTCCGCCCTGACGGCGGAACTTGGGCGCGTCACGCACGCGGTGCGTAGCTGGGCACATAGGCGCCCCACCGCCCGCAACGAAAGTGCCGACAGTTGACGGGGCCGCGCCGGCTCAACCCGACCGGGACAACTGGGTTTCAACTGGGCCTCAGCTGGGGTGGCTGTAAAACGCCCCGTGTTCCTTGTCATATTCAAGTAATTCCGACGGGGTGCTTTTGCGCTTGATCAGGGTGGCTTTCATGGCGGCGATGGCCCTGGGTATGCGTAATAAGTCTTCGATGGAGACATTGTTCCCTTGAAGGGTCTTGCCGAATGCGGAAAATTCATAGGTAAGATCGACCAGATCATACCTGTGCTCCCGCCATCCTATAAGCCACGCCCAGTCGGTATAATACCGCCAGCTTTCCCTGTTG
>JAVBVM010000114.1:0-35434 GCA_031554295.1 Desulfovibrionaceae bacterium | reverse complement strand
AAGGGATATTGTCCCTTTGGAAACCCTTTCAGGGGAGGATTTTTCCAAGCTTTTCCAGCCGCTCCGACTATAGCCGGAGGGCGGCGAAAGGGCAACGCGACATACGCCGCGCGCATAATAAAACGCTCCGGCCTGGCGCTCATTTTGCGGGCGAACGTTTCGCTTGAGGCGCGGCGCGCGGTCCGCAAAAATGAGCGCCAGGCCGTCATGCGGGGTTCCAGGGAGCCCACGGCCCTTGGCCGTCGGAGGCGTCTCATATTGACCGCGCGGCTCAAGCCTCGTATGAAGGGCCTGCCATGACTCGTAAGCAACTGCAAATATACACGGACGGATCCTGCCTCGGCAACCCCGGCCCTGGCGGCTGGGGAGCGATTCTGCGCTATAGCGGGACCGAGCGCGAACTGAGCGGCGGTTTCAGGCTCACCACCAACAATCGCATGGAAATTCTGGCGGCGATCGAGGCATTGGACGCCCTCAAGGAACCCTGCCAGGCCGATCTGTACACCGATTCGCAATACGTGTGCAATGCCGTGGAGCAGCGCTGGCTGGCCAACTGGCGGCGCAACGGCTGGAAAACCAGCGCCAAAAAACCTGTGAAGAACCGCGATTTGTGGGAGCGTCTGCTTCCCTTGCTGGAGCGCCACCAGGTGCGCTTCAAATGGATTCGCGGCCACGTCGGCCATGCCGAGAACGAGCGTTGCGACGAACTGGCCCGCGCGGCCGCCTCAAGCCCCGGCCAGCCGGAAGATACGGGCTTTGACCCGAATGAGGCGCAGGCATGAGCCAGACAGCCGGACATTTCACCCTGATCGCCACGGACGGTGCGGCCCGCGCCGCCGAGCTGCGCACCGCGCACGGGCTCGTGCCCACGCCCATCTTCATGCCCGTGGGCACGGTGGGCACGGTCAAGGCCCTGGCCCCGGACGACCTCACGGCGGCCGGCGCGCGCATCATCCTCGGCAACACCTACCATTTGTATCTGCGGCCCGGCGACGAACTGGTGGCCCGGCGCGGCGGCCTGCATCCCTTTGCCGCCTGGGACCGGCCCATTCTCACCGACAGCGGCGGTTTTCAGATCTTCAGCCTGCCCGGGCTGCGTAAACTCCGGGAGGAGGGGGTGGAGTTCCAGTCGCATCTGGACGGCTCCCGCCACTTCTTCACGCCGGAAAAGACCGTGCGGATCCAGCGCAATTTGAATTCCGACATCATGATGGTGCTGGACGAATGCGTGCCCTATGACGCGGACCGCGCCTACACCGCCAAGTCCGTGGACCTGACCACCCGCTGGGCCGAGCGCTGCCGCTCCGCCTATCCGGCCGGCAGCGGGCATAATCTGCTGTTCGCCATCACCCAGGGCGGCTTTTTCCCGGATTTGCGCGAGCGCTCCATCGCCCAACTGACCAGCCTGCCCTTTGACGGTTTCGCCGTGGGCGGCCTCTCGGTGGGCGAGCCCAAGCCGGAGATGTTCCGGCTGCTTCACCACATCGCCCCGCTTTTGCCCGAGGGGCTGCCGCGCTACCTGATGGGCGTGGGCACGCCGCTGGACATCGTGCGCGGCATTGCCGCCGGCATCGACATGTTCGACTGCGTGCTGCCCACCCGCAACGCCCGCAACGGCACGCTGTACACCTCGCTGGGCAAAATCAGCATCAAGCGCCGGGAATACGCCGAGGCCGACGTTCCGCTCGACCCGGCCTGTTCCTGCTACACCTGCAAAACATTCTCCCGCGCCTATCTGCGCCATCTGTACACGGCCAAGGAATTGCTGGCCTTCCGCCTGAACTCCCTGCACAACATCACCTATTATATGAACCTGGCGGGCAAGGCCCGTCAGGCCATTCTCGAAGGCCGCTTCGCTTCATTCAAAAGCGAAACGGAAGCCCTATACCCGGACGAGAAAATCTGAATTCTCCCAATGCCTGTTGGCGGGGCGGCCTGCCCGGCTTATTGGTTCGTATCGACTATATAGATTTTTGCAAATGTTGATTGACCGTGAAAGAGGCGGACCATGCGCATTGCCGGAACAGGCGAATGGGGCTTTTCCGTTTTCGTCTGCCGCGCCTTCTCTGGGCGCTGCTTTTGCTGACCCTCTCACCGCCCGGCGCGGCCTTTTTGCGGAGGAACCCGGAGCCAAAGAGCCCGTTTGCGTCAGGCGAGTCCGCGAGCCTTGCGCGGATCACGCACAGGACGCCACTCTGAGACGATGCGTGACCGGAGCGAAAGGACCGCTCCGCATGCGTTCAGTCGCGGCATCGCGGAAAAAGACGCCTTTCCTCTCTTTTAATCCGCGTTCAGGATTACTGAAAATGCCTTGAACATGACCATGACGTCGCTGCCGGGCGCGAGCTTCAGGTTGTCGACGCTTTCCCTGGTGACCAGCGCGCAGACCTTGGTGCCTTCGGGCAGTTCCGCCACCACTTCAGCGGCGATGTCCGAGGTTTTGACGCTTTTGACCTTGCCCATGTAGGCGTTGCGGGCGCTGGTCCTCATGCCTTCTTCCTTTTCGGCGAGGATCACCCAGGGGGCTTTGACGGTGGCAACGGCCACGCCGCCCTCGGCGAAATTCAGGTTTTTGAAGCTCTCGCCGGTGATTACGGCGGTGACGTCCAGGCCGCCCACAGTGCGCAGGGTGATTTCCACCAGCAGGCCGTCCTGCCTGATGCGGGTGATTTTTCCGGTAAAGGCGTTGCGCGCGCTGGTTTTCATTTGAACCTCCCGCAATAAAAAGGTTTGGACGATGCGTTCGGCTGTGTCGTCGGAAAACTCCATGTAGCCGCCATCCGTCTTCAGGCTGGACTGGCCGAGGAAGGCGCGCACCACGGGCATGGGCACGCCGCCGCGCAGAAGCTCAATGCCGCGCGAATGCCGCAGGGCGCGCGGATTCAGCAGGGTGGCCGGCAAATCGCATTCGCGGGCCCGCTCGTAGAACTTGCGGCGCAGATAGCCTTCGTCCAGGCGCAGCACCTGGCCGCGCAGGCCGAAAAACATGGGCGATTCAAGGATGTTGACGATTTCCGACAGGACCGACTCCGGGATTTGCACGGAGCGCGCCGCTCCTTCGCGCACCTGCACCGTGCAGTTCCGCGGGTCGATATCCGTGCGATCGTCCAGGCCGAGCACTTCGCCCAGGCGCAGTCCGCCGTAGCGGATGAGCAGGAAGGCCAGCCAGACCCGCCCGCGCGAACGCCGGTGCCCCGGCGTTTTTCCGGACTTGTACCAGGCCAGGAAGGCGCGGGTGACCCGCTCCATCTGCTCGCCGGTCAAGTGCCGGGTTTCCGCCGGCACGCTGAAGCCGGCGGACAGCGAGCGCAGGCCGCCGCGTCCGGCCGACAGGCCCAGGCGCTCGTCCAGAGCCGCGCGCAGAAGCCGCAGGTCCCGCTCGTCGGCGTTATCCAGAAAGGCCGCCATGTTTTGCATAGGTAACTCCGCTGGCCGAAAAGCTTTCTTGCTCATTGTTAGGGCCTTTTGCCGTGAAAGGAAACCGAGTCACGCATTCCGCTTTTAGCGTGACCAACTTGCCGTCGCAAGCCCGTCTGGCCTAAGCTGCGCGCATCATTATTTTTGCAAGGAGCTCCCATGCGTAAAATTCTTCTGCCTCTGCTCGTGCTGACGGTCATGCTGTTCAGCGCCGCCGTCGGCCGGACGGCGGACATCACCGTGTCCGCCGCCGCCAGCCTGACCAACGCCTTCACTGAAGTGAAGGGCGCTTTTGAGAAAAAGCATCCGGACATCAAGGTCACCACCAACTTCGCCGCTTCCAACCCGCTGCTCAAGCAGATGGAAGAAGGCGCGCCGGTGGACGTGTTCGCCTCGGCCGACCAGACCACCATGGACAAGGCCCAGGCCGGCGACCTGATCGATACCTCCAGCCGCGCCAACTTCGCCCTGAACACCCTGGTGCTGATCACACCGGCCGACAACCCGGCCGGCGTCACCAGCGTCAGTGACCTGGCCAAGCCCGCTGTACAGCGCATCACCATCGGCAACCCCGATTCCGTGCCCGCCGGCCGCTACGCCCGCGAAGCCCTGACCGGCGCCAAACTGTGGGACAGCCTCCAGAGCAAGTATATCCTGGGCGAAAGCGTGCGCCAGTGCCTCGACTACGTCTCGCGCGGCGAAGTGCAGGCCGGTTTCGTTTACAATACCGACGCCCTGCAGGGCGGCGACAAGGTGAAAGTGGCGGCCGTCGCTACCGGCCATACCCCGGTATCCTATCCCATCGCCGTGACCAAAAACGCCGGGGAGCCCAAAGCGGCCGCCGCCTTCGTCCGTTTCGTGCTCAGCCCCGAAGGCGAGGCCATTCTGGCGAAATACGGGTTTGCTCCGGCAAAATAGGGGCAGGCGCCCTTTTCCGCCTCGGAAGGGGCCGTTTTGCGCACCCTCCGCAAAACGGCCCCTCTCCTTGTGTCCGCTTGCCAGCGGCCAAAATTGTTCGTAGGGTTAAGCGCCCTTGCGATCAGGCCGGGGCGGCTCCGCCCGTAATCAGCTCGCGCAGCCATTCGGGCGCGGGTATGGGGCGGCCTTCCTTGTTCACGCAGGCGTGCTGGGTCATGCCCGTGGCAATCAGGCGGTCCCCGCAGCGGGCCTCATACTCGAAGGTGATGGAAGCCCGGCCCCACTCGCGCACGCGCGTGCGCACGCGCAGCAGGTCGTCGTAGCGGGCCGGAGCCCGGTAGCGACACTGCGCCTCGCGCACCGGCAGGTAAAGGTCGCGCGTTTCCACCTCGGCGTAGCTCATGCCCCGGGAACGGATGAAGGCGCTGCGGCCGCGTTCGAACAGATGAAAATATTCGCCGTAGTACATATAACCCATGCAATCGGTTTCGCCGTACGACACATGGTGCTCAAGCCAGTGTTCCGGCCCAGGGAAGGTATCCATGCGCATGCTCCGTTTGTCCGAATTCCGCGCCGTGGCGCGACAGTTCCCGGTAACGCTTTTTTCCGGACCACGCAATGCCCGTTGCCTGGTCCAGGCCCTTCTGATTGGCTTTCTTCTCTGCTGCTTGCCGCTCCTGCCCGGCTGCAAGGAAAAAGCCGCCCCCGAGCCCACGCCCGCGCCTGTGGACATTAAAACCTTCTGGCTGCGGGAAGCCACGCCCGAAGAAGTCCGCCAGGCCCTGGCCGCCTTCAGCCCGGCCGCCCAGGGCTTGAAGAGCTGGAACGACCTCGCGCCCGCCCTCACGCGCAGCCTGGAATACACAAGCGGCCGCCCGGCCGACAAGCCGGCCCTGACCGCGCGCATTGACGGTAAGGAACAGGCCGTTCTCTGGAGCGATCTCACCGCCGCCCTGACCGAATTGCGCAACCTGCTTCCGCGGCTCGAGGCCAAGCCCGAGTTGCTCATCGAGAAATTTCGGTGGTTTACGGTTGATCCAGAGATTTTCTACACCGGCTATTACGAGCCGGTTCTGGCCGCCAGCCGCACCCGCGCCGGCGCTTACCAGCACCCCATCTACAAGGTGCCGCCGGATTTGCGGAGCGTGTCCCTGGGCGACTTCCAGCCCCGTTTTGCCGGCGAGACCCTGGTTTACCGCCTGGAAAACGGCAAGGTGCTGCCCTATTACGACCGCCGCGCCATTGATCAGGGCGGCGCCCTGGCCGGCAAGGGCCTGGAGATCGCCTACGCTTCCGATCCCTTCGCCGTCTTCGTCTTGCACATTCAGGGTTCGGGCCGCCTGCGGTTCCCGGACGGCAGCGAGCAGAACGTGCTCTACGCCGGCAAGAACGGCCGGCAGTACCGCGCCCTGGGGGCCATCCTGCGCGAAAACAATGAACTGCCCCCCGGCGGCGCGCATATGCCGGCCTTGCGCGAGTGGGTGGCCCGGCACCCGGCTCAGGCCCCGGACTATTTTTACCAGAACCCCAGTTATGTGTTCTTTCGCCTGGCGGATGACGGCCCGATCGGCAGCATGAATAAAAAGCTCACGCCTTTGGTCAGTCTGGCCACGGATCGCGGAGTGATCCCGCTCGGCAGCCTGTTGGCGTACTCCACGCCCCTGCCGGAACAGATTGACCCGGCAGGCGGTCGGCTTGCCGGCATCGGGCTGGCCCAGGATACCGGCGGCGCCATTAAAGGCCGACGAATTGATCTTTTTTGCGGAAATACGCCTGAGGCGGAAGCCCTGGCGGGTTACCTGGATAAAACCGGACAGGCTTGGCTGTTGCTGAGGCGGTAGGGGCGCCGGCCCCCTGGTTTCCCCTCTGGCGTTCACGCTCCCTTATTCTGGCTTCCGCCGGAGTCTCGGCGCCCGCGAATCGCCATCCCGGCGAACGCCGGGAATCCATGCCTTTGTTGTTTTCGCCTTTTGGGATGCTCCGGCTGGGCGCTCCCGCTTCGCGTTCGGGCCGAGCTTTTGCGGCGGGCACTTTTTTCATTCCCTTTAGCACGGCCTTTCCCCGCCCGGCCTTGGAAACAGGCCGCCTTGCGGGGGAGTGGACTCTGGCGGTGCTCGGTTGTATACCAAAGCCATGGCGAAATTTGTTTCGGGGGTTGACGGCAGTCAGGGCGGGCGTAAGCGGCTGTTCATCGCGTTGGCGGTGATCTCGGCGGTGGCTTTGTGCGTGTTGCTGGCGGTGGCCTGGTTTGTCCCCTATCTTGGCTTTGGGCGTATCCATCCGGCTATTCCGGCGATTATGCTGACTTTGTTCGGGCTGGTGGTTCTGGCTATTCTTCTGGGCACGCTGATCCTGGTCTGGCATATTTATACGGGCAGGCCGTGCTTTGGCTCGCGCCGGGTGCGCGGGCTGACCACCAAGCTCTTGCTGCCGTTCATGGAGCTGGTGGCGCGCCTTGTGGGCATCAGCCCGCAGCAGTTGCGGAATTCATTCATCAAGGTGAACAACGACCTGGTGCTCTCCAGCGCCAGGCCGATTACGCCGCGCCAACTGCTGATCCTGCTGCCGCACTGCCTGCAGCTGACCACCTGTACGCGGCGGCTTACTTATAACGTGGATAACTGCCTGCGTTGCGGCCAATGCCCGATCAAGGATCTGTTGGAACTGCGCGACAAGTACGGCGTGGAGCTGGCCATCGCCACGGGCGGCACCATCGCCCGGCGCATCGTGCTGACAAAACGGCCGCGGGCTATTGTGGCCGTGGCCTGCGAGCGTGATCTGACCTCGGGCATTCAGGATACATATCCGATTCCCGTGTTCGGCGTGCTCAATTCGCGGCCGAACGGCCCGTGCATCGACACCCTGGTGAACACGGGCACGGTGGAAGCGGCCATTCTCTATTTTCTGAGCCTGGAAGGCCGGGAGATCGCCCCGGAGAGCGGCCGGGAAAGCGCGTGGGTAGTGCGATGAACAGTCATATCGAGGTGGATGCCGCGGCGGGCAGCCTGACGCTGCTCGACCAGCGCCTGCTGCCGGAACGGGTGGAGTATTTCACCTGCCGGAATACGGCGGATATCGTGTATTCCTTGAAAGAGATGGTGGTGCGCGGCGCGCCGGCCATTGGCGTGACCGCCGCCTGGGGCTGCTGGCTGGCCGCGCGCGAGGCCGCGGGGAACGGCGGCCCGGACTCGAATCATCTGGACTGGGGACGCCTGGACCGGGAGCGTCTGGCCCGGCTGGTGGAGGAAATTCGCTCGGCCCGGCCCACGGCGGTAAATCTGGCCTGGGCTGTGGAGCGCATGCTGAAGACGCCGGTGGAACGCTGGCGGGATGAGGCCACGGCCATCCAGGCCGAGGATATCGCCAATAACAAAGCTTTGGGGCGGCATGGGGCGGCGTTGATTGACGACGGCGACACGGTCATGACCCATTGCAACGCCGGAGCCCTGGCCACGGCCGGCTACGGCACGGCCCTCGGGGTAATCCGGGCGGCGGTGGAGGCGGGCAAGCGCGTCAGGGTGATTGCCAACGAAACCCGTCCGTTTTTGCAGGGCAGCCGGCTGACCGCCTGGGAACTGGCGACTGACGGCATTGACGTGCGCGTGGCCTGCGACAATGCCTGCGCCCTGCTTATGCGGCGCGGTCTGGTGCAAAAAGTGGTGGTGGGGGCCGACCGCATTGCGGCCAACGGCGACGCGGCCAATAAAATCGGCACCTACGGCGTGGCCTTGCTGGCCGCCGCCCACGATATTCCGTTCTACGTGGCCGCGCCCATGTCCACTGTGGACCGCGCAACGGCCACGGGCGCGGATATCCCGATTGAGGAGCGGCCGGAGCGTGAGGTCACGCATCTGGCCGGGCAGCGGGTCTGCCCGGAGGGCGTGCCGGTGTATAATTTCGCCTTCGACGTCACCCCGGCCCGGCTGATCCGGGCGATCATCACGGAAAAGGGCCTGTTCAGGCCCGGGGAATTGTGATGCCGATGTTTTTGCTGGTGCTCCTCGGGGTTTATCTCCTGCTCAATCTGTGGATCCTGATCTGGTTCTGGCGGGCTCTGCGCGGGGGCGGGCTGGCCCGCATCCTGGTCTGCCTGGCGCTGCTGGCGCTGATTGCGGGTTCCACCGGTTTTTTCCTGAGCAAGAGCGTGTCCTGGTGGTATATTGCCTGGCTGCGGGCCGGCATGGTCTGGATGGGCAGCTATTTCTACATTTTTGTGCTGACCCTGCTGGCCAGCCTGTTCGGCCTGTGCGGGCGTCTGTTTTTTCATGCGCCCCGACGAGATCGCAACGCTCCGCGTTGGAAGGCGGTTGGCGTCATTCTGGGCGTGGCTCTGGTTCTGGCTGTCGGCGGCTGGATAAACGCGGCCTGGCCGGTTCTGCGGGAAGAGCGCGTGGTTATGGTCACGGATCGACCGGGCGTCAAGCCAATCACCATCGCGGCCCTGTCCGACATGCACCTGGGGCGCACCCTCACGGCCAGCCGCTTTGCCCGCGCCCTGAACCTGCTCGCGCCGCATCAGCCGGATTTGCTGCTCCTTCTCGGCGACGTTCTGGACGATCATCTGCTGCTGGACGAGGAGACCATGCGCGCGGCCATTGCCGGCATCAACCCGCCGCTGGGCGTCTGGGGCGTTTTGGGCAACCACGAGTACCTTTCCGGCGAGATTGGCGAGAGCCTGAAGACTCTCGAACGCTGCGGCATTGAGATTTTGCGTGACGAATGGGCCGCCTTTGGCCAAACGCTCCTGCTGGTCGGCCGCGACGATTATTCCCGGGAGCGCTTCACCGGCGAGGGGCGGATGCGCCTGACGGACATCCTGGCCACGGTGCCGGAGGATGCGCGCGATCTGCCGATCCTGCTCATGGACCACCAGCCGCAGCAGATGGAAGAGGCGGAACAGGCCAACGTGGCCCTCCAGCTTTCCGGGCACACGCACAAGGCCCAGCTCTGGCCGCTCAACCTGCTTTTGCCGCTGTTCTATGAAAATCCGGCCGGCTGGTCGCAGCGCGGGGGTACGCGTTATTATGTCTCAGTGGGCGCGGGCACCTGGGGGCCGCCGCTGCGCAACAACGCCCGGCCCGAAGTGCTGCTGCTGCATGTGGAGTTTGTGGAAAAAGCGCCGTAACCGGATTTTGTTTCCAGCCCGGAGCAAAACGCCCGGCGCCGGCGGTGGCGCCCAGCGCCGGCGGGCGTTGCTGGAGCGCCTGGGCTTCCGGCCCGCGCGGCAGGGAACGCGTCCGCATACCGGCGAGGAAGAGAGCTCGATGGCCGGGCGGGGGGGCAGGCGCCGGTTAGCGGCGGCCAGGGGTGCCTGCGCTGTTCGCCGCATTTTTTGCGGCAAATGGACGGGGCAAACGCCGCGCTCCCCCTAATGCGCATCTCCCCAATTTTTCCCCGAGCCCCAATCCACGGCCAGGGGCACCGCCAGCGCCGTGCCGCCGGGCTTCACTCCCGCCATTATCTCCGCCACCCGTTCGCCTATTTTTTGCGCGGCTTCCGGCGGCGCTTCGAACAGCAGTTCGTCGTGGATCTGCAATATCAGGCGCGCGCCCATGTCGTGCAGCGGCTTGTCGGCAAATGCCGCCAGCATGGCCAGTTTGATGATGTCGGCGGCGCTGCCTTGGATCAGGGTGTTGATGGCCTGGCGGCGGGCCTGCGATTGCAACTGGCTGTTGGCGGAATGGATCTCCGGCAGCAGGCGGCGACGGCCGGCCAGGGTGGTGACGAAGCCGTGTTCCTTGGCCGATGCCTCGGTTTGCTCGTAGAATTCCTTGAGCTTTTGCAGGCGGCTGAAATAGCGCTCAATGAACTCCTTGGCTCGCGTGAGGGGGACGCGCAGTTCCTGGGCCAGCTTTTGCGGGCCCATGCCGTAGATCAGGCCGAAGTTGATGGTCTTGGCGTTGCGGCGTTGGTCCGGCCCGACCCGATCCGGCGGCACATCATAAATCAGGGCGGCGGTGCGGCGGTGGATATCGTCCTGATCGTGGAAGGCGTCCAGCAGGGCCGGGTCTTGCGACATATGCGCCAGCACGCGCAACTCCACCTGCGAGTAGTCGGCGGAAACCAGCAGCAGCCCCGGGCCGGCCGTGAAGCAGGCGCGCATGCGGCGGCCCTGGTCCCCGCGCACCGGGATGTTTTGCAGGTTCGGCTCGGAGGACGACAGACGTCCGGTGGCCGCGGCTTTTTGATTAAACGTGGTGTGGATGCGCCCGGCCGCGTCGACCAGGGGCGGCAGCGGCTCCAGGTAGGTGGAGCGCAGCTTCTCCAGTTTGCGGAATTCCAGCACGGCGTCCACCACCGGATGCTTGCCGGAGAGTTTTTCCAGCACCTCCTGGGCGGTGGAAGTCTGGCCGCCCCGGGTTTTTCCGGCCGAGGGCAGCTTGAGCGTGTTGAACAGCAGCTCGCCCAGCTGCTGGGAAGAGCGGATATTGAACGGCCCGCCCGCTTCCTTGTATATGTCGGCGGTCAGGCGATCCAGATCGCGCTGCACTTCAGCCAGAAAATCGGCGAAGGCCGCCTTGTCCAGGGCGATGCCGGCTTCTTCCATGGCCGCCAGCACCGGCACCAGGGGTTGTTCCAGGGTGCGCAGCAATTGGGTGAGCTTGGCGGCGTTCAGGCGGCCGGTGAGGACCGAGGCCGCCTCCAGGGCCAGGGCGGCCGGGCTGCTTAAGGACAGGTCCAACTCGTCGCTGAAGCGCTTGGCCAGGTGCGGCCAGGAATAGTCGCGTTCTTCCGGGTTGAGCAGATAGGCGGCCAGCCCCAGGTCGAAAAAGCGCGAACAGACCGGGCCGGCCCCGCCTTTGGGCGCTTCCAGGCGCTTCCAGGCGGCGTTTTCACGCAGCAGGGCCTTCAAATCCGGCACGGCGATTTGCGCGGCCGCCTCCAGATATTTCACCAGACCCTCCACCGGCCCGGAATACAGCCATTCTTCCTCGTCCACGGCAACGTGCCAGCCGGTGACGCCCGCCACGCCTTCGGCGCTGGCGGCCATTCGCGGCGCCACGGCCACCGGCCGGTCGGCGCAGTCCGGCAGTTCGGCCGGATTATCCGTGATCGGCGCGCTGGGGGCGGCGGTCGCGCCGGCTGCCGCCTGGGTTCGGGCCGGACCGAGATCAAACAGGCTGGCCTGCACGCCCGTGCTCGCGCCCCTGTTCGTATTTGGATCCGGGGCGGCTTCGGCCTCGGCCCGCAAAATGCCGTCGCGCAGCATGGCCTGCACGTCGCGCATCAAGCCGCGCAGTTCGTATTCCTTCAGCAGGTCCATGGCCGCCGTGGTGTTCAGCGGCTTCACGCTCATGGCTTGTAAATCCAGCTCCGGGCACTGGTCCGTGCGCAGGGTGGTCAGTTGCCGGTACACGAACATCTGGTCCAGATGCGGCCCGAACTTGTTCCGCAGCTTCTCCGGCAGATCATTGAAGCGGTCCCGAATATCTTCCAGCGATTTGAACCGCTCGAACACCGTCTTGGCCGTTTTCGGGCCCACGCCGGGGATGCCGGGGATATTGTCCGACGAGTCGCCAATCACCGCCTGCACGTCCGGCCAGCGGGCCGGCTCCACCCCTTCCTCGGCCATGAACGATTCCAGCGTCACCACCTTTTCGTCCTTCAGCGCCGGGTCCCACAGAATCACGCCCGGGGCCAGGCACTGCCGCAAGTCCTTGTCCGTGCCCACGATCACCACCGGCCGCTCGGCCTTGTGCCTGGCCACCAGCGAGGCAATGCAGTCGTCGGCCTCGCATCCTTCCGAAACAGTCAGGGGCACGCCCAACACCTTGAGCATGCGCCGGATCGGCTCGAACTGCATCTTCAGCGGTTCCGGCGTGGCCAGGCGTTGCGCCTTGTACGGCGGATAGAGATCGTGCCGGAAATGCTTGCCCTTGCCGTCCAGCACCACGCAGAAGTGATCGGGCCGCTCCTCGCGCAGCACCCGCAGCACCACCCGCGCCATCATGAACAGGGCGTTGGTCGGAAAGCCGTCCGAACGCTGCATGCTCTGGTTGGCGTAAAAGCCCCGGAACATGAAGGCCGAACCGTCCATCAACCAGAGCGGATCCGTCGATAGGCCCATGCGGCGGGCAAACGCTGAACGTGGGGGCATAGGGAGAGCCTCCGGCGGCCAAAGAGGCGTGGCCCCTTTGGAAACCCTTCTAAGTTTATGATCGTTTGCGCATGTCGCGGAAGGTTTGCGCTCCCGGACGTACGCCGGCTCCGGCTCCGACCGCCCGGCAAGGATTTCCTGGCCGCCGCCTTGAGCGGAAACCTCCGTTTCCATACAGGATTGAGTAACCCGAAGTCCGGGCGGCGGCAAGATGAAAAGGCGGCGGGGCGACGAGCGTTCGACGTTGCTCCGTGCGGGGCGCGGCATATTTTGCCCCCGCGAAAAAGCCGCGCGGGGGCAAACGCGCCGGCCCGAAGGACGGGCGCCCCGCACTACCCGCGACGCGTCATTCCCGCGCAGGCTGGAATCCAGCAGGCGCGTATCATTTTCGTCTTTTTCCTTCCCGCCGCTTTCCGCCTCTGGCCTGACGCTCTCAATAATGCCGTTGACGCCCGGAAGTCGTTCATTTTGGGCTGCAACTTCGTCAGCTACGGCCAGAGCCGGCGGCGTCTCCGGGGCCTGAAACAACCCCGGTCAGGCGTCAACCTGTTCCTGATCGGCCCGCGAATCGTCAACCGGGTGCGCCTGAGTCGGATGTTCCGCATCGTCCCGGCGCTTGTGCGGACTAGATGGACGCGCATCAGGCGGCTATACGGGAAGCGGTTTTCCGCGTCTCCTGAACGTGGATTCGGCTGATGACGACTCGTCGCGCTTGAAAATCGGCATCTTAACCGAGGCGGCGGTGACCGATAAGTTGACTATTTGCGGCGATGCGTTTTATAGGTACGAAACCCTGGCCTGGAACATTTCGTTGTGTTTCGGGTTTGTGACCGCGCGGACCGTGGTTTTTCCCACCAGCGGGCACCGGGCGTCACTGTCGCCCGGTAATTTGGGATTGGCGCGGGCTATGGCGTGACGGGCGCCTGTCGCTGTCGGAGGATGATTGCTCCGGGCGGCAGAGCCAGGCCGCCATTGAGTTTACGTTTAGGCGGACAGGCAGAAAAACCGCCTCGAAGGGGGTGGGTTACCAGCGGAGAGGCCCCGGGTTCCCATGCATTTGGAACCCGGGGCTTTTTGCGCGGGCGCCGGCGGGACTGCCCTGAAGAAAAAGACAAAGACAGCAAGTAGTCGCCGGATTCCCGGCCGCACGGGAATGACGGCGGGCAAGGGCGCATTGCGAGGTGTCGGCGGTTCGCCGCCTCTTCAGCGCGGGGCCGGAATGCGACCGGAGCAAAAGGGCCGCCCCCTCATGCGAGCCGCCGTTGTATCGCGGAAAAAAACGCCCTCACTCTTCCTTCGCCTGTTTCAGCGCCTGATGATACGCCCGGAACAGGTCGGCGCGCTGGAGCAGGCCGAGAACGTGGTCGGGCTTTTGGGGGTCGACCACGGGCAGTTCGGCCAGGTCGGATTCAACGAAAGCGATCAGGGCGGCATAGAGGTCGCCGTCGTGCGGCACAGTGAGGAGGGGGCGGGCCAGTTCGCTGACCAGGACCAGGTCGAACAGCTCGTCTTTATAGAGCAGGGCGCGCACGTCCTCCACGGCCAGGATGCCGCTGAGGCGGCCGTCGGAGCCGCGGACCGGGAAGGTCAGGGCGTTGGTGCCGGCGATGATGTCCACCAGGCCGCCGAGGGTGACGCTTTCCTCCACCACGGCCACGCGCGAGGGCTTGTAGCGGTCGCTTACGGCCATGGCGGCCAGCAGGTTGACGGTGGCGTCCTCACGGTGGGCGGGCGAGGTGAATTTGTTCTCTTCCTGGTTCTCGTAGAGCGAGGTCTTGCGCGAGAGCAGCATGGTGACCACGGCGCAGAGCATGAGCGGCGCCAGCAGGCCGTAGCCCTTGGTGATTTCGCAGATCATGACGAGCGGCCCGATCGGGGCGTGGGCCACGCCTGCGAAAAAGGCGGTCATGCCGACCAGCACATAGGCGCCGGGCTGGGTGACGATGTCCGGCCGGAAATGGTGCGAGGCGTAGCCCACGCAGCCGCCGGTCATGCCGCCGACAAAGAGGGCGGGCGCGAACATGCCGCCGCTCAGGCCCGAGCCCAGGGTCAGGCTGGTGGCCACGGTCTTGGAAAGGGCCATGGCCAGCATGGCCGTGACCGAAAGCTGGCCGAGAATGGCCTGCTCCAGCCAGCCGTAGCCGTCGGACAGCACAGGCGGGTAGAGCGCCCCGAAAATCCCGGCCGCCAGGCCGCCCAGCCCGGCGGTCCAGACAATGCCCAGGCGGGCGCGCAAGCGGCCGTAAGCGGAATATTTCAGAAAACGGAAGGCCCGGATGTACAGCCAGCCGGCCAGGGCGCAGACAATGGCCAGCAGGACGTAGAAGGGCAGTTCCAGCACGTTGTGGAAGGTGAACTCCGGCAGGAGCAGGATCGGCTCGGCGCCGTAGGCCAGGGTGAAGAGCGAATAGGCCACCACCGAGGAGAGCACGGCCGGAATCAGGGCCTCGGCCTCAAAGTCCTCGCGGTACATGACCTCGATGGCGGTGAGGGCGCCGCCGAGCGGGGCCCGGAAAATCGCGCCCAGGCCGCCGGCCGCTCCGGCCAGCATCAGGATGCGGCGCTCGCGCGCGTTGAGGCGCAGGCGCAGGGCGAACCAGGAGCCAATGCCGCCGCAAAGCTGGGAAATGGGCCCCTCGCGGCCGGCGCTGCCGCCCGCGGCAATGGTCAGGATCGAGGTCAGGCTTTTGATCAGGGGCAGGCGCGGCGGCATCACGCCCTGTTTCTGGTGGAAGATGCGGATCAGCGAGTCGGTGCCGTCGGTGACGCCGTCAATGCTGTCCGGCACAAAGCGCTTCACCAGCCAGCCGGTGAACAGGCCGACCAGGGCCAGGGCAATGGGGATGATCCACAGGCGCGGGATAAGGTCTCCGGCCGGCGGCGGCGCGAAAACCATTTCGCCCGAGGCGGCGGGCTGCTCCACCCCGGCCAGCAGGGTGAGCAGGCCGTGTTTGGCCGCCTCCACGCCCAGGAAAAAGAGAATGGCCGCGCCGCCGGCCAGCAGACCCATGGCGATGCTCAGAATGCTCAGGCGCATGTGCGGGATGGTGCGGTAGAGGGCGCGCAGGCGGCTGGGGCTGATGAACATGGGCTATTCTCTATCCACTGAAGTGATTATGCCGCCGGCCAGCAGAAAGCCGTGCGTATCATACACCGCCGCCACCTGGCCGCAGGCCGGGGCGGGCTGGGGAGTCGCAAAGCGAATGCGGAAGGAACCCGGTTCGCCATGCATGCCTGGCCCGAATTCCACGCGCGCCGGCTGGGCCGGCTGGCGATAGCGCACGCGCGCCAACAGGTCGGTCGGCCAGAGGGCGGGGTCGAGCAGATAATTGGCCGGTGCGGCTTCGCAACCGAGGCTGGCGGCCTGGTCGGCCGGGCCGACGATCAGGGCGTTGGCGGCCGTATCCTTGCGCAGCACGTAGAGCGGCCGCTCGGCCGCGATGCCCAGACCCCTGCGCTGGCCTTCGGTATGCCGCCACAAACCCTGGTGCGCGCCCAGGCGCTTGCCGGAAGCGTCCAGCACCGGGCCGGGGCCGGGAAGCTTGACGCCGCGCGCCATCAGAAAGGCCCGGTAGTCGTTGTCCGGCACAAAGCAGATTTCCTGGCTCTCGCCCGGCAGGGGCGGGGTGATGCCGGCGGCCTCGAGTTCGCGCCGGATATCGCTCTTGCGTTTGCCGCCGAGCGGGAACAGGCTGGCGCGCAGGCGCTCGATCGGCGTGAGGGCGAGGAAATAGCTCTGGTCTTTGGAAATATCCTCGCCCACGGCGGGCAGAAGCCGGTTTCCCGCCTCCGGGCAGGGCAGCAGGCGGACGTAGTGCCCGGTGGCCAGGCGCGTGGCTCCCAAAGATACGGCCGCCTCCCACAGCGCGCCGAACTTGACGGCGGCGTTGCAGGCGGCGCAGGGGTTCGGGGTCTGGCCGGCCAGATAGGCACGGCAGAAGGGCGCAATCACCCGGCATTCGAATTCCTGGCGCAGGTCCAGGCAGTGGAAGGGAACGCCCAGGCAATCGCAGAATTCCTTGAGCCCCGCGCTTGGGTCCGGCGGGACCGAACCGGACGCTTCGCCGGACGACGCCAAAAAGCGCCCGTGCAGGGCGATCAGGTCATGCCCCTCCTTATGGAGGCTATGCAGGGCGTAGAGGCTGTCCATGCCTCCGCTGACGGCGACCGCGATCCTCATGCGCCCGGTGTAGCAGCAAGCCGGCCCCTTGTGAAGGGCAATGGATTCGGGCTACAAGAAAATCATCGGATTCGCGTTGATTGGAGTTCTGTTTTAGGAGGATGCATGCCCCACATCATGGGAACGGCCGGGCACGTGGACCACGGCAAAACCACGCTGATCAAGGCCCTGACCGGCGTGGACTGCGACCGCCTGGAAGAGGAGAAGCGGCGCGGCATCACCATTGAATTGGGCTTTGCCCAGTGCAAGCTGCCCGGCGGTCTGGAGGTCGGGGTGGTGGACGTGCCCGGGCACGAGCGCTTTGTGAAGAACATGGTGGCCGGCGCGGCCGGCATGGACTTCGTGCTGTTCGTGATCGCCGCGGACGAGGGGATCATGCCGCAAACGCGCGAGCATTTGGAAATCTGCTCGCTCCTTGGCCTGAAGCACGGCCTGGTGGCCCTGACCAAGGTCGATATGGTCGACGCCGAGTGGCTGGACATGGTGAAATCCGAGATCCGGGCCTGGCTGGCCGGCACCTTTCTGGCGGAAGCGCCGATTTTGCCCGTGTCCGCCGTCACCGGCCAGGGCATCCCCGAACTGCGCGAGGAACTGGCCGGCTTAATCCGCTCCATCGCTCCGCACCGCCGTTCCGACCTGTTCCGTCTGCCGGTGGACCGCGTGTTCACCATGAAGGGCCACGGCACGGTGGTCACCGGCACGGCCGCCGCCGGCAGCGTGCGGGTGGGCGACGATTTGCGGCTCTACCCGGCCGGCCTGGCGACCAAAGCGCGCGGCGTGCAGAGCCATGGCGGGCAGAAGGAAACCGCCCTGGCCGGCAGCCGCACCGCCATCAACGTGCAGGGTCTGGATGTGGAGGAAATCGAGCGCGGCAACGTGCTGGCCCACCCCGGCGCCCTCTTTCCCTCCCTGCGCTGGGACGTGCTGCTGACCTGCCTGCCCAGTTCGCCGCGCGCCTTGCGTAATCGTTCCGAGCTGCATATCCACCATCTGGCCGCCGAAACCTTCGGCCGCTTCCGCTTCTATGACCGCGACAAGCTCGAACCCGGCCAGACCTGCCTGGCCGAACTGCGTTTCACCCAGCCCCAAGTCGGCGTGGCCAACGACCCCTTTGTGGTGCGCGCTTTCTCGCCCTTGCGCACCGTGGCCGGCGGCGTGATCGTCCACCCCCTGGGCAGCGGCCTGCTCCGCAAAGACCCGCGTTTCGCCGAGCGCCTCCAACAGCTTTCCTCGCTGCCCTCTCTTTCCCCCGATCAGGACGAAACAAAGATTCTCATCCTGCTCTCCCTGAGCGGCAGCCGGGGCCTGACCTTCACCGAACTGACCGTGCTGGCCGACATCGAGTCCAAGCGCCTGGAAAAGCTGCTCCAGCAGCTCGGGGCCAAGGGGCAGGCCCACTGCTTTGACCGCGAGGCCCGCGCCTATATCGACGAAGCCTCCCTGGCCTCCCTGGCCGAGGCTTGTCTTTCCGCCGCCGCCGACCTGCACAAAAAGGATCCGCTTAAGTCCGCCTTTGCCCGAGCGGCCCTGGCTTCCGGCTGGAGCGCGCATTGTCCGCCCAAGCTCACCCATGCGGTCTTCGAGCGCCTGCTCAAGACCAACCGTCTGGTCCCCGAAGGCGACGGCCTGCGCCTGCCCGACCACCGCGTCACCCTGGCCGCCGACCAGAGCGGCTTCAAGGCCGCCCTGTTGAAAATCTACAGTGAAGCCGGCCCCACCCCGCCCAATCTGCCCGAGGCGCTCGAATCGCTCGCCGTCAGCGCCAAGGAAGCCGCGCCTATGCTTCAGTTGTTGGTTTCCTCCAACGAACTCGTCAAAGTCAGCGAAATCCTCTACTTCACGCCCCCGGCCGTCGCCGCCCTCAAACAGGCCCTGCTTGACTGGTTCAGAACACACGAAACCCTGGATTTGGCCGAGTTCAAGACCATCTCCGGCAACCTCTCGCGCAAGTACCTGGTGCCGCTGCTCGAATACTTCGATAAAGAACGCCTGACCATGCGCGTGGGCGAGGCAAGGCGGCTGCGAAAGACCAACGGGTAGGGGGAAAGGCGATAAGCGCCGTCCGCCGGATTCCCGCCGCCCTACGGAAAGCGCTTTTCGATCCAGGCGTCAATCATCTTGCGCGACAGGCTGAACTTATGCGGCAGCAGCGGCAGCGCGTCCCGCGCGTAAAAATCCGCCGCCAGCAGTTCGTCTTCCTGAATCTTGATCTCCCCGCTCTGATAATCCGCGAAAAAGCCCACCATCAGGCCGCTCGGAAAGGGCCATGCCTGCGAGCCGAAATAGGTCACATTGCCCACGGTCAGGCTGGTCTCTTCCAGCACCTCGCGCCGCACGCACTCCTCCAGAGTTTCGCCCGGCTCGAGAAAGCCGGCCAGGATGCTGGAAAACGGCATCTTGAAATTGCGGCCGCGCGCCAGCAGAATGTGGTCGCCTTTCCGCACCAGGGCCAGGATGGCCGTGGCGATCACCGGAAAAACTTCCTTGCCGCAGGCCGGGCATACCTTGGAAATGGCCGTGGACGGCGCTGTGGCCGCGCCGCAGGCCGCGCAAAAGCGCGAGTGCCGGTCCCAGTGGATCAATTGGAAGCCTTTGCCCGCCAGATTATAGAATTCCCGCCCGATGATATCGTAGGAAGCGCGTAAATCCACCGCGCTCCAGCCGGCCGGGAGCGCGCCCGGTATCGCCTCAGTGTCCTGGCCGTTCAAGGCATAGGCCACGCATGGTATGCCCTGGTGTGTTCCGATCTGATGAATGGTCCCCGGCGCCGGCAGCGGCGCCGATGTCCCGCGCGGCACGCGCAACGCGCCGTCCTTGTCCGGAAAGAGCAGCAAATTGCCGCCCTGAAAGATGAACCAAAGGTAGTCCCGACTCATAGCCCCTCCAAGGGGAATATACACCGGCCCGGCCGAAAGAAAAAGCATGCTTCCGGCGGCCGGTGCCGTCCCTTTGAAATCCTTGCAGGGGAACGTTTCGGTTATTTCGAAAAATGTTTGCGGGCGCCGCTCAGCGGTCTTCCCCAAGGCGCCGCTTCAGCCACCGGCAGGAGCCGCCGCGCGCCCGCGCTTCCCGGCCGCGCCGGCGCGCGGAGCTTCGGGGAAGACTTCGGCGGCCAGTTCGTTCCGGGCGCTCCCCTCGTCGCTGAAGCGTTCGCGCGGGGCCATACCTGCGTACTCCTCAGGGAAGGCGCTTTTGCGCCAGGCATGATGCCGTGGCGGGGCGGTTCGGCGGCTTGGGCGGCGGGGTTTAAGGAAAAGGACGAAAGACGGGAAGCGCGGTGAAAAATTCGGCCTTGGCGCCGGCGGACATGGCTGTCCCTTCGGGAAGATGGAAACGCGCGGCGTTTTTATGGCTTTTTGGCCGGAACCGGGGCGCGTTCCAGCAGTTCCTTATACAGGCGCATGTAAGCCTGGCCGGTGCGGGTATGGGAAAAGCGCAGGACGCTGCGTTTGCCGCCGGCCGCCAGATGCTCGCGCAGGTCGGCGTCGGTCATGACGCGGCGCAGGGCTCCGGCCAGGGCGCCGGGGTTGCTGTGAAAATAGGTCAGGCCGTTTTCCTCGTCGTGCACCAGTTCGATATTCGAGGGCAAATCCGAGGCCACCACGGGCAGGCCGATGGCCCAGGCTTCCTTGACCACGGCGTTGCTGCCCTCGGCCTGCACCGAGGCTACGATTACGGCGTCGCATTCCGGCAGAATGTGGCGGGTGTCCTGCTCGCCGAGCAGGGCCAGGCGGCCGGCCACTCCGGCTTTTTCCGCCCGCTCCAGAATCTCCGGAAACATCGGCCCCTGGCCGACAATGCGCACTTCCCAAGGCGGCAGCCCGGAATAGCCCTCCATCTGGGCCAGGGCGTCAACGAGCACGTTCCAGCCCTTTTCCGGCTCAAGCTCGCCGGCCGCGCCGAAAACGAAGCGGCCGTCGTCGCGCTGGCGGCGGGCCGGGTACTGGGCGGGGTCTATGCCCGAATGCACGATGAAGACGCGTTCGGGCGGAATGCCCGTTTCCAGCACCAGATGCGCGGTTTCGGCGCTGACGCCGACCACGGCGTCGGCTTTAGCGTAATCCTTGCTGCGTCGCCCCGGCGGCACGGGCAGACAGTCGGCCCGCGTGTGCACCAGGAGAGCGTATTTGGGAAACAGCCGTTTGCACAGCGCGCCCATGGCGGCCGCGCGCGGGCCGTGCGTGTGGATGATCAGTCTGCCCACGCGTCGGGCCCGGCGGTAGATGCGCCACAAAGAAGCCGGATTGCGCGGGCTGGCGCTGGACAGGGGCAAAAGGTCAAGCTCGAAATCCGCGCCAAGCTCGGCCACTGCGGCGGCCAGGCCGGAATTGGCCGGACAGGCCACGCAGACGGCCGGTGCATCCGGCATTTCACGCAGGGCGCGGGCCAGGTTGAGCAGCTGTTTCTGGCTGCCCCGCAACGTCAGCCCGAGATCAAGAAGAAGAATATGCATGCCTGCTCTGCGTTCGCTTGTTGGCGCTTTTGACCCGTATAGTCGATTTGTCGATGAAGGAAAGGGGTTAGCCCCGGCTTCCGCTTGTATCGCTCGGAAGAAAGGTTACGTCAACCGAGCGGATGTCCGGGCTCGGCGGCGGCGGCAGGGTACCGGTGGCGGCAATGGCCTCCAGTACCGAGGAGTCCATGCGCGCGTCGCCTGAACCGTTGATGATCCGGCTGTTCAGCACTTCGCCGCCCGGGCCGATGTCAATGCGCACCACCACGCGCATATTCCGGTGCCGGGCCTGTGGGATGAATTTCCAGTTCGGCCTGACCACAGCCCGAATCTGCGCGCCGTAAATAGCGCCGATGCCGGCTTCGGGAGCGTTCCCCTGGCCGCCGGCCACGCCGTCGGGCCGGCCGCGCGGGCTTTGGGCGTTGGCCTGCGCCCCGGCCTCGGCCAGGGCTCGGGCCACCGGATCGCCGGAATTGGCCCCCGTTTGAGGCTTCGGCGGGTTGGCCTGACGTTCGGCATCAGCCAGCGCGTTGCGCAAAATTTCCTCGGCCGTGGGCGGCTTGGGCTTTGGCGGCTCGGGTTTCGGAGGCGTCGGCTTAGGCGGCTCCGGCTTGGGGGGCGTGGGCTTCGGCGGCGCGGGTTTAGGCGGTTCCGGTTTTGGCGGAACGGGTTTAGGCGGCTCCGGCTTCGGAGGTTCGGGAATAGCCACCGGCTCCGGCTTCGGCGGTTCCGGGACGGGGGTGGGCTCGGGCTTTGGCGGCTCGGGAATGGCCACAGGTTCGGGCGCGGCCGGGGGCTCAGGAGCCACGGGCGGCACGGGTGTTGGCGCGGGAGCGGCTGGGGTGGGCGCGGGCGCGGCGGCCGTGCTGGTCCCTTCCGGCGTACCGAGCGGCGCGGGCGGCAGAATATCCACCACATAGACCGGCGGGCCCAGGCGCGGCGCGGCCGAAGAGACCCAGAACAGCGCCAGGCCCAGCAACCCGGCGTGCAGCAGGATGGATACAAGGAAGGAGGTAAAGCGCATGGCTGAAACCTGATCTGCTATTTTCCGGCTTCTTCCCGTTCGGCCACCATGCCGATTTTATCAATGCCGGCGGCGCGGGCGATGCCCATGACCTTCACCACCGTGCCATAGGGCACGGTGGTGTCGGCCTGCAAATACAATTGTTTGCCTTTTTCTTTAATCAAGCGGGCGAGGTGGGCGGGCAAGTCCTCCAGAGTCACGGAGTACACGTCCAAATACATGACGCCGTCCTTCTTGATGGTCAGAACCATGTGGTCCACTTCCGAGGGCAGCACGGTCGCGCTCTGGGTGACGGGCAGGTCCACATCCAGACCTTCCTGCATCATCGGGGCGGTGACCATGAAGATAATCAGAAGCACCAGCATCACGTCCACAAAGGGCGTGACGTTGATTTCCGAAACAAATCCTTTTTTTCCAGGCTGCATGCCCATAAGCGACTATCTCCCGGGGCGCACGCGCGCGTCCACCTCGCTGTGGACGCGGTTGAGGAACACGCCGGCGAAGTTCACCAGCAGCACCTCGACTTGCTCAATCAGGCCCAGAAACATATTGTAGCCGACCGTGGCCGGCACGGCCACAAACAGGCCCATGGCCGTGGCGATCAGCGCCTCGGAAATGCCGGGGGCGACGGTGCCGAGCGAGGCGCTCTGGGCCAGGCCGATGGAGTGGAAGGAATTCATGATGCCCCAGACCGTGCCGAACAGTCCGATAAACGGGGCGGTATTGGCCATGGTGGCCAGCCCGGACAACGAGGCCCGGAATTTGGACATTTCGTGCGACACCCCCTGGCTCAAGGCCCGGCGCACGTTGTCCAGCACCACGTCCTGGCTGCTGCCGGCATCGGACAGGCGGTTCCATTCGGCCACGCCTTCCTGGGCCACCTGGTACACGGGCGAAGCGTCGTCGCCTTCAATCATGTGGATGCCGTCAGGGATATCCCGTGCGGCGCCGAACATTTTCAGCCCTTCCACGGCCTTGCGCCGCGCCCGGCGCAGGCCGACGAACTTGTAGATCATCAGAGCCCAGCTATAGATCGACATAATGAGCAGCAGCACCAGAACCGCCTTGGCAATGGGCGTGGCGCCGCTCAGGTTTGATAAAATGCTCGTGTCCATACTTTTCGGATTCTCCTCGCTAAAAATATCCGCTGCTCGTGCTATAGACAGCATCCACAAATCTTGCAAGCGCGAAGGGCGTCTTTTTCCGCGATACGGCGTCAGAGGGGATCTTTTGCTCCGCTCACGCATGCTCGCGCATGCGCGAGCATGCGTGAGCCGCACGGGTCCATGTGCGTCCACGCAAACGCGCAAGCGCGGCGCCCCGCCCCAAGAGCGGGGCAGCAAAAAAGGGGGGGGATCAGGAAGGGGGCCGCGCGGCCCCCCTCGTCACTCAACACTTGCACTCCGTGCATGCCTTCTGCGATCCCTCGCAGGGCACCGGGTAATCCCCTGTAAAACAGGCCAGACAATAGGCGTTCGGGTCGGATACGGCGCGCAGCATCCCGTTCACGGATAAGTAGTGCAGCGAATCCAGCCCGATGAAACGCTCGATTTCGTTTTCACTGTAATTCGCGGCAATCAGTTCGCCCCTGGACGAGAAATCAATCCCGTAAAAACACGGGTACTTCACCGGCGGGCAACTCACCCGGAAGTGGATTTCCGCCGCGCCCAGTTCGCGCAGCTTCTTCACGCGGGTGCGGATTGTGGTGCCGCGCACGATGGAATCGTCCACAATGCAAATTTTTTTGCCCTTGATCATGCTGCGCACCGGGTTGATCTTCACGCGCACGCTGAAGTCGCGCATGTCCTGCGAGGGCTGGATGAAGGTGCGGCCCACGTAGTGGTTACGGATCATGGCGTGCTCGTAGGGCAGGCCGGATTCGCGGGCAAAGCCCACGGCGCTGTAGACGCCGGAATCCGGGAAGGGCATGACGAAATCGGCCTGGGTGGAGAGTTCCCGGGCGTTTTCCGCGCCCATGCGTTTACGGCACTGGTAGACGTCCTCGCCGAAGACAATGGAGTCAGGCCGGGCGAAGTATACAAGTTCGAAAATGCACTGGCGCACCGGCGTGGTCTTGCGGTCGAAATCAAGGAAGCGGCTGGTCAGAGTCGAGCCCTGGCTGGCGCCCTGGATGGTGATCATCTCGCCCGGTTCCAGGCTGCGGATGAATTCGGCCTCAAGCAGGTCAAAGGCGCAGGTTTCCGAGGCTACCACGTGGGCGGAGCCCAGGCGGCCGAGGGAAAGCGGGTGGAAGCCGTGCGGATCGCGCACGGCGATCAGCTTGTCGTTGATCAGAATGACCAGCGAGTAGGCTCCCTCCACGCGCTTGCAGGCGGCGACGATGGCGTCCTCAATGGTGTTGTGCGAGTTCAGGTGGCGGGCGATGAGGTGCACGAACAGTTCGCTGTCGATAGTGGTCTGGAACAGGGCGCCCTGTTCCTCCAGCTCGGCCCGCAGCATGTCGGTGTTGGTCAGGTTGCCGTTGTGGCCGATGGCGATTTCCAGGCCCTTGTGGCGTACCAGGAAAGGCTGGGCGTTGCGGATCAGCGAGGCCCCGGTGGTGGAATAGCGGGTGTGGCCAATGGCGATGTTGCCCCTCAGCTCGCGCGACAGGTGCTCTTCGGTGAAAACCTCGTGCACCAGGCCCATGCCGCGGTGCTCGCGCAGCTTCTTGCCGTCATAGGTGACGATGCCGGCGCTTTCCTGCCCCCGGTGCTGGAGGGCGTACAGCCCGAAATAGGCCAGGCGCGCGGCCTCAGGGTGGTTGTAAATCCCGAAAATCCCACAGTGGTGACGAATCATGTAAATGCCTTTAGAAAAAGTTTCCGAATAAATCCTGTAAGCTCCATATAAGAACCACTGGTTCATAGGCAAGGGGGTTCCAAAGGGCCTCTTTTGACGCGGTTCCCTTTGGCCGCCGAAGGCGCCTCTTTTTCTACCCCTGGGCGGCCGCTTCGTCCACAACCCAGATCAGTTCGCCCGAGTGCGGGCGCACCAACTGCGCGGGCAGGGTAGGCGGAGCGAGCAGGTTGAGGGTTTTGGCCAGCACCTGGTGTTTTTCCCGGCCCGAGGCCAGGAACAAGCAGGCGCGGGCATTGTTGAATACCGGCAAGGTGAGGGAGATGCGGTCTTCTTTTTTGTCCGGCAGGTATTCGTCGAGCACCAGGCGTTTTTTCTCGGTCAGGGCCAGTCCGCCGGGATGGAGCGAGGCGGTGTGCCCGGTGGGCGAGAGGCCCAGGATCATCATGTCAAAAACCGGGAATTCGCCGTCGTTCAGGCCGAAGTGCTCGCGCAGCAGCTTTTCGTAGGAGCGGGCCGCCTCTTCCGGCGGCAGTTCGCCCCGGATACGGTAGTAGCGGGTGGAGGGAGAGAGGTGCAGCAACTCGCGCCGGGCCACGCCGTAGATGCTGGTCTCGTCGTCCGGCGGCACGCAGTGCTCGGCCACCCAGTAGAAGGCGATCTTCTCCCAGGGCAGGCGGTCGAGCCATGCCGGCGTGCTCAGGAGCCGGTACAGCGGCACCGGCGTATTGCCGCCTGACAGGCAGATCGAGCACAGGCCGCGCTCGGCGATGGCCTGGCGGCAGCGCTCCAGAAAAATTTCCGCCGCTTTTTCCGCCATGGCGGCGGGCGACGGGCAGACATGCAGGGTCAACTGCGTGGATCGAACGGTCATGGCACTCCCTTTTCCCTTTCTCACCAGTTCTTATTGTTACACCGGGTATACTGCCACAGCTTGCGCCCGGAATAAAGTATTAATCCGCCGGAATTTTAGCGGGCCCGGCGGCGGCCGTTATTGCCTTTATTTCTCGACGACCGTACACTGCGCCAGACAAAAATCCATAGCGGGAGGAACGCCATGCGCGACTGGCGGGAGGAACGCGCCCTGTGCCTGGGTTCGGCGCGGCGCATCGTGGTGAAAGTGGGCAGCGCCGTGCTGGCGGACGCCTCGGGCCTGAAAGAGGCCGCCGTATCCGGCCTGGCCGAAGGACTGGCCGTCTTGCGCGGCTGCGCGCCCGCCATCGCCGCGTCAGGGCCGAAGCGCGGCGTTGTCCTGGTTTCCTCCGGCGCGGTGGCCGCCGGGCGCGCAGCCCTGCGCGCCGTGGGGCACAAGCCCGCCCCGTCCGGCTCGGCCAGCCTGCCCGAGCGTCAGGCCGCCGCCGCCATCGGCCAGGGGCGGCTCATGCATTTATACGACCAGGCTTTTGCCCGACACAATATCATCACCGCCCAGGTGTTGCTCACGCGCGAGGATTTGCGCAGCCGCCAGCGCTTCCTGAACGCCCGCAACACCTTCGCCGAACTGCTGGACATGGGCGCGCTGCCCATTGTCAATGAAAACGACACGGTGGCCGTGCAGGAACTGAAGTTTGGCGACAACGACAGCCTGGCCAGCCTGCTCCTGAACGTGGTGGAGGCGGACCTGTTCATCAATCTGACCTCGGCTCCCGGCGTGTTCGCCAGCCGCCCCGAGGGCGATGCGAAGCCGGACGTCCTGCCCTGCATCGAGGACATTTTTTCTTTGAATCTGGCCGCCCTGTGCGGGGCCAAGACCTCGGTCGGCACCGGCGGCATGTATTCGAAGCTGCAGGCCGCGCAGCGCGCGGCCCAACTCGGCGTGCCCACCCTGATCATCCCCGGCAATGCGCCGGGGGCGCTGGGCCGTGCCCTGGCCGGCGAGGACTTGGGAACCTGGGTGCGCCCGGCGGCGAAAAGCGTTTCCCGCCGCAAGTTCTGGCTGGCCTACCAGCGCGACCCGTCAGGGAGCGTCACGCTGGACGACGGCGCGGTGGCGGCTGTGCTGGAGGACGGCAAGAGCCTGCTGCCCGGCGGCATCCGCGGAGTGAGCGGCAATTTCGGCCCCGGCAGCCTGGTGCGGATTGACGCGGCCGACGGCCGGCCTCTGGGCGTGGGGATCAGCAACTACGCCGCCACGGACTTGCTGAGGATCATGGGAAAAAAGCGGCACGAGGTGGCGGCGGTTTTGGGCGAGGCCCATTATCCCGAGGTGATCCACCGGGATAATTTGTTGCTGCAGGCGGTGACGACGGAGGAGTAGGGCGCTGGCGCGACCTGGATGCGTTGCCTCAAAGCGAGTTGCCATAAAGAGCCGACCGTCTCCCTCCTTCAAAAGGCGTTGTCGATTCGTTATAACTATGTAATATTATAAAATTATTTAATTTTTATTAAGATGCGATACGTTCTATTCATGAGCGAACAAATAAAATCCCAGCCCTGGTAGGGGACAGTTTTGTATATTTTTTGAGCGATTTTCAGGGTTGTCTATTTGGGACATACAGCAAACGAATCAAAGAATTAAGATCGCGGCACCTGGAAGGGCCAAACGCCCGGATTCCCGTGAAAGCGGGAATTCGGGCGTTTGGCCCTTTCTCCCCGCCCTCGCGCCGGAAGCCCTCAGCCGCCCGGCCCAAGGACAGGCGGGGGCCTTGTGGCAACGAGTGTTTCCTCTCGGAGGGCGGCGGCGTCAAACGAATAAAACAGCGTTTCCCCCATGCGGGGTTCCAAGGGGCCGTGGGTCCGCTTGGCTGCCGGAGGCATCTTTTTTCTTTTCCCGGCAGGGATCTTGCTACGTCCGCTATTTGACGTGTATGGATGATTCGGGAGAAACAGGCGGATGGATCTGTTCAATCTGGACATGACGGCCGTGCTCGGCTTTATGCTGATCCTGATGCGGGTGAGCGTGGTGATGTTCATGCTGCCGTTTTTCGGGGGCGAGACGCATCCGCCGCAGGTGAAGTTCGGCCTGAGCGTGGTCATCTCGCTGGTCTTGTGGCCGCATGTGCCGCCGGTGGCGGCCAGCCTGCCGCAGACCCCGCTGGGCATTCCGGTGATGTTCGCGGGCGAGTTCGTCATCGGCCTGGCTTTGGGGCTGGTGGTGCATTTCCTGTTCGCGGCCGTGCAGACCGGCGGGCAGTTGCTGAGCTTCCAGATGGGCTTCTCGATGCTGACCTTCGCCGACCCCCTGTCCGGGCAGAGCATCACCGTGACCTCGCACCTGCTTTACATGGTGGCCATGCTGCTGTTCCTGGCCTTTAACGGGCATTTGATCATGCTGCACGGCTTCGCCGACTCGTTCACCCTGGCCCCGCCCGGGCGGATTGTCTTGCAGCCGCTGTTGTTTGAGGAAGTGCTGCGGCTTTCGGGCGGCATGTTCAGCCTGGCCGTCAAAATCGCCGGGCCGGTGCTGTGCGCCCTGTTTCTGATGGAGCTGGCCCTGGCCCTGATGTCGCGCGCCGCCCCGCAAATGCACCTGATCACCATCGGCATGCCGCTGAAGATTGGGGTGGGCTTCTTTTTCCTGGGCCTGCTGTTCGCGATAATGTCCACGCTGGTGGAGGAGTTTGTGGTCGACATCCGGCCGATGTTCGACACTATCCTGCGGTCGCTGGGCGGAGGATAGGCTGTGGGCCAGAGCGATCCGAGCAAAACAGAAGCGGCGACGCCCAAGCGCATCCGAAAGGCGCGGGAAGAGGGGAACGTCGCCAAATCACAGGAACTGCCCAAGTTCATCAATTTGCTGATCGGCACGGTGGTGCTGCTGGTGTACATGGACTTCATGGCCAGGCAGTTCCAGGATCTGATGCGCTATTTCCTCGAGTACTTCAACGAATTCGAAGCCACGCCGGAAGAGGTGTACGCGCTCTTCCTCTGGGTGTCGAAAACCATCGCCATTGTCCTTTTGCCGGTGATGCTGGCCGTGGGCGTGGCCGTGTACGCGGTGCTGCGCTGGCAGGTGGGCTCGCTGTGGACCACCAAGGTCTTCCAGTTCAAGTGGGACCGCTTCAACCTGATCAACGGCCTGAAGCGCATGCTGGTTTCGCCGGAAACGTTCATGCGCCTGGGGAAGAGCCTGATCATGGCCCTGGTGATCGGGGTCATTCCCTACATGATCCTGCGCCGGGAATTCGACAAGTTCATCCTGCTCTACTACACGGACGCGGCCGGCCTGGCCTCCTACATGCTGAACCTCGGCTACACCATGGTCAAATACGTGCTTGGGGCTCTGCTGATCATCGCGGCCTTCGACACCTGGTACTCGAAGTTCAAGTATTCGGAAAACCTGAAAATGACCAAGCAGGAAGTGAAGGACGAGGCGCGCCAGGCCGAGGGCGACCCGCAGATACGCATGCAGCAGCGCCGGAAAATGATGGAAATGATGGCCAAGCGCATGCTCCAGGACGTGCCCAAGGCCGACGTGGTGATCACCAACCCCACGCACTACGCCGTGGCCCTGCGCTACAACGCCATGGAAGCGCCCGCGCCGGTGGTGGTGGCAAAGGGGGTTGACCACATGGCCCGCCGCATCCGCGAAATCGCCCAGGAAAACAACGTTCCTCTACGCGAAAACAAGCTGTTGGCACGAAGCTTGTATGAAGCGGTGGAAGTCGGGGACATGATTCCCGAAAACATGTACAAGGCTGTGGCGTCGATACTGTCCAACCTTGTGAAATTCAAAGCAAAAAGGCGCACCCGGTAAAAGTTGAACGCCGCCGGGGCCGACGTTTTCCCGACGTCACGCGCCACGAGGTGTCAAGCATATGGCAAAAACTCCCGGAGCGCTCCCCACCATCGATTACTCGCGTTTCGCCAAGCAGGGCGACATCCTGCTGGCGGGCGGCGTGGTCATCATCCTGTTCGTCATGCTGGTGCCCATTCCGACCATCGTCATCGACCTGATGCTCTCCTTGAGCATTTCGCTGTCGCTGATCATCCTGGTGACCTCGATGTTCGTGATGTCGCCCCTGGAATTCTCGATTTTCCCTTCCCTGCTCCTGGTCACCACCATGCTGCGCCTGGCCCTGAACGTGGCCTCCACGCGCCTGATCCTGATGCACGGCGACGAAGGCACGGCCGCAGCCGGCAAGGTCATTCAGGCATTCGGCGAGTTTGTGGTCGGCGGCAACTACGTGATTGGCGCCGTTATCTTCATGATCCTGTTCATTCTGAACAAAGTGGTCATCACCACGGGCACCACGCGTATCGCCGAAGTGGCCGCCCGCTTCACCCTGGATGCCATGCCCGGCAAACAGATGGCCATTGAAGCCGACCTGAACGCCGGTCTGATCGACGAACCCGAAGCCACCAAGCGCCGCAACAACGTCCGTCGCGAGGCCGACTTCTACGGCGCCATGGACGGCGCGGGCAAGTTTGTGCAGGGCGACGTGAAAGCCGGCATGTTCATCATCATCATCAACATCATCGGCGGCATTCTGATCGGCGTGCTTCAGAAAGACATGAGCTGGGGCGACGCCGCCACCACCTATACCTTGCTGACCATCGGCGACGGCCTGGTGGCCACCATTCCCTCCATCCTTATTTCCACATCGGCCGGCATCATCGTGTCCCGCGCCGCGGCCGAAGCGAAGATGGGCGAGGACTTTCTCGGCCAGCTGGCGTACAACAGCCGCGCCCTCAGCCTGGTGGCCGGCGTGCTGCTGCTGTTCGCCGTCACCCCCGGCATGCCCGGCGTGCCCTTCTTCATCTTTGCCGTTCTGCTTTTCCTGGTCAGCCGGGCGATGAAAAAGGGCGAGACGGCCGAAGTGACGGCCGGCGCCTCGGCCTCTTCCTCAGCTCCGGCCCTGAAGGGCGGCGCGGCCGGCGGCAAGGCGCTGCCGGCCGGCGGGGCCAAGAAGGAAGGCTTGGATACGCCCGAGGAGGTGGCCGCCCTGCTGCCGCTGGACACCCTGGAACTGGAAGTGGGCTACGGCCTGATCCCCCTGGTGGATGAAGAGCAGGATTCCAATCTTTTGACGCGCATCCGCTCCATCCGGCGGCAGTTCGCCCTGGATATGGGCGTGGTCGTGCCCTCGCTGCACCTGCGCGACAATTTGCAACTCAAGCCCGGCCAGTACTGCGTGCTGATCAAGGGCAACCAGGTGGCCTCGGCGGAAATTCTGGTCGACCACTTCCTGGCTATGGACCCGGGCAACGCCCGCAACAAGATCCACGGCATCGAAACGCGCGAGCCGGCCTTCAACCTGCCCGCCATCTGGATACCGGCGGCCCAGAAAGAAGAGGCCATGCTGGCCGGCTATACGGTGGTGGACCCGGCCACGGTGATCGCCACGCATCTGACCGAAGTGTTCAAGCGCCAGTTGCCCGAATTCCTGGGCCGCCAGGAAACGCAGGCCCTGCTCGACAATCTGGCCAAGACCGCGCCCAAGGCGGTGGAAGACCTGGTGCCCGGCATCCTGCCCCTGGGCGTGGTGCAGAAGGTGCTGCAAAACCTGGTGCGCGAAAACGTCTCGGTGCGCGACTTGCTGACCATCGTCGAAACTTTGGCGGATTACGGCCCGGCCGTGAAAAACTCCGATACGCTGACCGAATACGTGCGCGAACGCCTTGCGCGTTCCATCGTGAAGCCGTATGTGGATAGCGAGGGCAGCCTGCCGATCATGACGCTTGATCCGAATATGGAAAAGACCTTACAGGAAGCTATCCGCCAGACGGACGGCGGCGCTTACCTGGCCCTGAACCCGGCCATCGCCCAGCGCTTCATCCAGAATGTGAACGCCTCGGTCGAGCGCGCGGTGAACACGGACGGCCAGCCCGTGCTGCTCACCTCGCCGGTGACGCGGCACCACGTGGCCCAGTTGCTGATGCGCTTTTTGCCGAACGTGCCGGTGCTTTCGCAGGGCGAAATCCCGGCGGACATCCGCCTCCAGTCCGTGGGCAACGTGGCGTTGGAATAGCCTTTCGCACGTATTTCCTGTAAGGTTGATCAATGCAGGTACGCACTTTCACCGGCACAAGCGCAAGCAATGTCCGGGCCCAGATCAAAGCGGAAATGGGCTCGGACGTGGTGATCCTTTCCTCGCGCGATTGCAGCGAAGGTGGCCGGAAATGGCACGAAACCACCGTGGGCATCGAACGCTCGCCCGGCATCGAACTGGGCGGCGCGTCGGGGGCTCCGATTCCGCCCGGCTTGGACGGCGCGCCCAAAGAAACGGCGCGCGGCGCCTCCAGGGCCTACAAGGCGGCCTCGACGGGCGAGACCCGCCCGGCCGGCAAAACAGACGGCCGGCCGGTGGACTGGCGTTCCCCGGGACCAGGCGCGGCTCCGTCGGGCACGGTCCCGCCGGGCTGGGACGAGTGGCACCGGGACTGGAACCAGATCAAAGATCATCTGCTGACCCTGATGAAGCCGGAACTGCGCCTCGACGCCCTGACTCCCCGCCAGCGCCTGGCCGTGGAATACCTGGGGCGCGAAGGCATGGACGATTCCACCCTGTTCACGCTCTACAAAAGTCTTGCGGGCAAGCCCGAGCTTTCGGTGCTTGAGCCGCTGTCCGACCTGGTGCCGGTGCGGCCCTGGGGCCTGGAAAGCTGGCCGCAGGAAATCCACGTGCTGGCCGGGCCCTTCGGCGCGGGCAAAACCACCTGCGCCCTGCGTCTGGCCCTGACCTTGCGCAAGGAAGACCCGCATCTGCCCATCCTGTTCCTGAACGCCGACAGCGAGCGCGCCGGCGGCCGCCTGCTGCTGCGCCATTACGCCGAGCTTTCGGCCATGGAATACGCCGAGGCCGGCGAGGCCGACCAGTGCCTCGAGGCCCTGCGCGCCTGGAGCAACGAAAACGGTGCGGGCGGCAAGGTGATTGTCGATTTGCCCGGCGCCGGGCGCGGCCAGACCCTGGCCGACCAGTTGGAGCGCATCGGTCTGACCGGCTCGGGCATTGCCGTGCACCTCACGCTGTCGCCCCTGTCCGGCGGCGGGCAGCAGGCCGAATTTTTACGCCGCTACCGTCATGACGGCGAGGAAGGCGGCAATACCAGCATCATCTGGACCAAATTGGACGAAGCCAGCGGCTACGGCGCGATCATCAACGCCGGAGCGGTCTCCGGGCTGCCGATCTGTGCGCTTTCCTACGGTCCTGGCATTACCGACACCCTGGTCCCCGCCTATGGGGCGTATGTGTGGCGGCTGATATTTAAACATCAATTCCCCTAAATCGAACAGCCGCCCAGCCGAAGCGCGGGCAAGGGGAATTTCGGGGCATGCCCCGGCGCGATTCAAGGAGCGCATATGAGCACGTTGCCTTTGGTTTTCTCCGTGACCTCCGGCAAGGGGGGGGTCGGCAAAACGAACATCGCGGTCAACCTGGCCTGCCAGCTGGCGGCCGCGGGCAAGCGGGTGATCCTGCTGGACGCCGACCTCGGCCTGGCCAATGTGGACGTGCTGCTGGGCATGACGCCCGAGCGCAACATCTTCCACCTGTTCAGCGAAGGCGTGGCCGTAAGCGACATTTTGTGCGACACGCCCTACGGCTTTAAAATTCTGCCCGCCTCCTCCGGGGTGAGCGACATGCTTTCGCTCGACACCGGCCAGAAGCTCGAACTTTTGGAGGCCATGGACGCACTTGAAAACGATCTGGACTATCTGATAGTTGATACCGGAGCGGGGATCAACGACAGCGTGCTGTACTTCAACCTGGCCGCGCAAGAGCGCCTGGTGGTGCTCACGCCCGAGCCGACCGCCCTGACCGACGCCTACGCGTTGATCAAGGTCATGCAACTGAAGCACGAGGTGGGCCGCTTCCGCGTGCTGGTCAACCTGGCCGATGACGAACGTTCGGCCAAGGACGTGTTCACGCGGCTCTACATGGCCTGCGACCACTTTTTGACTGGAGTGTCGCTCGATTTCGCAGGATTTATTCCGAAGGACATCTGCGTGCGCCGAGGCGTGAGCAGGCAGGTGCCGTTTAGTGTGGCGGACCCGCAAAGCCCGGCAAGCATGGCGTTGCGGAAGCTGGCGAAAAACGTGCAATCGTGGGAACCGGCGGCGAGCCTTGATGGAAACATCAAATTTTTCTGGAAAAAACTCCTCTTCCGGGTCTGAGCCCTGGGAAGTTCTGGAGTCCGGCAACCGGGTCTGGGCCGAGTTCGGCCATGCCGAGCAGGAACGCCTGGTGCGCCATTACGCGCCGAAAGTGCGCTTTCTCGCCTTGCGCCTGAAGGGCCGCTTGCCGAAAAGCGTGGAACTGAACGAGCTTATCAGCGCCGGCACCCTGGGCCTGATGGAGGCGTTCGGCAAATACCGGGCCAGCCAGGGCGTGCGCTTTGACACGTATGCGGAAAACCGCATCCGGGGCGCCATGCTGGACGAACTGCGCCGCCTGGACTGGTTTCCGCGCAGCTTGCGCCAACGCGTGCGCAAGCTGGACGAGGTGATCCAGGATTTTGAGCACAAACTGGGCCGCGCCCCGACCGAGCAGGAATTGCAGGAAGCCACCGGCCTGGACTTGCAGGACGTGCGCGACGGGCTGGAAGCGCTGCAAAATCAGCTCTGCCTCTCGCTCGACGCCCTGCAGGAGACGCTGGGCCCGGATGTGGCCGGCAGTTCGGATTCCGACCCGGCGCGCGCCGCCGCCCAGTTGGAGCTGACAGAGAAGATGGCGGCTTTGATAGACGAATTGACACCCCGAGAGAAACTGGTATTGTCGCTATATTATGCGGAAGAATTGAACATGCGCGAAACCGCCGAAGTTATGGGGATAACCGAAGGGCGGGTATCGCAGTTGCATTCCCAGGCATTGCTTCGCCTGCGCCGGGAATTTTCGGGCCGCTACGGCCCGGCGGCCGCCCGCGAGGAAGCATAGGCGGCGTCAGCGAGCGCGGTCCTGGTCGACCTGATTCAGTTTGACCCGCCGCGAGTTGGTAGTTTCAGGACAAGGCCCCTGGTGCGGGCTGTGAGAAGGCGCGGTGCGCCGAAAATAGAGAGGAGCGTTGTAATGCCGTTCAATCCCAACATGCGAGTTCTGGTGGTCGATGACTTCTCCACCATGCGCCGCATCGTCAAGAACATTCTCCGTCAGCTCGGCTTCACCAACATGGTGGAGGCCGATGACGGCACCACGGCCTGGGAAGTCCTGAACAAGGACAAGATCGAATTTATAGTGTCCGACTGGAACATGCCGCAGATGACCGGTATCGAGCTGCTGCGCAAGGTGCGGGCCAGCGAGGAGTTCGCGGACATTCCCTTCCTGATGGTCACGGCCGAAGCGCAGCAGGAAAATATCATCGAAGCGGTGCAGGCCAAGGTTTCCAACTACATCGTGAAGCCCTTCACCCCGGAAACCATGAAGCAGAAGATCGACAAGATCTTCCCCTGAGCGTTCCCCGGCCGGTTCCGCGCGGGGCCGGCCTTTCACGAACGGCCTTCGGGCGTTGGCGGCCCCCTTCGGGATTGCCGCCGTTTTTTTAACCTACCCCATTTATCAGAACCACGCTTTATATGGCAGACCAACCCCCCACCCCACAGAAGAGCGCCCAGGCAGACGACCACATAGGGCCCGGCCCCGAAACCGACCCCGCCCCCCACCATGGCCA